>NZ_JBKIWN010000001.1:0-297116 GCF_058146165.1 Streptomyces sp. AM25 | reverse complement strand
CCCCCCCACACCCATGCCCCGCGATCAATGACGGGGAACGAAGTCCACCACGTCGCCGGCCCGTTCCCCGCCGGACAGCTGCCCGTTGCGGTCCGTGCGGATGTAGACCCGGTGCAGCCACCGGTCCTTGCCGTCCCAGCGCGGTGCGAAGGGCGTACGGGCGTGCGTCGTCCGGAAGTTGTCCACGATCAGCACGTCGCCGGGGACCAGGTGCACGGCCTCGCTCACTTCGTCGAGCGCCTCGGAAAGGGCAGCGACGGCCTTGACGTCGGCGGCGGCCTGGGGGGCGAGGAGCTCGCGGTCGTACCCGAGGTAGGGATCCTGGACGTCTCCGTAGAGGGGCTTGACGTCGGAGATGGCCCCGGGGTCCTCGACCCCGCCGCGGAAGGCGACGTCCACACAGCAGGGTATGGGCCTGTCGAACAGGCGCGCGCGGGTGTCGTCCGACAGCAGAGGCAGCGCCTTGCGGACCGAACCGACCAGGGTGGCCGCCTTGCGCTCGTGGTCCGCCCGGGAGCACGCGAGCATCACGTAGTTCGGCTGGCGCACGTGGTAGGCCATCTCCGTGTGGAACTCCAGCAGGGTCTCAGAGGTCTCGGAGGAGAGGTAGTGCGCGCCGGGGGACGGGTAGACGTCGTGGTACACGGTGCCCGAGCGCAGTTCGCGGTAGCCGGTGTGCAGGCCGAGGCGGCGGCCGGCGATCGCGAGCATGGCCTCCTGGTTGAGCAGCGGCCGTTCCACGGGCGCGGGCGTGCTGTCGGGGGTGCGCGGCAGGGAGGGCTCCTCCTCCACCGGCAGACCGCGCAGCAGCAGGTATCCGTCGTCGTTGCCGTCGGCGTTGAAGTCGTCCAGTGCCCCGGCCAGCGGCGCGGGGAGCGCGAGAGCGGCCGTGTGCGCCGTGTCGAGGAAGCCGTACAGGTCCTTGCGGGGGACCCGGGGCAGGCCCGCGGCCAGGGCCAGGAGCTGCGCGGAATACGCGGAGCAGTCGAGCGTGGTCATGAGGAAGCCCTCTCTCGGGTGTGTGCGCGGGCGTACTGGTACAGCAGTTCGGCGCCGATTTCGGTGGCCAGGACGGACGTGATGCCGCCGTGGTCGTACAGCGGCGAGACCTCCATGACGTCGAGGCCCACCGGACGCAGGTCCCCGGTGCAGCGCAGCAGGGCGAGCACCTCGCGTGAGGTGGGGCCGCCCGGGGCCGGGGTGCCGGTGCCGGGCGCGAACGCCGGGTCCACGACGTCGATGTCCACCGACACGTAGACGGGTGCGTCGCCGACGCAGGCGCGGACCAGCTCCCGGGTGCCCTCGGGGCCCAGCGAGCAGAACTCGTCGGCGGTGACGATCCGCACGCCGTGGCCGCGGGCGTAGTCCAGCGAGTCGGGCCGCGGATTGTGGCCGCGGATACCGATCTGGATCATGCGCTGCGGGTCGACGATCTTCTCCTCGATCGCGTGCCGGAAGGGTGTGCCGTGGTGGTATTCGCCGCCGTAGAAGGCGGGGTTGGTGTCGGAGTGCGCGTCCAGGTGCAGGACGGCGACCGGCCCGTGCCGGGGCGCGACGGCGCGCAGCGCGGCCAGCGTCAAGGAGTGGTCGCCGCCGATCATGAGGAAGGCGGCGTTGTCGGCGAGCAGGCCGCTGAGCCGCTCCTGCGCGGTGGCCATGGCGATGTGCATGTTGAACGGGGTCAGGTCGATGTCCCCGGCGTCGACGCAGTCGATCAGGTCGAAGGTGCCGGGCCCGCGGTCGATCCCCACGCCGTGGATGAGCCCGGACTCGTTGCGTACGGCGCGCGGGCCGAAGCGCGCTCCGGGCCGGTAGCTGGTGCCGCCGTCGTACGGGGCGCCGATGACCACGACGTCCTTGCCGCGCGGCGCCGGGTCGTGCGGCAGACGCATGAACGTCGGTATCTGGGCGTAGCGCGGCGAGACAGTGGTGTCGATGCGTTCCATGGTGCGGTCCCTCCCTTGCCGTGCGGACCGTCGGACGGCCCCGGAGCGTTGCGTGGCGGTCGTGCGCGTGGTCATGTACGCGTGCGTGCGGGCGTCCTGATGCCGGGTCATCGCGGGACCGGCCGGGCGCCGGGTACCAGCCGGCCCGCGACCCGCTCGACCACCGCACCGGTCGCCACCTCGTCCGGATGCCGCCCCTCGACGACGACGTGGTCGAAGATCTCCTGAACGACCAGGCGTTTGGCCCGGCGAACGAGGCCCCGCGGCACACCGGCATCCCGCAGCAACCGGGAGAAGGACGAGGTGGTGCCCGATCCCTCGTGCACACCGAGCTTGGGGCGGACGACGACCTCGTGCGGCAGTACATCGTCCATGGCTGCGCGCAGCACCCACTTGTCCCGTCCGTGCCGCCGCTTGAGCCCGGCCTCCAGGGACACCAGCACGTCGAGGACGTCGCGGTCCCAGTACGGGTGGGTCGACCAGTGGCCGGCCACCCCGGACAGGTTCGGCGCCATCTCGTTGAGACCGTCGAACGTGGCCATGTCCTGGCAGACCGCCGTGTCCAGCTGCGGCAGCCGGCTCTCGCGGTGCATGCCGCCGAGCGGGATGTCGGCCCCGTACCCGGTGAGGATCCGACGGCCGCTGTCGCCGCCGCGGCCCAGGCGCAGGTACAGCGCGGTCAGCGGCAGAAGGTACTCGACCACGTCCGGGTCGAGGCACTCGGCCGCCCAGACCGTGTGCGGCAGGCGCCCCATCAACTCACCGGTCGGGATGGCGACTTCGCGGTGGTCGGAGCCGATGTGCCGGGCCACGAGGCGCGCCTGCGGGAACTCGTCCGCCTCGTCCGTGCCCATGGACACCGTGTCGACCGGCCCGGCCGACCGTCGGGCGGCCAGCGCCGCGACCGCGGAGGAGTCGATACCACCCGAGAGCACCACCAGCGGGGTGCCGCTGCCTGTGCGGGCCGCCACCGCGCGCTCCAGCGCCCGGCGGACCGTGCCGACCGCCTCCGCCTCCGGCATGATCCGACGGGCGAGCGGCGGCGTCCAGGTCCGGTGGGGGAGGCACACCCCGGTAGTCACCGCGATGTCCAGAACGGTCCCGGCCGGCACCTGGTGGGTGCCGGGCAGGCGGCGTACCGGCAGGGCGGGCAGGGGCCGCCCCCGAGGGGCGGTGCGCAGGGCCTTCGCCTCGGTCGCCGCCAGTACGCGCCCGGGGGCGGCGGACACATACAGCGGCACCGAGCCGGCGTGGTCCGTGGCGAGCACGGCACGTCCGGAGCCGGCGAGCAGCGCGGCGAACCGCCCGTTGAGGAGCCGGAAGACATGCACGTCGTACACGGCGAAGAGGGCGGCGACGAGAACGGCGTCGCTGTCCGGCAGCGCGCCACCGGGCAGCAGCCGGACCAGTTCGTCCCGGTTGTACAGCTCTCCGGCGAACAACAGCGTCCCGCCCTGAGCGCGGGCGCGGGCCTCAGCGGGCGTCCCGGAATGCACGAGGACGGCGTGCAGGACCTGGTCGCCGGTCCGCTCCTGCCACCGCTCCCTGGAACCGAGCGCTGCGAAGAGCGGTTCGAGGGGGCGGCCGCAGTCCTGGCGGACCTCGGCCAGGAAGCCGGTGGCGGCGGGAAGATTCGGCGCCATGGCTCAGATGCTCAGAGCGGCGAAACCGCCGGCCTGGAAGTCGTAGTCGACCGGCACCTCGATCAGGAACGGCCGTCCGAGGCCCGCGCCCTTGCGCAGCGCGGCGAGCAGCTCCTCACGGCTGGTGGCCCGGGCGGCCTCCACGCCGTTGGCGCGGGCGAGCGCGGTGAAGTCGACCCCGGTGAACTTCACCACCGGGTCGTGGGAGCGGTGGTGCCCGATGTTCTGGTACAGCTCGATCAGTCCGTTGGCGTTGTTGTTGACGACGACGGTGACGATGGGCAGGCCGAGCCGGGCGACGGTCTCCAGATCGGCGCTGTTGGAGTGGAAGCCGCCGTCGCCCGCGATGAGGAAGGTCGGCTGTCCGGGCCGGGCGAGCTGGGCGCCGATCGCCGCCGGGATGCCGTAGCCGAAGCTGGAGCAGCCGGCGGAGGTGAGGAAGCCGAAGGGCTGGTCGGCGCGGGCGAAGAGCACGCCGTAGTGGCGGAAGAACCCGATGTCGGACACGATCGTGCCCTCGCCCGCCTCGGCGGTCTCCGCCATGACGGTGTTCATGGAGTCCATCACCTGGTGCACGCGCAGGCCGTCGTCGTAGTGGTGCGGATCGGCCAGGAACTCGGCGATCCGTGCGCGCAGCGGCGTGATGTCGTGCGGGGTCCTCGGGGCGAGGCTGGCGGTGTGCCGGTCGAGGTGCTCCACGAAGGCCCGCACGTCGGTGACGATGTCGAGGTTCGGACGGTAGACCCGGGGCACGGGGTTGGTGGTGGGCGAGACCCTCACCGTGGTCTTGTCCGTGCCGCGCTGCCACATGGAAGGGCGCAGGTCCTCGGCGTAGTCGTAGCCGAGGGTGAGGATGAGGTCGGCGGGGCCGAAGAGGGCGTCGAGGGCGGGGAAGGACAGGATGCCGTCCATGTATCCGGTGACCGCCCCGTAGTTCAGGTCATGCCCGTGCGGCAGCACGCCCTTGGCGATGTACGTCGTGATGACCGGCAGCCTCAGCCGCTCGGCCAGTGCGCGGATCGCGGGCACGGCCCCGGAGCGGATCGCGGCGGCGCCGACGACCAGGACGGGATGGCGCGCCGATCCGACCAACTCGGCCGTCTCCAGCGCGGTTTCCTGCCAGCCGTCCGCGACCGCGCCGACCGGCTTGGCCGGGATCTTGGCAGGGGGGTGCGGCAGCGAGGTGTCGACCTCACTGCCGAGCAGGTCGACGGGGAGGGAGAGGAAGCCGGGGCCGACGGGTTCGGTCATGGCCGCCGCCATCGCGCTGTCCACCAGGTCCGTGATGTCGTCGGGTCGTTGGAGCTCCGCCGCGTACTTGGTCATCGGCCGCATGACCGACACCGAGTCGAGGCACTGGTGCGTGTCGTTGGGGAAGATGTCGTGCGACTCGGACTGGGCCGCGAGTGCGATGACCGGTGACCGGTCCAGGGTGGAGGTGGCGACCCCGGTGGCCAGATTGGTCATGCCGGGGCCGAGCGTGGCCCAGCACGCCTGCGGCCGGCCGCTGATCCGGGCCAGGACGTCGGCGGCGACTCCGGCTGTGAACTCGTGCCGGGTCAGCACGAATTTGATGCCGTCCTCCTCGTCGAAGAGGATCGAGGCGGCCTCGCGGCCGACCACCCCGAACACGGTGCGCACCCCGTGGTCGTGGAGCCGGCGCAGCAGGGCGTGTGCGGTGGTCGGCTTGCCGGTAGGGCTGGTGGAGACACGCGACATGGCGGATCCTCTGCGTCGGAGCGGGTCAGGGCTGCGCCCGGCGTGATGTCCGGCATACGAACGGCACGGAGCCGAAGGCGCTCTTCGGTGCTACTCGCCACTGTGCGGACCGTGCCTTGCAGGGCGGTGGGCCGTCCCCTTGCGGCCGGCGCAGGCGGGCGGCGACCGGGCGGCATCACTCGGCGGTTCGGGCACGCCCGCAGGCCCCTCCGTCGCCGGGACGACGCGGGGGCGAACGCCGGAGCCGTCGTGGCGGGCAACCGGATCCTTGCATTCGGCCAAGGGCGGGCACGATACGTCGTGCAGCGGGCAAGGATTGCACCCGCCGGGCGCGGGACACTTGGTGTGCGACAGGGGGACGCGGCCGGCAAGCTGCTTCCGACCGGGCGGGATCGCCAGCCGCCACTGGCCGGTTCCGCCCGTGGCCCGGGCCACGGGGGATCTTGGAGGCCCGGGGCCGCGTTCCTCCCCCGTCGCGAGCGCTGTCGGCGCCAGGCGGTGGTTGGGGCGCGGCTTCCGCGTCGGGCCGTTCTCGTACAGCAGGGCAGTCACGCGCCACGCAGAGAGAATCGGATGGAAGCAGTGAAGCTGACGAGCCGCGAGAGCCGTGCCGACGTACGTGACTTGACCGTACCGCCGCCGATCGGCGCCCTGGGGAGCCTGTCCGTGCGCAGCGGCGGCCGGTCCCTGGAACTGGGTCCGTCGCGCCAGCGAGCGGTCCTCGCCCTGCTGCTGATCGGCGCGGGCAGCGTGGTGTCGGTCGACGCGATCGTCTCCCAGATCTGGGGGGACACCCCGCCGGCGACTGCCAACGCGACGTTGCAGTCGTACGTATCGCGCCTGCGCAGACTCCTCGCCGACTGCGTGCTCCCTGATGGCTCACGGCCCCGACTGCTGTACCGGCAACCGGGATACGTGCTGGTCGTCGATCCCGGGCAAGTGGACGTCCACCGCTTCGAACGGGCCGTGCGGACCGGCGGCAGACTGGCCCGGCAGGGGCGGGCCGACGAGGCCCACGCCGTGCTCGGCACCGCTCTGGAACGCTGGGTCGGCACGCCGTACGAGGAGTTGAGCGCGTACGACTTCGCCGTGCAGGAGGCCGCCCGGCTGGGACAGCTCCGCCTGAGCGCCGTCGAGTCCTGGGCACAGTGCGCGATCCGGCTGGGACGGGAGGAGGACGTGCTGCACACCCTGGCCCTGGAAGCGAAACGCAACCCTCTGCGCGAACGGCTGGCCGGCCTGTTCATGCACGTCCAGTACCGGCTCGGCCAGCAGGCGGACGCCCTGCGGACGTACGACGACACCCGCCGCGCCCTCGCCGACGAGATCGGCACGGTGCCCGGCAAGGAACTGGCGGCGCTGCACGCGGCGATCCTGCGGCAGGACAGTTGCCTGGACCGCACGCCCGAGGCCACCGCCCCCGCAGCACCCGCCGGGGCCGACGGTCACCCCACGGCGCACCTCACAGGCGTTCCCCGCCTCGTGGCCGCCACCGCGGCCGACCGGGTCAGCACACCACCGGTGTTCGTCGGGCGCGACGAGGAGCTGCGGGCTCTGCGCGCCTCCGCCAAGGGTGCGTTCCGCACGACCGGCCGGGTGGCGTTCGTGGTCGGCGAAGCCGGCAGCGGCAAGACCCGACTGGTGTCCGAACTCACCCGGGCGATCCCGGACAGCGTGCACACCCTCTGGACCTCCTGCTCCGAGAACGAGGACAAGCCGGACTACTGGCCGTGGACGACGCTGCTGCGCGGGCTGAACGGGCTCTGGCACGAACGGGTGGCGCGATTGCCCGCCTGGGTGCGGTACAGCCTCGCCCACCTCCTTCCCGAAGTGTCCCCGGACACCGGCGATCCGTCGCGGCACGAGCCGGGTGCGCGTCCGGCGACGAGGCACCTGTCCAGGAACGACCGGTTCACGTTGCACGACGCGGTCTGCCAGACGCTGCTGCGCACCATCCGCGAGCCGACGGTCCTGGTCGTGGAGGACGTCGACCGGGCCGACGCGCCGTCCCTCGCCCTGCTGCGGTTGTTCGTGGAGCAACTGCGCTGCGTCCCGGTGCTCCTGGTGGTCACCACCCGCACCTTCCAACTGGCCCACGACCCGGAGCTGCGCCGCGCCGCGGCCGTGATCCTCCAGTCGTCGGACGCAGGGAGGACCCTGCTCGACCCGTTGGACCTCGCAGCCACTGCGTCGCTCGTGGAGCGCACCCTGGGCGAGGCCCCGGAACCACACCTTCTGCGCCAGCTCCACCGGCGCACCGCCGGCAATCCCTACTTCCTGGGCTACTTGCTCAACGCGTGCAAGCAGGGCCTCTCGGAGGCCCTGGACGCAGCGATCCCCCGTGAGCTGGCCGGGGTCGTCCTGCAACGGCTGTCGGGGCTCCCCGTCGGTGTCCGACGTGTCCTCGAACTCTGCGCGATGATGGAGGACGGCTGCGAACAGCGCGTCGTGGAGGCCATGTTGCGCCATGAAGGCATCGCCGCGGACAACGTTCTCACGGCCCTGCACGGCGGCCTGCTGGAGCCCGATCCCGTCCACGCCGGCAGACTGCGCTTCGTCCACGCGCTGGTACGGGAGGCGGTACGCCACGACCTGGAGAACGCACGCGGCTTGTCGTCCGACGCCACCGGGCTGGGGGCGTTGACCGCCGTATAGGGCCTGCGGGGGATGCCACGCGTCAAGCGACTCCTCGGGCAGGACCCCACGGATGCGTCCCCCGTTCCAGGGAGTTCCAGCCAACCGCGCAGCGGTCGACAAGCAGCGTGTGCCACCGTGGGTCACGGCCGCCGTCGGCCGCCGCAATGGGGCACCAGCGACTCGGGAAGGAACCGGTCCGATGGACGCAGCTTCTCCTCAAGGTTTCCTCGTTCACCACGGCCGAGCCGGCGTCAAGGAGGGGCATGCCGACTTCGCAGTGATCGCTTCGGAGGTGCCCGCCGCCGCGAGTGCGGTGTTCACCCGCTCCCGCTTCGCCGGGCCCAGCGTCCTGCTCAGCCGGGAAGCCGTCGCCGACCGGATCGCCCGAGGTGTCGTCGTCGTCTCCGGCAACGCCAATGTCGCCAACGGGGCGGACGGCCGCAAGGACGCCGAAGAACTGCGCCGCCGCGTTGCCGACTTGATTGAAGCGGACGAGAACGACGTACTGATCGCCTCGACGGGACTGATCGGCCGCCGCTACCCCATGTCCAGCCTGCGCACGCACGTCGCATCCGTGCGCTGGCCGTTCGCCGGAGCCGACTTCGAGGGGGCGGCGACGGCCATCATGACGACCGACACCCACCCGAAGATCCGCCGCGCACGGTGCGGCGGTGCGACGTTGGTCGGCATCGCCAAGGGGGTGGGGATGATGGAGCCCGA
Organism: Streptomyces sp. AM25; assembly: GCF_058146165.1. Taxonomy (NCBI): domain Bacteria; kingdom Bacillati; phylum Actinomycetota; class Actinomycetes; order Kitasatosporales; family Streptomycetaceae; genus Streptomyces; species Streptomyces sp. AM25. Next base: position 288,451 of record NZ_JBKIWN010000001.1, on the reverse strand, counting down.
CATGGCGACGCTGCTCACCTTCTTCTGCACCGACGCCCACGTGGGGCCGGCCGAGCTCGATGACATCTTCCGCCGTGTCATGGAAGTCACGTTCAACGCGCTGAGCATCGACACCGACACCTCCACCAGCGACACGGCGGCCGTCTTCGCCAACGGCATCGCGGGCCCCGTGGACCTGGTGGAGTTCGAGAACGCCCTGGGCGATGTCGCGCTGCAACTGGTCAAGGACATCGCCAGGGACGGCGAGGGCGCGACCAAGCTCATCGAGGTGCACGCCACCGGTGCCCGGGACCGGGCCCAGGCCAAGCGCGTTGCCAAAGCCGTGGTGAACTCACCGTTGGTGAAGACCGCCGTGCACGGCGCCGACCCCAACTGGGGGCGGGTCGTCATGGCGGTGGGAAAGTGCCAGGACGACCTGGACATCGTCCCCGAACGGGTAACGATCCGCTTCGGGAACCAGGAGGTGTACCCGGCGGGACCGGAACCCGAGAAGCTGGAGCGCGTCGCCGAGTACCTCAAGAACGACGAGGTCACCCTGCACGTCGATCTCGGTGTCGCCCCGCACGCCACCGGCGAGTTCACGGCCTACGGCTGCGACCTCACCGAGGGGTACGTGCGACTCAACGCCGACTACGCGACCTGAAGCCCGAGGACCGGAGACGTGACACGCGCCGCCGCCCGGTCAGGGAGGATCCGCCGCAGCGCCGTGCAGCTTGTCCAGCAACTGCCCGGTGTCGGGGTGTCCCAGCTCGGAGAGGATGGCTGCGGCCTGCTCCCAACTGCCCAGCGCCGAAGGGGCATTGCCCATGGAGTGCTGGGTGTCGCCGATGTGGCCCAGGGTGTCGGCCTCCAAGGTGCGATCGCCGACCTCCCGGTAGAGCTCGAGAGCGTGGCGGTAGCAGGCCAGGGCGTGGGTGTACTGCTCCAGGTGGTGGTGGGCGTAGCCGAGGCTGTCCCAGGCTGCTGCCTCGCCGTTGGCGTCGCCCGTGGCTTGGTGGAGGGCGACGGCGGCGGCGCATTGGGTGAGGGCTTCGTGGTGTTCGCCGCGCAGGATGTGGGTCCACCCGATCTCGTTGAGGACGGTCGCCTGCCCACGGGTGTCGTCCGTCGCACGGCAGTGGGCGAGTGCGCGGTCGTAGTGGTCCAGGGCGTCCTGGTGGTGGGCGCGGGAGTTGGCCACGAAGGCGAGGCTGCGCAAGGTGCGGGCCTGGCCGTCGCGGTGGCCGAGGGCGGTGAAGAGGTCCAGGGCGCGGCCGAGATGGGCGAGGGCCTCCTCGTGCGCGCCGACGCGGTGCAGGGCGAAGCCGAGCGTGCGGTGGATGTGGGCGCGACCGACCGGATCGCCGTGCTGCTCCGCAGTCGCCAACGCCGCTCGCTGCACGGCGGTCTGCTCCTCCCTGAGCCCCCGCCGGTCCAGCGGAAGTTCCAGGGCGAGTGCCAACTGCCAGGCATGTACGGGGAATCCGCCCGTCGCGGCGCGTTCGACCAGGGCGAGCAGCCCCGGAAGTTCGACGCCGAGCCAGGTGGCGGCCGCCTCCCTGCCCGCGAGGGGCTCGGGGGTGGCGTCGGGGTGGCACGGGGGAGGTGCCTCGCGTGCGGTGCGGTGCGGCAGGAGCAGGTCGACCGCCGCCCGTGCGGTGCTCAGGGCGTGGTCGAGGAGCCGGCCGAGCGCGCTGTGCCGCTCGGCCTCGGTCTCTTCGGCGCGCAGGAGCTCGCCCGCGTAGGCGCGCAGCAGGTCGTGGCACGTGTAGCGGCCGGGGACGGGTTCGGCCAGGAGGTGGGAGCGGGTCAGCGAGGTGAATGCCGTATGCGCCTCGCGCGGGGCGAGCCCGGCCAGGTTCGCCGCGGCGTGCCGGGAGACGTCAGGACCGGGGTGGAGTGCCAGGAGGCGGAACAGACGGGCGGCCGTGGGGGGCAGGGCCCGGTAGGACCAGGAGAAGACGGAGCGGGCGTCGGTCTCGTCACCGGAGAGGGCATCCAGGCTGCCGTGGCCCTCGCGCAGTTCGGCGGCGATCGACGCCAGAGGGAATCCCCGGTCGGCGGCGCGTGCGGCCACGATGGCGAGGGCCAGCGGCAATCGGCCGCACAGGGCGATGACGGCCTTGACGGAGGCGTCGTCGGCCGCCTGCCGCGCGCCGAGGCGCCGGGTCAGCACCTCGCGGGCTTCTGTGTCGCTCAACGGCCCCAGGCCGAGCGAACGGGCGCCGTCGGCGGCGACAAGGCCCTGGAGCCGACTGCGGCTGGTCACGAGGACGAGAGAGCCGGGCGTGCCGGGCAGCAGGGGCCGCACCTGGGCGGAGCCCCGGGCGTTGTCGAGGAGAACGAGGACGCGCCGTCCCGCCAACAGGCTTCGGTACAGGGCGGATTGGGCGTCCGCCCCGACCGGCATGTCCTGCGGGTGCACTCCCAGGCCGAAGAGGAAGGCGCGCAGGGCGTCCCCCGGGTCCACGGCGGCCGAGGACGGGTCGAAGCCCCGCAGATCCGCGTAGAGCTGGCCGTCGGGGAAGCGGTGGGCGGCGCGGTGGGCCCAGTGCACGGCCAAGGACGTCTTGCCGACCCCGGCCATCCCCTCGATCGCGATGACCACCGTGGCCGGGGGCGTGCTGTCCGTGAAGCCGGACGGTGACAACAGGGCGTCCACATAGGCCAGTTCGATGCCCCTTCCCGCGAACACCGGTAGGTCGGCGGGGAGTTGGGTAGGCCGTGGCGGCGGGTCCGGCCGTGGGCTCGGGTGGGCGCGCGGCGCATCCCCGGCGTCCGGGCCGGGCGAGGCCGCGGGAGGCCGCCCGGCTGGCGTGTGCCGGTCGAGTACCCGCTGACGGGCGTCGGTCAGCTCCCGCCCGGGCGCGACGCCCAACTCCTCGGCCAGTAGGTCCCGCACGGCCCGGTACGTGGCCAGCGCCTCGGCCCGGCGTCCGGCGCCGGCGAGCGCGAGTACCAGGTGGGCCTGGAGGGGCTCGTCCAGCGGGTGCGCGGCGGCGGCCTGCCGCATTGGGGCGAGGACGAGATCCGGCACACCGGCGGCCAGGGCTTCCACGGCGGCGCCGCGCACGGCATCGAGGCATTCCTCGTCCACGGCGGTGAACACCGGGTGCGCACGGATGTCCGGGGGGATACCGTCGGCGACCGGCCCGTGCCACAGCCCGAGCGCCTCGGCGTACAGGTCGGTCGCGGCCCGGGACGAGCCGTCGCGCGCGGCCTGCCGGGCCCGGTCCACCAGCCGGCGAAAGGCCAGCAGGTCCACGTCGTCGGCGTGGGTGTCGAGACGGTAGCCGCCGGAGCCGCGCACCACGGGCCCGGCCGCCCGGTCCCCGCCGCCCGGCCCCAGCAGGCGCCGCAGCGATCCCACGTGATGGCGCACCACGTTCACCGCGCTCCTCGGCGGACCCTGCGGCCACAGCACGTCGACCATGTCGCTCAGGCTGACGGGCGTGCCGACCCGTACCAACAGGAGCGCCAGCAGGGCCCGTTGCTTGGGAGGCCCCAGGGCCAGCTCGGTCTCGCCACGCCATGCCCTGACCGGCCCGAGCACCGTGAACCGCATAGTCGGAGACTGTAGTCGCGCTCCGGGAGACCGCACGGTCGCCTCCGCTGCAAGGCCGCTTTTCAACACCTTTTCGACACGCCGCCTCGTCTACGCTCGCGACGACACGGCCGCCGGTACGGATCCCGCACCCGAACGGGCGGGCCATCGGCCGGAGTCGACACGGGGGAGGGCGCATGGTGAACACGGAGATAGGGCACGTGATCCTGGCGGAGGGTGAGGAGCGCCGCCGCCGCATCGTGAGCGTCGCCCGACGGGCGGGCTCCGTCGGCGTCAACGCGATCGCCGCCGACCTGGGGGTGTCCAGGGAGACGGTGCGGCGCGATCTGGGCACGCTGGAGCGGCGTGGCCTGGTGCGGCGCACGCACGGCGGAGCGTTTCCGGTGGAGAGCGCGGGATTCGAGACGACGCTGGCGGTCCGCGCCGGTATGAACGTTCCGGAGAAGACGCGCATCGCGGCGGCCGCCGCGGAACTCCTGGGTGACGCCGAGACCGTCTTCATCGATGAGGGCTACACGCCGCAGCTGATCGCGGAGGCGCTGCCCGGCGACCGCTCGCTGACCGTGATCACCGCGTCGCTCGCCACCGCCCAGGCCCTGGCCACCCGGCCCAGGATCACTGTCCTGCTGCTCGGCGGCCGGGTCCGGGGCGGCACGATGGCCACTGTCGACCACTGGGCGGCCCGGATGTTGTCCGAGTTCGTGATCGACCTGGCGTACGTGGGTGCCAACGGCATCTCCCGCGAGCACGGCCTCACCACACCCGATCCGACCGTCAGTGAGGTCAAGCGCCAGGCCGTACGCGTCTCACGGCGACGGGTCTTCACCGGGGTGTACTCCAAGTTCGGCGCGGTGAGTTTCTGCCGGTTCGCCGAGGCGCGTGCCTTCGAGACGATCGTCACCGACACCCGGCTCCCGCAGAACGAGGCCCGACGCTACGCGCTGCTCGGACCGGTGGTGCTGCGGGTGTGAGGGCCCGGCCTGCTCAGGGGGTGTGCCAGGAAGCGAAGCAGACGGTGGCGGGTGTGCCGGATGCCGTGCACACGCTGTCTGCGCATGCCTCGGCCGGCCGGTCAGCGCGGCATGAGGTGGCCTTGCCAGAGTCGGCGGTCGTCGCCGTGCGGGTCGTGGACGACGGCGTCGACGGGCCGGTTGTCGTGGCTGTAGGCCATCACCGGACGGCTGCCGTCGTAGCGGGGCCAGGGCAGGGCGCCCGTCGCGGCGAACCCGGTCCAGGCGCGGTGCATGGCGGTCGCCAGTTCCCGGGGCGGGTCCTCACCGGTGAGCGGGCGGTTCGCCGGGGCGCCCGGATCACCCCAGACGAAAGGGATCTCCAGGCCGTGGCAGGCGCCCAGCGGGGCGTCGGGGGCCTGCGGTGCGACCGGGGAGCGCCAGCCGAACTCGTAGACGTGGGTGGGGGCCGGGGCATCGGCCCGTGCCTCGGCGACGCGCCAGGTGGGGATCCGGAAGACACGGTCGCCCAGGACGGCGCAGGCGATGTCGGCGGGGCTCCGGCGCGGGTAGGCCGCGGAGCCGATGCGGGCATAAGCGTCGTAGCAGCCGTCGGGGGCTCCGCAGCCCGCGACCATGTTCCGGAAGGGTTCCTCGCCGGGCAGGTGGAGCACCGGGGTGGCCATTACGAACAGCCGCCACTCCTCGGTGGTGTTGCCGGCCAGCAGGGGGACGTCGCGGCCCGCTCCGGCCGCGATGGCGTCGATCGGGCGCCGGCCGAGCAGGTCGTCGTCGACGACCGGAGCGAAGGCCATGCCGGCCGAGTCGGCGATGCTCTGCCCGTAGGCACCGGGGTTCGCGCCGACGGCGGCGCCGACGTCCGCCTGGGCCTCGGCGAGATGGTCCAGGGGAACGGCGGCCAGCGCCGCCGCGGTCGGCGGAAGGCCGAGCCGTTCCTCCAGGGCATGGGTGACACGCGCGGCGTCCCCGGCCGCATGGGCGACGTGGGCGGTGCCGCTCTGGGCGATGGCACGGCGGAAGAGGCCGAGGTCGAGCGAGAGGAGGGCGAGTACGCCGATCGCGCCCGCGGACTGGCCGAAGGCCGTGACGTTGCCGGGATCCCCGCCGAAGTGCGCGATGTTCTCCCGCACCCACTCCAGGGCGGCGATCTGGTCGCGCAGGCCACGGTTGGCAGGGGCGGGCGCGTCGGGCAGGTACGCGAACCCGTCCACGCCGAGCCGGTAGTTGACCGTCACGCAGACCACCCCGTGGCGGGCGAAGGCGGCCCCGTCGAACGCCGGCACGGCCGAGGAGCCGGCGACGAACGCACCGCCGTGGATCCACACCATCACCGGCAGCCCGGCACGGCCGGGATCCGGTGTCCAGACGTTGAGGCTCAGCCACTCCTCACCCGCGATCACCGGGTCGGGCATCAGCTCGCCGAGCGGTCCCGGCACGGCCGGCTTCAGGGGCGTCGGCCCGAACGCCCGCGCCTCGCGCACGCCCGTCCACGGCACCGGCGGGACAGGAGGTCCGAACCGGTTCCGCCCGAGCGGCGGGGCGGCGTAGGGGACACCCAGAAACCGGGCGATCCCGTCCACGACCTGCCCTGCAACCTTGCCGTACCGGGTAGCCACCAGGACTGTCACACCGTCCATCGAACGGGTACAGCGCCGCAGGACGCGAGCGGTATACCGCCGGACGGAGGCGATCAGAGGAACAGGCGGCCCGCGAAACGGCGTGCGAAGCCGTCGCCCGTGTCGGCGGTGACCGTCACGTCGTACGCACCGTCGTCCCCCACCGTCAGCGTGATCTCCTCCCGGCCCCCGGCCGCGACGGACACCGTCCGGCCGTCCGGGACGGCGAAGGCCACCGCCGTGCCCCCGCTGTTGGTGAGGGTCAGCCGCAGCCCGCCGGGGGCCGGCGTCACGGCGGCCTCCGGGTGCCCCTTTTTCGCGTCGGACCAGGTCCGTACGTCCCCCTGGAAGCCGCGCAGATAGCCGTCGGGGCCGTGCAGGTCGACGTCGTACTTGCCGCCCCCGTAGGTCAGGGCACTGAAGTAGTCGCTCGCGCTGCCCCCGACCGGCACCGTGTAGTGCCAGGCCTCGTACGCGCGGTGGTTCACGGCGTACGCGGTGAAACCGGCGCCCAGCCGACCCGTGTTGACGACCTTGAACCACAGGCGGTGGGTGGCGGTGTCGGTCCAGGAAGTGGTGTCGAAGCCGTAGCCGGTGGGCCGGGCCGGGCGGGTGCCCTCCTCCTGGACGGGCCGCTGCGCCGCGGCGGGCGGCTTGGCCTCGGGCAGCGAGTGCTGCTTGTCGCAGGCGGCGACGAGGGCCGTGGTGTCGGGCAGCGCGGGGAAGGAGGCGTTCTTCGAGGTGAAGTCGAAGGCGCTCATCAGATCGCCGCACACCGTGCGGCGCCAGGCGGAGATATTGGTCTCCTTGACGCCCGTCCAGTTCTCCAGGAACCGCAGCGGCGAGGTGTGGTCGAGGACCTCGGAATGCACCTGACCGCCCTGGCTCCACGGCGAGATCACGGTCATCGGCACGCGCGGCCCGAGGCCGATCGGAGCACCGCCGATGAACTCGTCCGGGGTGCCGGACGGCGGCACCGGCGGGGCGACGTGGTCGAAGAAGCCGTCGTTCTCGTCGAAGTTCAGGAAGACCACGGTCTTCGCCCAGACCTCGGGGTGTGCGGCCAGCGACTCCAGGACGTACTTCGCGGTGTAGTCGGCGCCGTACGCGGGCGGGTAGGCCGGGTGCTCGGACTGCTGCGTGGGGGCCACGACCCAGCTCACGGCCGGGAGCGTGCCGTTCGCGACGTCCTGGTTGAAGGCGTCGGCGGAGCGCCGCTGCATGCCGTTCACAAACAGCGGGGAGTCGGGCTTGGCGTTCTTGAACCGGGTGAACCAGGCGAGCGGGTTGTCGTCGTAGTTGTCCTGCTGCTGGTACACCCGCCAGGAGATCCCGGCGGCCTGGAGCCGCTCGGGGTAGGTGGTCCAGCTGTAGCCCTTCTCGGAGTTGTCGGTGACCGGGCCGCCGTGCGTGCCGCCCGGGTCGACCGTGCCGGTCCACTGGTAGAGCCGGTTGGGGTTGGTCGGTCCCTGCACGGAGCAGAAGTACTGGTCGCAGAGGGTGAACGCCTCGGCGAGCGCGAACTGGAACGGGATGTCGGAACGCTCGTAATACCCCATGGTCCAGGCGCTCTTGGCGGAAACCCGTTGTCGTACCTGCCGCCGTTCCAGGCGCGGTGCGTGCCCGACCAGCCGTGGTCGAGATCGCGGACGCGCTGGGCGTCCGTGGCCGCCGTGTCCAGGTGCCAGGGCGTCACGACACGCCCGCCGAGCGGGCCGAGCGCGGTCTGGTGCAGGACGTCGGAGCCGTTGGGGAAGCGCACCAGAGAACGGTCCCCGAAACCGCGGACGCCTCTGAGCGTTCCGAAGTAGTGATCGAAGGATCGGTTCTCCTGCATAAAGATCACGACGTGCTCGATGTCGTCGAGCGTGCCGCTGCGCGGGCCGGCGGCCATGGCCTGCTGGATCGACGAGGGGAGCGTCGTCGCGGCGGCGCCGAGGGCCGCGGCCGCACCGAGGAAGCCGCGGCGGGACAGGGGAGTCACGGAAGTCTCCTGGGGGTCAGGGACGGGGCACGGAAACGGACCCAAGTGAAAGGGGCCGCCATGTCCGTTCACTGCACCGGAGATGTCCGGTGCCTCAACGGCGGATGTCCCCTCACGGCCGGACAGCCGATGGCCCGGCCACAGGGCCGTGCCCCGTACCGGTCAACAGCGGAGTAGCGCGGCGCCGGTGGGGAAGGTAACGGCAGTCACTCCACCCGACGGGAGCTCCGTATGGCGATCAGTCACCGCACTATCGGCACCGGCGCGCACAAGGTCGTGGTCCTGCACGACTGGTTCGGCACCAGCGCCGCCTGGGGCCCGTTCCTGGATCACCTGGACCCGGAGGCCTTCGGCTACGCCTTCCTCGACTACCGCGGCTACGGCGACCGGCAGGACGTGGACGGTGAGTTCACGCTCGCCGAGATCGCCGCGGACGCGCTCGCCCTCGCCGACCAGCTGGGCTGGGAGACGTTCTCCGTGGCCGGGCACTCGATGGGCGGCAAGGCGGCACAGCGCATCCTGGCCGAGGCGCCGCGCCGGGTGCGCAAGCTGGTGGGGATCGCGCCGGTCCCGGCGAGTGCCTACCTGCTGGAGGGCGACGCGTACGACCTCTTCCACGGCGCGGCGCAGAGCCCGGCCAATCGGCGGGCCATCCTCGACCTCGTCACCGGTCACCGGGCGTGCGACCGGTGGCTGGACGCGATGACGGCCCGCTCGGTGGCCGGCTCCCGCCCGGAGGCCTTCGCCGCCTACCTGACCGACTGGACCACCCAGGACTTCGCCGCCAAGGTGACCGGCAGCACCCTCCCGGTGAAGGTCTTCGTCGGCGAGCACGACCTCGCCCTGACCGCCGAGGCGATGCGCGGCACCTGGCTGGCCCACCACCCGCAGGCCGAGCTGGAGATCCTGGCCAACTCCGGCCACTACCCGATGTACGAAATCCCCGTGGCCTTCGCCACTGCCCTGGAAGCCTTCCTGCGGGCTTGACCGCCGTGCGCCCGGCCGCGGCGAACGCGTGGCCGGGTCCTCGCCACCGGCGGCTGCACGACGGATGCGGTGGGCGAGGCGAGGGGCCGGGCCGTCCGCTCCCTCCCGCACCCGTTCGGCCTCGGCCGGAAAGCGGTGCGGCCGGGCGGCGATGATGCTGGCGCCGAAGGACTCACCGCTGCCGAGCCCGGAGACGCCCGTGCCCCCTGCGCCTTCCTCACCGCACACACCATCGTCACACCGCCGTCTGCGCCGCGTCGCCGCCGCGGGGGCGGCGTTGCTCGCACTGGTGCTGCCCACGGGGTGCGGCGGAGGCTCCGGAGCGGGCAAGGGAACCACGGGCGGAGGCGTGGCCGTACCCCTCACGTACCTGCCCGCCGGCAGCGAGGACGGCAGGCTCGGCGAGCCGAGGCTGCAGGCCGCTGTCCGTATCGGCTCCAAGCAGCTGAACCTGCTGGTGGACACCGGCTCCACCGGCCTGAAGGTCCTCGCCTCGGCCGTCGGCGACGGCAACGCCACCCCCACCGGCGCGACCGGCAGCAGCGCCTACCTCAGCGGCCTGCAGATCAGCGGCCGCGAGGCACAGGCCACCATCACCCTGGGCAGTGCCACGGCCCAGGACCAGACCGTCATGCTCGTCGACACCCTCGGCTGCACGGACGAGGTCCCCGACTGCGAGGCGGCACACGGCAAGACGCCCGAGGAGTTCGGCGGCGTCTTCGACGGCATCCTCGGCATCGGCATGGCCGAACGTGCCCAGGGCGTCAGGGGATGCTGCGCCAACCCCATGCTGGGGCTCACCAACAACGGCTCCTTTGTCCTCCACTTCGACGAGCGCAAACCCGAACTGGTCCTCAATCCCGACCAGAAGACCCTCGGCCGGTTCACGACCGTCGACCTCAAGCAGTCGGCCACCCCCGCCGCCTGGAACCCGGCACCCATGCAGGCGTGCCTGACCGTCACCACCGTCCTCGGCACCCGCTGCGCCCCGGTGGTCTTCGACACCGGCACACCGACCCTCGCGCTGGAAGCGCCGCGCATCGCCGGGCCGGCGCCGGGCGCGCTGATCGACAAGGGCATCGTCGACACGTACGGCCAGGAGGTCACCCTCGACGTCCCCAGTGCCAAGTGGAAATGGAGCTACCGGATGCCGCAGCCGGACGCGCAGGCGCAGCAGCAGCTGAACGCCCTGACCACCCCGCTGCTGAGCTACGGAGCCCAGCAGCAGTCGGTGATCCTCGCCGGCCTGCCCGCCTTCACACAGGTCGACGTGCTCTACGACCTGCGCGGTGGCCGCATCGGCCTGGCGCCCCGGTAACCGGTCGACCGACCCGCGCCCTACGCGGACTGGGGAAGCAGCAGTTTGGGATGGATCCTGGGTCCCAGCACGGCCACGGTCGCGACGATGGCGGCGGCGATCAGCAGCTGGGCGTTGGGCACGTAGGGGTCCAGGAGCATCTCGGCCACCAGCGCGGCGCCGACGAGGCTCAGCTTCGCGCAGATCAGCCGGGGCGCCGAGAGGGCGACGCGGGCCGAGGGGACACCCCGGGCCCGTGCCCGGCGGTCGAGACGGATCTGCAGCGGGACGGTGAGCAGGACGAGCAGCAGGCGGGCGGCGAGCGACCTCGGGTCGCCCGCGTCCTGCGGGTCGATCAGGTGGCTGAAGAGGAAGCTCGCGACGAAGGCCGCCCAGACGATGAGCACGCGTGCCGCGATCAGCCGGGCGAGCGCCCGGCCGGGGTGGGCGGACTCGCAGTACGCAACGGTGAGACGGCGGTTGGCCGGCAGGAGCGCGGTCGGGAGGATCAGCAGCAGGAATGCGGTCCGCAGAGCGTGGACCCAGGCGGGCTCGTTGCTCTCGCCCACCCAGATGATCGCGAGGACCACGCCGGCCAGCGCATAGCCCCTGCGCAGGGATCGATCCGGGGCCACGGCGCGTCAGCCGCTGTCGGCGACGATGTGCGCCATGGCGCGTTCGGCGACGGCGGTGATCGTCAGGGAGGGGTTGGCTCCGCCGACGTTGCCGGGGAGCAGGGAGCCGTCGAGCACGTAGAGGCCGGGGCAGCCCCGGACGCGTCCTTCGAGGTCGGTGACGCGGCCGAGTTGGCAGCCGCCGACGGGATGGGCGGTGAACGGGCGGGAGTTGTAGGGCGAGATGATCTCGATGTCGGGATTGGCGTCGACGACGCGGGAGTTGTATTCGAGGGTGGCCTGCGCGGCCGGGGCCGACTTCTCCTCGGTCCAGTCGTCGAGGCGGACTTGGCCGGTGGCGCGGTCGTAGCGGAAGGTGCCGCGGTTGTCGGTGTCGACGGTGATGGTCAGGGTGTTGGTCTCCGGGCGGGCGTCGCGGCCGGCCGCGTACCAGTTCTCCACCAGGAGCGGCTGGGCGAAGCCGGTGGGGAAGAACGCCGCCGACGCGCTGGGCGAACCCTGCGGTCCGCCGGTGAAGGACGGCGGCTGGGTGCGCGTGCTCGTCTCGTCGCCGTTGGTGCCGAAGCCGGTTCCCAGCTCGGCGGGCAGGTCGGGGAGGGTACCGCGCTCCCGGGCGGCGACCAGCAGCCGGTTGGTGTTCAGGGTGCCGGCGGAGACGAAGAGCATGCGGCAGGTGAACTCCTCCGTCCCCAGGTTCTCGCCGGTCGGGCCGAGCCGGCGGACCTCCACGCTGTAGCGGCCGTCCCGGAGCCGGTGGAGGGAGCGGACCTCGTGCAGCGGGCGCAGCTGTACGTGGCCGGTGGCCAGGGCGTCGGGCAGATAGCTGCGGGTGAGGGAGCGCTTGGCGCCGTTGCCGCAGCCGAAGTTGGACCGGCCGATGGTGGCCGACGGTTTTGCTCTGCCCTCCAGTTCGGCCCGTACGACGTCCCAGTCGAAGGTGGAGGACAGCGGGAAGGTGGCCATGTCGGCGTTGGCGAGCTCGCGGTCCCAGAGCCGGGAGTGGGCGAACGGGGCCGATGCGTAGATGTGTTCCGGCATCGTCCTCGCGCCGAGCATCGCGTACGCCTTGGGGAACCAGCGCTCCTCGAACTCCCGGTAGGACAGGCCGGAAGGGTAGAGCTGCTCGAACCAGCGGCGCTGCGGGGCGATCGTCACGCAGGTGTACACCAACGAGCCGCCGCCCACACCGGCGCCGCAGAGGATCTTGAGGTTGGTCTCCTCGACGGCCTCCAGTACTCCTGGGGCGGGCTTGAGAGCCGTGTCGGGAGGTGACTCCGACAGGGCGTCGGCGGTGGAGTCGCGGAACCAGTACATGGTGTCCGTGACGTCGTCGACCGACCCGAAGATCGGCCTCTCCGGGGCCACCGGCCACTCCCGGCCGCGCTCCAGCACCAGGGTGTCCACGCCCGCGCGGCCCAGGCGCAGCGCCGCGACGCTGCCGCCGAAGCCGGAGCCGATGACCACGGCGGTGAAGTCCGTCCGGGTCGCGGCCGCCGCACGGTTGCGCGGGCTGCCGAGCACGGTCGCGCCCAGCGCGGCCAGACCGCCCTTGGCGGTCAGTCCCAGAACGGCACGACGGTCGACGGGCGGCACGACGGCTCCTTGCTGAAGGCGGTGACGACACCCCAGCAACGACACCGTGGCCGCACTCGCCACGGCCATTCCCACAACCGGCCTACAACCTGTGCCTCAGCCCGTTCCCTGCTTGATGAGCAAATGCCTGGGGCCGCGCAGGATAGGGCTGTGGCGGTATTCGGGCGGGTCCTGGAGCAACCGGGGGTTGTCGAGGTGCGAGAGGAGCGTGGTGAAGGCCGCGGCGATCTCGAGGCGGGCCAGCGGGGCGCCGAAGCAGTTGTGGATGCCACTGCCGAAGCCGAGGTGCTGGTTGTCCTGACGTGCGGGGTCGAAGCGGTCGGGGTCGGGGAAGCGCAGCGGGTCGCGGTTGCCGGAGGCGAGGGCGAGGAACAAGGGCGCGCCCTTGGGGATGGTGACGCCCGCGACCTCGATGTCGGCGAGCACGGTGCGCTGGGGCAGGATCTGGAAGGGCGCTTCGTAACGCAGCAGCTCCTCGACGGCGCTCGGCATCAGCTCCGGTTCGCGGCGCAGCCGTTCGAGCACCTCCGGGTTGCGCAGGAGCGTGAGCATGCCGTTGGCGATGAGGTTGACGGTGGTCTCGTGCCCGGCGACGAGCAGGAGGACCATGGCGGCCGTCAGTTCCTCCTGGGTCAGATGTCCTTCCGGCCCGTGCTCGTTGGCGAGTGCGGAGAGCAGGTCGTCCGACGGATTCCGCCGCCGCTCGTCGGCGAGTTCGCCCAGGTACCGCTCCATGGCCGTACGGGCCTCCCCGGCGGCGTGGCGCGCGGGCACCGGGTCCTCGCCGGGGGTGAAGTCCGCACCGGCGACGAAGGTGTCGGCCCAGAGATGGATCTGGTTCCGGTCCTGCTCGGGCACCCCGTACAGGTCGCAGATGACGGTGACGGGAAGCGGAAAGGCGAAGTCCTCGACCAGGTCGATGCGGTCCTTGTCCCGGAATCCGTCGGCGAGTTCCCCGGCGATGCGGACGATGTCGCCGTTCAGGCCGGAGATGCGGTGCGGGGAGTGGGGCGGGCCGAAGTGGCGCATGGTCAGCCGGCGGATCCGGTCGTGTTCGGGGTCGTCGAGCCCGATGAAGGAGAGCGGCGAGTGGAACTCCGCCGGGATCTCGGCGTGTTTGCGGAAGTCCGAGCTGGTGCGGGGGTCATGGAGCAACTCGGTGATCTCGTCGTAGGTGCCCACCAGGTATTTCCCGTCCTCCTGCCGCGCGACCTTGTGCTCGCGCAACTCGGCGTAGAGGGGGTGGGGGTCGGCGCGGTTGGCATAGTCGGTGATGCGCTGGAAGAGCGTCTCTGCTGACATGCGCGGATTCCTGGATTCCTTGGGGGAGCGGGTGGGGTCAGCCGCCGGGCCGGAGCACGGTCAGGCGCCGGTCCGGCAGGTGGCCCGTGAGGGCGACGGTCGGGCCGTGCGAGAGCACACGGGGATCCGGCACGTCGGATGGGACGGGTTCGTTGCCTTCGACGTGGTCGGAGGCGCCGGGACCGGGCGGGAAGGGGGCCGCGGTCTCGATCAGGCGTTGGTAGTGCTGCAGCGACTTGGCCCGGTTGACGGTCACTGCGGCGGTGATGCGGCCCCGGTAGCCGTAGACCGCCACCAGACGCCGTTCCTCCGGCGTCCCCTGGGCGATGACCACCTGGTCGGAGAAGGACGGGACACCCACCGACTTGATGTTGAGCCCGAACTGGCTGGACCAGAAGGACGGTACGGCGAGGTGGGGCCGTCGCTCCGCGGCGGGGCTCGCCATGTTGTGGGCGGCCACTTCGGCCTGGGCGACGGCGTTGCCCCAGTGCTCCAGGGCGAGCAACTGGTACTCGAACAGCGGGTGCGGGAAGCGGGCGACATCACCCGCCACGAAGACGTCGTCGGTCACGATCCCGTACCGGTCGAACACGCGGCACCCCGCGTCGCAGGCCACGCCACGGGGTCCGGCCGCGAGCCCGGAGTCCAGCAGCCATTCGGTGTTGCGGACCGCGCCCATGCACACCACGGCGATGCCGGCCTCGATCCGGCTGCCGTCGGAGAACTCCGCACCGGTGAGCCGGCCGTCCTTGCCGGTCAGCGCGGTGACCGTCACTCCGCAGCGCAGATCGACCCCGTGCGCCCGCTGCAGCTTCGCGGCGAACTCGGCAGCCGCCCCGCCCAGCGCGCCGATCAGGGGCGCCCGGCCCCGCTCGGCGACCGTCACCTCCAGCCCGCGTTCCCGGCAGGCCGAGGCGATCTCCGAACCGGTGAACCCTCCGCCGATGACCAGCACCCGGCGCGGACCGGCGTCCAGCCGCTCGGCGAGCCGGCCTGCGTCGTCGGTGGTGCGCACCGTGAACACCCCGTCCAGGGCTGCCTGTTCGGGGTCGGTCCAGGGGCGGGCGCGGGTGCCGGTGGCGATCAGCACCCTGTCGTAGGGGAGCTGCTCGCCGTCGGCCAGCAGTACGCGCTTGGCGGCGGGGTCGAGTCCGGTGGCACGCACCCCGAGCCGCCATCGCGCGTCCAGGCGCCGGCGGACCGGCAGCGCGCAGTCCTCGGGGCGCGCCAGGCCGAGGAGCACCTGCTTGGACAACGGCGGCCGGTCATACGGGAGTTCGGGCTCGTCGCCGACCAGGGTCAGTTCGCCCGCGAAGCCCCGTTCCCGCAGAACTTCCGCGGCCCGCAGCCCGGCCAGCGAGGCACCGACGATGACGATCCGCCCGTCGCGCGGCTCACCCGCCATCGGGGAGGGCCCGTTCTCCGAGGGTGATGGCCTGCACGGGACAGGCCGCCGCCGCGTGCCGCACCTGCTCGTCCTGGCCGGCGGGGACGGCCGGGGCGTACATCAACGACTCCTCGCCGTGCAGCGCGAACACCTCCGGGGCGAGAAAGACGCACTGCGCGTAGCTCTGACACCGGTTGAGGTCGACCACGATCTGCATCCCACCGGCCTTCCGTCAGCCCGCACGCCTCGTCAAAGACGTAACACCCGCTGGGGCTCCGTGCCGCGTCAGGTTGCTCCGTGCGGGGCAGCGGCTGTCGGCGGCAGCCGCAGCGTGACCCGGGCGCCGCCCTCCGGTGCATTGGCGAATTCCAGCTCGGCGCCGATGACGCGGGCCTGGCCGAGGGCGATGGTCAGGCCCAGGCCGTGGCCGGCGCCGCGCTCCTGCGCCCCGGTGCGGAAGCGCTGCGGGCCGGTGGCGAGGAGTTCGTCCGGGAAGCCGCTTCCGTGGTCCCGGACCACGACTTCGCTGCCGGTCACCGTGACGGTGACGGGCGGGAGTCCGTGGCGGTGGGCGTTGGCGACGAGGTTGGCCAGGATGCGGTCGAGGCGGCGCGGGTCGGTCTCGACGGTCGCGTCGTCGGCGACGGCGACCTCGGCGGTCAGCCCGGTGCGTGCGACCGCCTCCTCGACGACCGCGCCGAGAGGGACCGGGACCGTCTGGGCGCGTTCGGCGCCGGCGTCGAGGCGGGAGATCTCCAGCAGGTCCTCGACCAGGTCCCGCAGGACCTGCACCCGGTCGCGCACGAGGTCGGTGGCCTCGCTCTCGGGGAGCAGGGCGGCCGCGATGACCAGGCCCGTCAGCGGAGTGCGCAGTTCGTGCGCGACGTCGGCGGTGAAGCGCTGCTCGCTGTGCAGCCGTTCCTTGAGGGCGTCTGCCATGTGGTCGACGGCGGCCGAGATGTCGCCGATCTCGTCGCGGCTGCGGCTCCGGGTTCTGGCGTCGAGATCGCCGTGCCTGATGCGGCGGGCGGTGCCGGCGACCCGGCTCAGGCGGCGCAGGGCGAGTTCGGCGGCGAGGAGGGTGAGGGGGACGATGACGGCAAGTGTGGCGAGCGCTGCGTATTTCATGTGCCGGTCGAGTGCCTGGAGGCTGAACATCTCACTCGCCCTGTTCACGGAGACGGCCAGCGCTTCGCCGTCGACGCGGCCGGCTGCCCACATGGAGGGCCCCCGGGCCGGGTTGCGGGTATCCCACCAGGTGACCGGGCCGGCTCCGGAGCCGAGCCGGTCCCTCAGCTGATCCGGCAGCTCGTTGCCGACCCGGTAGGTGCGGGATCCCGGCGGGGAGGAGTGCGCGGACCGTGCTGCCCGGAACTCGGCCTCGGCCGAGTCCAGTTCGCGGATCGCCATGGTACGGCTGATACTCAGGGAGCGGTCCTCGGTGGTCCGGTGGACCAGGATCCCGATGCCGAGCGCCATCGCGCAGGCGGCCGCTGCGACCCCGGCGGCGATCTTCCAGCGCAGGGAGCGCGGATTGCCCAGGCTCCGTGGCGTGGGGCCGAGTACTGTGCCCGGTTTCGGTGTGCGCCGCATGTCAGCGCCGGAACTTGTAGCCGAAGCCGCGGATGGTCTCGACGTGCCCGGGACCGATCTTCTTGCGCAGCCGCTGTACCGCCAGGTCCACCACCCGGCTGTCTCCGTCCCAGCCGTAATCCCACACGTTGCGCAGCAGTGTCTGCCGCTGCAACGCGATGCCCGGTGCGGCCACGAATTCGAGCAGCAGGCGCAGCTCGGTCGGGGTGAGTGCGAGCGTGCGGCCGTCGAGGCGCACTTCGAGGGCGCGGGTGTCGATGCTGAGGTTGCGGAAGGTCAACAGGCCGCTGTCGGCAGCCGGGCCGGTTGCGGTGGGCGCGGTGAAGGTGGCCCGGCGCAGCAGGGCACGGATCCGCGCCACCAGAATGGTGGTGTCGACGGGTTTGACGATGTAGTCGTCGGCTCCCGCTTCCAGGCCCGCCACGACGTCGAGTGCGTCGCCGCGGGCGGACATCATCAGGATGGGTGCCTGGCTCGTCTCGCGGATCTTGTGGCACAGCCCGATGCCGTCGAGGTGCGGCAGCATGATGTCGAGCAGCAGCAGGTCGGGGCGGTTGTCCCGGAACATCTCCAGGCCTGTCAGGCCGTCGGGGGCAGCCGATACGCTGTAGCCGTAGCGGTCCAGGGCCATTTCGACGGACCGGCGGATCGCCTCGTCGTCCTCGACCACCAGGATGCGGACGGGGGCGGTCGGGCTGCTGCCCTGTTGTCCCGCCGTGTCGTTGCTACCGTGCTTGTGCATCACAACACCCGAGGCCGAACGGAAGACCGGCTGGTAGAGGGGTATCCGGAGGATTGGAGAACGCTGCTGTGACGACAGTAACCGCCGACGGGGCCCTGCGGTCCGGCGGTACGCCTGTCTCACGTTGAGAGACGGAGGGTGGCCGCGACCGGCAGGTGGTCGCTTCCCGTGGCCGGCAGGGTCCAGGACGAGGTGGCGATGACCCCCTTCATGAGGATCTGGTCGATGCGGACCATCGGGAAGGCGGCCGGCCAGCTGAAGCCGAAACCGTCACCGGCCTGCTCCTGGGCCGACTGCAGCTGGGCGGTCACCGGCTGCAGCGCGCGGTCACGCGTCGTGCCGTTGAAGTCACCCACCACCACGATGCGGTGCAGAGGCTCGGCCCGTATGGCATCGGCGAGCTTCACGGCCGCCTCGTTGCGCTTCGTGGTGGTGAACCCGGCACCGGGGAGCACACGGACGGACGCGAGGTGGGCGACATACATGGCGACCGGCCCCTTGGGGGTGTCGGCCGTGGCCCGCAGGGCACGGGCCCACGGCATGATCGCGACCGGCTCCACGTCCCGCAGCGGATAGCGGCTCCACAGGCCGACCGTGCCCTGAACCGAGTGGTACGGGTAGGCAGCGGCCAGTGCCTTCTCATACACCGGCGCCGCCCGGTAGGACAGCTCCTCCAGGGCGAGCAGCCCGGCGCCCGAGGCCGCGAGGGCACGTGCGGTGCCCACCGGGTCGGGGTTCGCGTCGTCGACGTTGTGGCTGACCACGGTCAAATCCCCGCCCCGGGACCCCTTGTCCACCAGCACGCCCCCGAACAGGGAGCACCAGACGACGGCCGGAAGCAGCACGGCAACCCCGGCGGTGGCGGACCGCCGCGCCGCTGCCAGTGCCAGCAGCACGGGCACGCTCACACCGAGCCAGGGCAGGAAGGTTTCCAGGAGACTGCCCAGGTTGCCGAGCCTGTTCGGGACTGCGGAGTGCCCCGCCATGACCAGCGCGGACACCACCGCCGCCGCGGCGATCAGGCGCCCGCGCCGCCATGTCCCCTTGCCGCGTGCGGAAGCTGCCGCACGCGGTGCGCCGGTGCGGTCGGACAGCACGGTCATGACGGCCCCGCCTTGCCGCTGCGGCCGCCCAGGACCTCGGGCAGCCGGCGCTGCACGGCGTCGATCAGCCGGCCGCTGCTGTCGAACGCGGCCTGTATTCCCTCGGTCGGCGTGGTGCCTGCACGCTGCCCGAGTACGGTGCCGAGCACCAGATGCCGGGCGGAGCCGTGGCGGACTTCGGTGGCCCACATGAGATTGCCGCCCGCAGGGGTGCTCGAGCCGGTCTTGAGCCCGACCACCCCGGGCCTGTCGAGCAGCCGGTTGGTGTTGGCGATGGGGTCGGGCATCTGGGGGACTGCCGTCTCGCGCATCGCGACCACGGCTCGCAGCACCGGCTCCTTCATGGCTTGACGGGCCAGCTTGAGCTGGTCACCGGCAGTGCTCTTGGTACTGGACTCGGCACCGCTGGCACCGGTGTACGTGGTCCGGGACATCCCCAGCTTCTCGGCGGCGCGGTTCATCTTCACAACGAATGCCTCCTGGCTTCCGGCGTCCCAACGGGCCAGCAGCCGGGCGACGTTGTTCCCGGAGGGCAGCAGCATCAGCTCGAGGAGCTTGCGCTGGGTCAGCCGCCACCCCGCGCGGACCGGGACGGTGGACTCGCTGAGCGAGTGGGCCTCCTGAGCGGCGGCTTCGTCGACCGTGATCTGCGGCCCTTCCTCCCCGTCCTTGAGCGGATGCTCCATGAGGATCACGTACGCGGTCATGACTTTGGTGACGCTCGCGATCGGCACCGGCTCCTGGCCACCCCTGCTGCCAAGGCTGCCGATGCCCTCGACCTCGACGCTCGCCTGGCCCTCGGACGGCCACGGCAGATCCATCCGCGCCGCCACCTCCGCCGCCCCCAGCCCCTGCAGGGCAGCGGCCCCGGATCCGGCACTGCGGTCGCCCTCACCCCACAGCCCGGCCCAGCTCCCGACCCCGGCCACCGCGATCACCAGGGCCGAAGCCCACACTGTCCCAGCAGCACGTATCCGACCAACACTCACCGACAATCACCTCTCACCGCCCGGCGCACAGCAACCCCGTACACCTCCGAGCCTGCGAGGCGACTGCATCCAGCAGGTCAGGACAGCGTCTCCAGCGACGCACGGATATGTGTCAGCCAGGTATCAAGGGAGGGCACTCACTGCGCCGGAAGGGCTGCTGCGGCCCTTGGACGACGTTGCCGCCGCGCTGCACGAGCCGGCCACGTCGCACCGCCGCCGGGGACGGCTGGATGCCGCCGCGGTGATGCTGCTGCGGTGCGCGGAGACCGGCCGCTCCCACTGGATCTGGAGCGACGAGGAGTGGGCCCACCTGCTCGGCAAGAATCTGCAGAATTTCCGCGCGAGCGTTCCCGTCTGGGCCGAGGAGGCGGGGCGTCCCCAACTGGCCGCGCACGCTTTCCTGCTCGGCGGCTGTCGGCGAGAAGATGCCCTACAACATGGATTCTGGAGGACCCGCCCTCACCAAGAAGGACGACGGAACATGGCAGGTGACCGGCGTCACCAGCGGCCCGAGCTGGGGTGACAGAGCAGTCGGCTACACCGGAGTCCCGGCGTTCAGCACGTGGATCAAGGAGACCATGGAGTCCGACGAGTAAACGCTCCCGGTCGACGTCGGACCCTGCTTCAGCAGGCATCGCGGGCTTCCTGCACGCCCGGCGTACTCTGCCCGGCCTCGTCACCGCCACGGCCGAGGCCGTCGAACACACCCTGGACGGACACGACGACGCCCCCGCGACCGTGGCCGCCGCGCGCGAGGACCTCGCCGCCTACATCCGCACCAGCGCCCGGCCCGTCGAGGTCGCCCTGCGCCGCCCTTTGCAGCAGATCCTCGACGAACTGGCGGACGGCGGCCGCTCGTTGCCTGTTCCGGCCTGACCCGCCCGCCGATGTCGCTGACAGGATGCGCCCGGATCCTCCCTCGGCAGTGGGCGCACCCCCATGTCACGGCACGGTCCGAAGGAGCGTGAAATCGGCCCGGCGGCAGAGGCGTTCGGCACAGTGTGCGCGCCCCCGCGCACGCCGTGCAGCTCCGCCGGGCCTCAGGGCGCCGTGCCGGGCCCGGCACGGGGCAGGCGTGACGGGGCATGGAAGAGATCATGGGGCGGAGCGGGAACGGGCCGGGGGCGGTGGCAGGTCCGACGGTCAGCCGGCGGCGGTTGACGGCAGGGGCGGCCGTCGCGCTGGGCGGGGCGGCCGCGCTTCTGGCCGGTATGGCCCACGGCGTGGTGGCGATGTCGTTGGCGGGGTCCGGTGGGGCCTTCAAGGTGGCCGGTGAGCAGTTGGAGGGGGACGGGTTCAGGGAAGTGACGCAGACCGTGGCGGAGGGGGACGGGGCGCGGCATCCGGTGGCGGTGGTCAGCGCCGAGCGGGCGTCGGTCGGCGGGTTGTGCGCGAGCCTGGTGGTGCCGACACCGCTGGGGCCCGTCACGTTGCGGGGGACGGCCGGGCGGACGGCGCCCGTTCGGGCCACGGGGCTCGTGGTCGACACCGACCAGGTCAGCGGTGCGGAGGCGGAGTTCAGCGGACTGCGGGTCGGGCTGCTGCCGCAGGGCGGGGTCGGGGCCGAGGCCGGGCGGGCGACTGTGGCGCGGCCGCGGTTCACGTCATGGGTGGTGACGGCCGGCACGTTCCGCACGCGGGATGTGGACGTGACGGTCAAGGCCGGTCGGGCGGAGTGCCGTTGAAGCGGATGCGCAGCAGGGCCTGGCGGCGTGCCCGGCCGTTGGGCGCCGCGGTGCTGGCGGTGCTGGGGGCGGCGGAGATGCTGGCGCTGCCCTTCATCGGAGGCCCGGCAGTGGTGACCGTGGCGGGGACCGTCGGTGGGGCCGGGCTGTCCACCAGTGTGCCCTTGCTCGCGGCCTCTCTGCTGCTGGCCACGCATCCGCAATTCCACACCGCTCTCGGTCTGGTGGTCATGGCGCTGGCGCTGGTCGCCCTGGCCACCTGCAATGTGGGTGGCATGCTGATCGGCAGTGCGCTCGCCGGGGCGGGCGGGGTGTGGGCGTTCGCCTGGCTGCCGCCCCTGGAGCCGCAGCACCCGTGAGCCGAGTCGCCCGCGCCGTAACGGTCCTGCTGGTGACCGCCGTTGCAGGCGCCGTCCCCTCGGCCCCGGCGGAGGTCACCGTACAAGGGCCGCCGCCCATGGCCGTACGAGCCGCAACGGCCACCAGCGGCCCCGTGCACTGCGCCGGAGGGGCCGGCGCCGGACGTGCCGGTGCGCAACGCCCCCTGCTGCACTGCCGTTTCGTCCACCTCGTGCTCACCCGTGTCGTACTCACCGCCGACGCCCCGGACGGTCCGGTAACCGTGCACTGTGCCCGTGCCGATCTGCCCGGAGTCGTGGACGTGGACCTCAGGAGCGTCACAGGGCGGCTCGCGGGGCTCCTCCCCGTCCGGTGGGATGCCGCACTCCCCTTGCCCGGGTTCTCGATCCCGCCCATGACCCTGACCGACGTGACGGCCACCGCCGATTCCTTCACTGCTCCGGGCGGACGGCTCCTGGATGTCGTGCAGCAGTGACGCCGGCCGACGCTGCGCCGAAGCGGCGCCTGCGCGCGGGAAAGGCATGGATGAGGGCACGGAGCTGATCGCCGGTGAAGTCGGGCCAGAGCGTCTTGACGAAGAAGAGCTCCGAGTAGGCCGACTGCCAGAGCAGGAAGTTGGAGATCCGCTGCTCTCCGGAGGTGCGGATGAGCATGTCGACGTCCGGCAGTGCGGGCAGCAGCAGATGGCGGGCGAAGACGTGTTCGTCGATGGCGTCCGGGTGCAGCCCGCCGGCCACCGCGGCGCGAGCCAGCTCGGCGGCCGCCCGGGTGATCTCGGCGCGGCCGCCGTAGTTGAAGCAGAGGGCGACGGTCGTCGCCCGGCCCTGCCGGGTGCGGTGCTCGGCCTCGCGCAGTGCCTGCACCACGTCCGGGGCCAGCCCCGCCTCCGAGCCGCACCACAGCATCCGCACGCCGCGCTCGATGAAGTCGTTGAAGCCCTGCGCGCTCTCCCTGGCCAGCCGCATCAGCGCCACGATCTCGGCGCGCGGACGGCTCCAGTTCTCGGTGGAGAAGGAGAACAGCGAGAGGTACTCGACACCCTCGTCGAGTGCCGCGTCCAGCACGGACCACAGGGCCCGCATACCGGCCTCGTGGCCGTGGATCCGGGAGCGGCCCCGGGCGGTGGCCCAGCGTCCGTTGCCGTCCATGATGATGGCGATGTGCCGCGGACGGCCGCCGGAAGCCGTGGGCGGCGTCTGCGGACGGAAACCGACGGAGCCGCCTTTGGTGCCGCGGAGCATCCGCGTGGCGGCGCGTATCCGCCATTTCGCGATTCGGGTCACTGGATGTCCCCCTGCCCACGCATGCGGCCTACAGCAGAGTCTTTCCGGGAAGTCCGGTCACGCATGCCCCAAACCCGGTGGACGGGTGGTTCGTTGGGCGGGTTGTGGCAGAGAAGCGCACTGGCGGCGGCGGCCGCGCCGACCGGCTGGCGCGTTGGACGGCGCGGTTGTTCATGCCTCCCGTGTTCCCGGTGACCGCCGGGTGCGCGCTCAGCCGGCAGGCGGCCCGGCCGGTGTGGGGGATCGTCGCCGCGGGGTGCGCGGTGCTGGCGGTGGCGGTGATGGCCGTGGGGGCGCGCCGGGGCTGGTGGTCGGATGCGGAGCTGAGCCGCCGGGCCGAGCGCCCGCTGCCGCTCGCCTGCGCGAGCGGGGGCGCACTGGTGGTGTGGCTGGTGTGCTGGCGGATCGGCGCGCCGGGCGTGTTGCTGGCGCCCGCGGCGCTCGCGCCGCTGGGGGGCGTGGCGTTCCTGGTGTGCACCCGCTGGGGCAAGATCTCGCTGCATACGAGCGCGGCGGCGGGCGGGCTCGCGCTGCTCGGGCTCCGGGTGTCGCCGTGGTGGGCGGTGGCGGGCGGCCCGCTGCTGTGGCTCGTCGGATGGTCGCGCGTACGGCTTCGGGCGCATTCCGTGCGCCAGGTGTGGGCGGGCGGTGTGCTCGGCGCGGGGCTCACCGCCCTGGTGCTGTGGCTGGCGGGCTGATCCGGGGGCGGGGCTCGGCGACCATGGGCATGGCGCGGGGGTGGAGGAAGATCCGTGCGGACGGCCGGACTTCGGGACCGGGCGCGCGGCGCAGCCGCCACCGGGCTGCGATGGTGGCCACCGCGGTGAGCATCTGGTTCATCGACAAGCGGTCGCCGATGCACCGGCGGGGGCCCGTGCCGAACGGCAGATAGGCGCAGGGCGCAAGGCTCCTGGCCCGCTCGGGGAGCCAGCGGCCGGGGTCGAAGCGCAGCGGGTCGGCGTGGTGCGCCGGGTGGTGGTGTGCCGCGTACGGGGCCCAGGCGAGATCCGTGCCCGCCGGGAGGCGGATGCCACCGAGTTCCACCTCCGTGAGGGTGCGCCGCCCCAGCAGCCACACCGGCGGATAGCGGCGCAGGGCCTCCAGGACGATGCGGCGGGTGTGCGCGAGCTCCGGCAGGTCGGCGGCCGTCACCCGGCGCCCGGCGAGCACCGCGTCGAGCTCGCGGTGGAGGCGGCGCTCCTCCTCGGGGTGGGTGGCCAACTCGTGGAAGACCCAGGGCAGTACGTCGCCGACGCCGTGGGCGCCTGCGATCATGTAGAAGAACATTTCGCGGAGGATCTGCGCATCGCCCAGCCCCTCGCCGTCCGCGTAGCGGCAGTGCACGAGGGCGGAGAGGATATCGCCGTCGTCGTGCCCGGGCGAGCGGCGGCGCGCTCGCAGCGCCGCCGCGAGCGCGGTGCGCAGCCGGGTACGGGCACGTACGAAGCCGCCGGTACCGGGCACCGGCACGTGCCGGGTCCAGAGCGGGGCCACCGCCCGCCAGTACAGCCCGGGCACGAGCTGGGCCTGTACGTCGGCGACGGCGGCCGCCACCTCCTCGACGGGCTCGCCGCAGAAGGCGTGCGCGGTGATGCGGCCGGCGAGCCCGGACAGCTCCCGGTCCAGGCGCAGCCGGGTGCCCGGCCGCCAGCCGGCCAGCCACTCCTCGGTGGCGTGGGCCGCGAACCGGACCTGTCCGGCGAGCCGGTGGGGGTGGAAGGCCGGCTGGACCGCCCGCCGGTGGCGCCGGTGGGAGGCGAAGGGGGACAGTCCGGGGAAGTCCATGTCGAGCACGAGGCTGATCCCGATCTGCGGCCCCGCCGTGTCGGTGAACCGGCCCTTGACGAAGTCGCGGCTGCCGGTGACCAGCAGTCGCTGCAGCAGATCAGGCGCAGTGATCATGTACCAGGGGCGGATTCCGGTGCGGAAGCGCACGACGGGGCCGAGGTGGTTCAGCCCGGTGAAGAACTCCAGGGGAGTGAACCACAGTTGTGCTCCGTGTCCGATCAGCGGTACGCCCCGAGGGGCGTTCGGGACATCCAACAGGCCACCTCCTGGGAGGAGTTGTCGTACATCACCCTTTCATTTCCTATACGATGCCGAATATGCCGAGGTCTACGGTTCTGGTCGTGGGGTCCGGTTTCGGCGGTGGGGTGGCCGCACTGCGGCTCGCCGAGAAGGGCTACGACGTGACGGTCGTCGAGGCGGGCCGCTGCTGGGCCGACGAGGACTTCGCCCGCTCGCCCTGGCAGGTGCACCGGTTGCTGTGGGCGCCACGGCTGGGTCTGTCCGGCATCGTCCGGCTCCATGTGCGCCGTCGTCTGCTGACGCTCACGGGCGTGGGCGTCGGCGGCGGCTCCCTGGCGTACGCCGGGGTCCACCACCGCCCCGGAACCGTGGTCCTCCGCGCGCCGGGGTGGGACCCCGCCGTCGACTGGGCCGGCGAACTCGCGCCCTGCTACGACCTCGCGGACCGCATGCTCGGCACCGCAACCGCACCGCCCCGGGCCGGCCCGGACACCGGTGGCGACGGCGTGCTGCGGCACGTGGCGCAGGAGCTCGGCGTGGCCGCCACCGTTCGCCCCACGCGCGTGGGCGTCCATTTCGGGACGCCGGGGGTGCGCACCGACGACCCGTACTTCGGCGGCGCGGGCCCTCCGCGCACCGGCTGCACCGGGTGCGCGCGCTGCCTCACGGGCTGCCGGGTGGGCGCCAAGAACACCCTGGTGAAGAACTACCTCCACCTCGCCCGGAAGCTGGGCGCGCGCATCGTGCCCCTGACCACCGTGACGCTGCTGCGACCCCGCCCCGGCGGCGGCTGGCGGCTGCACACGGTGCGGTCGGACGAGCCGTTCCGCCGTCACGGCGACGTGCTCGACGCCGACCAGGTGGTGCTCGCCGCCGGCGCCTGGGGCACAGTGGAACTCCTGTACCGCTGCCGGGCCGCCGGCACCCTGCCGGACCTCTCGCCCGCTCTCGGCACGGGCACCCGCACCAACCGCGAAGTGCTGGTCGCCGTCTCCGCCCCGGGCGCGGACGTGGGCCCCGGCACGGCCATCAGTGCGGAACTGCGCCCCGACGACCGCGCCCTCGTGCAGCTGTGCCGCCTGGGCCCGGGGCTCCACCCGCTGGCCGCCGCGCTCCTCCCGCTCGCTCTGCGGCCGCCGCCTGTACGGCGGTTCGGGCAGCGCACCGCCCTGCTCCTCGCCATGGAACAGGGTGACTCCGCCCTCACCAGCCGCTGGCGGTACGGTCGGATGACCTTCGGAAGCGGTGGCGGCCCGGCCGATCCCGTCCGCCTGCCGGCAGCCGACACGGTGGCCGGGCATTACGCCGGGCACGTCGGCGGCCACTGTCTCGCCCTGTGGACGAACCAGATGCTCCGCATCCCCTTCACCGCCCATCTGCTGGGCGGCTGTCGCCTCGGCCGGGACCCGCGCACCAGCGTCGCCGACCTCCGCCACCGGGTGCACGGCCATCCGGGCCTGCACGTCGCCGATGCCTCCGTGGTCCCCGCCAACCTCGGCGGCAACCCGGCCCTCACCGTCACCGCCATGGCCGAACGCGCCTTCGCCCAGTGGCCGGCCGCATGAGCGGCCGCGCGAGCGGCCACGGCCTGGTGGGGCGGGGTGCGCCGGCGGATGCGAGGGCGGCCTTGTCTCCTGAACCTCCTGATGTTCTGACGTTCGATCAGCCGGCTTGCGGAGCGGCGGTTCAGGGGGTCTCGGGGGCGAGGACGAAGATTCCGGCGACCTTCTCGTCCGTGTCGAAGGCGACCCGGGCCTTCATGTCGCCGGCCTCGTAGCGCAGCGGGATGTCGACGACCGTGTGGTCGCCGATGCGGCGGACGAACGGCTCGCCCTCGCCGAAGCCTTCGAACGCGCCGACGAGACCGGTGACCGTGGCCAGGCCGTCGGCCCGGACCTTGTCGGTGAAGGCCTCCAGGACCTGTGTGTTGAAGGACTGCCGGGCTTCGTCCATGCGGCCTTCGAGGACGGCCGTGACGATCGTGATCGCGCGTTCTGCGGCGTCGGTCATGCGCACTGTCTTGTCCATGGGGTCTCCCGTCCGGGGATCGATGGGCTTGCCGAACCGCTGGAAGGCGGCCTGGCGGGTGACGCCGAGCAGGTCCCCGATCTCCTGCCAGGTGTGGCCGGCGTCCCGGCACTGCTGGGTGCACAGCTTGAGCACCTGCTCGGCCAGGTCGTCGATGTGCTGAGCGCGCCGGACCAGGTCGAGGTAGGCGGGTGACGCCAGTGGGTCGTCCGTCGCCCGGGCCAGGGCAGCGGTCTGCTCGGCCAGCAAGCTGCTCAGGGCGGCGAGAGTCTGAGGGGAATCGGCCATGCGTAAAGGATCCCTTTACAGCCTGAGGCTTGTCAAGGGATCCTTTACGGCCCGGCGGCTCCCGGGCCACGGTAGCGGCGCCCCATGGGCGGGGCGCCGCTACCGCTCATCGTCAGGCCGGTGAAGTGACCGTCCGGCCGAGATGCCGGGCGAAGAACTGGACTGCGCTGTCGGCCTCGAACCTGGGCATTTCCATGTGCTTGCCCGCGTTGGCGTGCAACGTCTTCTCCTTCGAGGCGAAGGCGTCGAACAGCGCGAGGCCGGCCTCGCGCGGGATGCGCTCGTCGTCCCACTGCAGGTCGAACTCGATCGGGACGGTGATCTGCTCCGCCGTCTCGAGCAGGGCATCGGGATAGGTGCAGACGAAGACCGCGGCCGTGATCCTGGGCTCGATCGCCACCAGCGGTATCCCGATCGCGGTGCCCAGGCCGATGCCGACGTAGCCCACCGGCCTGTCGGCGCCGATCTCGGGAAGCTGTTGGAGAGCGTCCAGGGTCGCCTGGTACTCGGGTACGGCGAGCGCTGCCAGGCGGGTGTTGTAACGGACGATGACCGGGCCTTCCGGTTCGCCCGCCGCCTGCGCGTTGCGCAGCTCGGCGACGTCCTGCTCGTCCTGCGTGGTGCGCGGCCGGTCGCCGTGGCCGGGCGCGTCGACGACGGCGACATGGAAGCCGCAGCCGGTCACGAGGCGGTGGGCGCGGCCGGGCATCGCCGGGTGCTTCTTGTGGAGGCCGCCGCCGTGGCCCATCAGGACCAGGGGCGCGCGATCGGCGCCGGCGGCCGGCGACCAGAGAACGCCGGGGACGTCGCCCAGGGTGAAGTCGCGCTCGACCACGCCGTTCGACGACGACTCGGCGGTGAACTGCAGTGAATGCATGAGGTGTTGCCCTTCGGGAGTGCCTTGTGGTGGAGGCGCTCCCGGCGACACCTACGTCAATCGCCGGCCGTGACGGGAAGGGGGAGCACCCACGTCGATACAGCGTTCATGGGTCTCACCTCCTCGGGCGGTGTCACGGTCGACTGCAAGCTACAAGCCGGCGCATCATCCCGTCCAATCCTTTTCCTCGTGATGGCGGCAGCAGGTTTCGGGCCTGTGCCGGTGGTCGCCGTCCAACGGTCCGCCCATGGCCGGGACCTGCATCGCGCACTGCGCCCGTTGTGCGTTGTCGACCATCTGGTCGCTGTCGGATGCGGCGTTGGCCACGCTTGCGCAGCACAGGGTCAGCAACACGGCGCCCGCCATGAAGGGCAGGTTCCGGCGTGCGGGCGGCGGGGCCAGCAGGGCCCGTACCCGTTGGGGCACAGCCCCGCCGGTCGCGGCGAGTGCGGTGGGGCGGTGTGAGCCGGCGGATGCGAGGGCGGCCTTTCCGACCGCGCGGGCGACGACGGTGCGGCTGCCGACGTGGGCTGCGGCCTCCTCGTCGGCCCAGCGCTCCAGGACGAATGCGCCGGTGTCGGCCAGCGGCCGCAGCAGGGGGTTGAGGGCTGCCGTGAGCCGCCAGAGGGTCAGGAAGTGGTGGTGCCGGCCGCGCAGATGGGCGCGTTCGTGTGCGAGCAGGGCTTCGCGCTCGTCGCTGCCGAGGCAGCGCAGCATGCTCCGGGAGACCACGATGCGTCCGGGTGCGCCGGGCAGTGCGAAGGCCAGCGGGGCGTCGTCGTCGAGGACGGCCAGTTCCGTGTCACCCGGCAGCCGGGCGCACTCCTTCCGGGCCCGGAGGACGGACCGGACCTGCCGTGCGGCGGCCACCCCGAGCGAGACGACTCCCACGGCCAGGACCAGGGCCCCGGCGACCGCGACGGTGAGGTACACCGGGTCCTCGGCGCGCAGTGCGGCCACCGACCACTGCCCCTCCGCGGCGACCTGCGGGATCTGGGCGATCCCGGTGAACGCCAGCAGGGCCAGCGACCCCGCCCAGCCGGCGGCCGTGATCAGCGCCGCACAGGCCAGGGCCCACGCCGCGGGGCGCGGGGCCAGGCGGCGGGCCAGACGCGGCGCGGCCACCGTGAGCAGGGCGGTGACGACGAACGGGACGTAGACGCTGATCAGCACCTGGTCATGGCCTCTCGCCGTGCCCGGACAGCAGCTGGTGCAGCAACTGCTCGTCCTGCTCGGACAGTTCGGAGACGAAGCGGGTCAGTACCGCCTCGCGGTCGGAGCCGCCCTCCAGCAGCGACCGCATGCGCTGGGCGGTGTGGGAGGCCTCGTCGCGGGCCGGTTCGTAGGCGTATCCGCGGCCCTCGCGGTGCCGGACGAGCATGCCTTTGTCGTACAGCCGGGACAGGATCGTCAGGACGGTCGTGTACGCCAGGTCGCCCGGCAGCCGTTCCCTGACCTGGCGCGCGGTCAGTGGCGCGTCGGCGGCCCAGAGGGCGGCGAGCACGTTGCTCTCCAGTTCGCCGCGGGCCCGCCTGCCGGGTGCGCCGTGGACGTCCTCGCCTCTTCGTTCGTGCACCGTTCGCCTTCCGTCATCTTTCCGGCTCCACAGGCTACCCGGCGAGCTACTACGAGATGTAGGAAGTATGCTCCGGGCTTTGTAACGCGAGCTACTACATCTTGTAGAGTCCCGCCGCTGCCCTACGTGCGGAGGAAAGCCATGCCCCCTGCCGGAACCACGGCCCCCATGCCCACACGCCCGGGCGGCGTTCCGCGCCCCCGCGCCGCGAGGCCCGACACGGGGGGCCGGATCGCCGTCGTCTCCGCCAGTGTCGGAGCCGGACACGACGGCGCCGCCACCGAGCTCGCCCGCCGGCTGGTGGCGGACGGCCTCGCCGTCGACCGCTACGACCTGCTGGATCTGCTGCCGGCCCGGCTCGGCCGGGCCGTCCAGGAGGGCTATCACCGGATGCTCGTCCGGGCACCCTGGGCCTACCAGCGGATCTATGCCGGCACCGAGCGTGCCGGGGGCGGCGGTCCGGCGGCGCGGGCGCTGCTGCGCACCGCCGAGGACCGCGTCCTGCGCGCCCTGCACCCGGACGTCGGCGCGGTCGTCTCCACCTACCCGGGGGCCAGCCGGGTGCTGGGCAGCCTGCGCCTCGACGGTCGGCTGACCGTGCCCGTCCTCACCTATCTGACCGACTTCTCGGTGCATCCCCTGTGGGTGGCCCGCGGTGTGGACGTCCACCTCGCGGCCCATGCCGTGCCCGCCGCCCAGGCGCGGGCCGTCGGGGCCCGGGACGTGCGGGTGTGCGGACCGGCCACCGATCCGCGGTTCACGCCCTGCAGCGCACGGGAGCGCGAGGAGGCGCGGGCCAGGTTCGGCCTGCCGGCGGATGCGCCGCTGGCGCTGCTGGTCGCCGGGTCCTGGGGCGTGGGCCCGGTCCGGCGGGTGGCCCTGGAGGTGCGCGACAGCGGCGCCGCCGTCCCGGTCGTGGTCTGCGGTCGCAACGAGGCGCTGGCCGAGCGGCTGCGCGCGGACGGCATCGAGCACGCTTACGGCTGGGTGGACGACATGCCCGGCCTGATGCACGCCGCCGACGTCCTCGTCCAGAACGCCGGCGGGCTCACTTCGCTGGAGGCGTTCGCGGCGGGCCTGCCCGTCGCCAGTTACCGCTGCATACCGGGCCATGGGCTGACCAACGCCGCGGCCCTGGACGAGGCCGGGGTGGCCGTGTGGGTCCGCGAGGCGGCCGACCTCGGGGGAGTGCTGCGCGACTTGATCGACGGCCCGCTCGGACGGCGGCAACAGGCGGCGGCCCTCGCTCTGTTCGCCGAGGCGCAAGGCGGCGGCCCGGCGGCCGAGATCGCGCGCGTCCACCGCTCCGCGCCCTGGTACCGGGTCTCGCAACCCAGGTCACGTCCCGCTGTGCGGCGGCGTTCCGCCCCGCGCCGGCTCGCCGCCACCGCCGCCGCGGCGTGCGCCCTGTCGGTGTGCGCCGTCGGCATGGGCGTCGCCGCGGACGACCGCCCGGGCCTGATGCACGCCATCGGCCACGGCCTCGACCTGGACGACCTCGCTCCGGGCCACGGCCCCCGACCGGGAGGCCACCACTCGTGACCACCGCCCGACTGCTGCGCACGGCCGCCCTCGTCGCCCTGCCCGCGCTCGCCGCGGTGCACGCCGCGCCCGTCGTCTCGACCTTCGGGCCGCTGCGCAACCGTGCCATGCCCCGTCTCTCCGGCCGGGGCCGGCCGGACCACGTCGCCCTGACCTTCGACGACGGACCCGACCCGCTCTCCACGCCGCACTTCCTGCGGCTGCTCGCCGAACGCCGGGTGCACGCCACGTTCTTCCTGCTGGGCAGCGAGGCGCACCGCTCCCCCGGCCTCGTCCGCGAGATCGCCGCGGCGGGCCACGAGATCGGCGTCCACGGCTGGCTGCACCGGCCGCTGCTGCTGCGCGGCCCGCGCGCCACGTACGACGACTTCGCCCGCGCCCGCGACACCGTCGCCGTGATCACGGGACGGCAGCCCACGCTCTTCCGGCCCCCGTACGGCGTCATGTCGGCCGCCGCCCACCTGGCGGCGCGCCGCCTCGGCCTCACCCCGGTGCTGTGGACCTGCTGGGGAGAGGACTGGACGGCCCGGGCCACCCCCGAGTCCGTCCACCGCACCGTCACCGCCGACCTCGACGACGGCGGCACCGTCCTGCTCCACGACTCCGACTGCACCTCCGCCCCCGGCGCCTGGCGCTCGGCCCTGGGTGCCCTGCCCCGCATCCTCGACACCTGCGACCGACGCGGCTACGCCGTGGGCCCGTTGCGCGATCACGGGTGGCCCCGCCCGTGAGGTGACGCACCACCCTGCCCGCCTCGGCAGTCAGCCGAGGTGGGCCAGGATGTCCGGGGCGATCAACGCATGAGCGCCGACCGTGCCGTTGGCGACCTGGGTGACCCGGAGCTGGACGGCGAGGCCGGCGACCACGATCGCCTCCGGGGTGCCGATGCCGAGCCGCCGGGCCAGAAAGTCCACCGCCTGGTCGGCGGCGTCCTGGACGGCTTCGTTCAGCTCCTGGCCCAGGCCGAGGAAGATCTCGCCCGCCGGGGTGCTGGCCTGCGGGCGGGCCGGGGCCGGGCCGGGGAGCAGCCGGAAGGTCAGCGAGACCTCCTCCATCGGGCATTCCAGCCCGGTGGAGGCCAACTCGCCGTCGCCCTGCGCCGCGTGGCCGTCGCCGACCGAGAAGAGCGCTCCGTCCACCTCGACCGGCAGCCGCAGCCGGGAGCCGGGGACCAGTTCCCGGCAGTCCAGGTTGCCGCCCACCCGCCGCGGGTGGCGGGTCTCGTGCGGGCCGGGCGCGGCCGGGGCGTTGCCCAGCACTCCCATGAACGGGCGCAGCGGGAGGGCGATTCCCAGCCCGTGCGCGTCGCGGGCCAGGCCGGCGCAGGTGTCGAGCCGCCAGCCGATCAGCACCTCGCGCCCGGCGTCGAGCCCGCGGCGCAGCCGCTGCTCGCGCGGGCCGGCCGCGGTCCACCCCCAACCGCCCGGCCGGACGGTGTTGATCTCGACCTCCAGGATGCTCCCCGGGCGCGCCCCGCGGACGCGCACCGGGCCGCACAGGGCGTGCCCGATCCAGGTCTTCGGCCGGGGCGTGAACCCCGGGAAGCCGAACAGGCGCTCTCCGTTCTCTCCCCAACTGCCGTCCAACGTGCGAAAGATGACGGTGTCTCCGGGATCGATCGACAACACCGGCGGGATGGAATGGTCGAACTGTCCGTGCACAGTGCCGGGTTCGGGGGAGAGATGGTGGACCGCGGGCATACGAGACCTTTCGCCGGGTCAAGGGTTCAACAGCTTGTTGAACGTGCGCGGATTGCAACGTAGGCAGCAGCGCGAGAGGTGTCAACGGCCGTGCCGCGGCGGCCGATCCGTCGACTTCACGCCAGACCTGAACCGGGGCTGGCTATTCCTTTGCTGTTCGTTGACGCACCGTGCGACGGATGCGAAGGTGGGTCCCGCACCCGAGATCAACAGTTTGTTGAAAGAAGCGATCCCGCGGTCCGGGTGCGCTTCCTACGAGCCGGAGGCGTACAGACACGTTGGACACCACACCGACACCGCAATACCGGATCAACGACCAACTCGCCTTCACCTGGATCGGGCACGGAACCTGGCTGATCCGCACCGCCACCGGAAAGCGGCTGCTGATCGACCCCTGGGTGGCCGCGAATCCGGCCGCGCCCGAGCACGTCAAGACCATCGACCGGATCGACCTGATGGCCATCACCCACGGCCACGTGGACCACGTCAGCGACGCCGTGGACCTCGCCACCGCGCACCGGCCCACCGTCCTCTGCCCGATGGAGCTGGGCAAGTGGCTGGTGAAACAGGGCGTGGACGAGGACTCCGTGGTCGGGTTCAACAAGGGCGGCACCGTGCAGCGGCACGGGATCACCTTCACCATGGTCCACGCCGAGCACTCCTCCTCGACCCCCGACGGGACCTACACCGGCAACCCCGTCGGGTATGTGATCACCTTCGAGAACGGCTTCCGCGCCTACTTCTCCGGCGACACCGACGTCTTCGGCGACATGGCGCTGATCCGCGAACTGGAAGCGCCCGACGTGGCGTTCATCCCGATCGGCGACTTCTACACCATGGGCCCGCGGCGCGCCGCGAAGGCCGTGGAGCTGCTCGGGGTGAAGACCGTGGTGCCGCAGCACTACGGCACCCGGGAGATGCACACCGGCCGCCCGCACCAGCTGCGCGCGCTGGTGGCCGAGGACGTCACCGTCGTCGAGGCGCGCCCCGGGCAGACCATCTGACGGCCGGCCGTCCGGCAGTCCGTGAACGACATGCCGTCAACCACGGTCCGATTCCCGCGACTCCAGTGCACACCACCGACCCATCGCTCCCCCTACCTCGATCCGAGAACGAGAACGAGAAAGAGGAACACCATGGGAACCTTCGCCGTTGACCAGGCGGAGCGCGAGCTCTACGCGATTCGCCGCGGAGGCGAGGACGTCCTCAAGCACGCCAACTACGTGCTCGGCCCCGAGGTCGAGCTGCTCGAAGGCCACCTGGCCAGGGACTTCGGTATCCGGCACGCCGTGGGCTGCAACTCCGGCTTCGGCGCACATCTGCTGTCCCTGCTGGCCCTCGGCATAGGACCGCTGGCCGGTGACACGGTGCTGGTCAGCGCCTTCTCCCCGGCCAGCTTCGCCGGCGCGGTGCTGCGCCGCGCCGCCACCGTCAAGCTCGCCGACGTCGCTCCGGGCGATGTGCACCTGGCCGCGGAGGGGGTGCACGGCGCGGCCCGCGAGGTCCAGGCCATCGTCGTGCACCACCTGTTCGGCGCCGCCGCCGACATGCCGGCGATCCTGAAGGCCGCCGAAGGCACGCCGATCATGGAGGTGGCCAGCTACTCGCTGGGCGCCACCATCGACGGCAGGCGCGTCGGCACCTTCGGCACGATCGGCACCGCCGACCTGCGGGAGAAGACCTCGCTCGGGGCGTACGGCGACGCCGGCCTGATCCTCACCGACGACGACGTCACCGCGAGCCGGCTGCGCGAGATCCGCCGCGAGACCGGCTGCTCGGAGGTCTTCACCGGGATCACCGCGGGCAACTTCCACATGGACACGCTGCACGCCGCGATCCTGCTGCACAAGCTGGAGTTCCGGGCCGCCGAGGCCCGGCAGCGGGCCCTGGCCGGCAAGGCCTTCCTCGACGCGCTGGCCTCGGCGGGCGTCACCGAGCTGACCGTCCCGCCCGGCCGGCAGGAGACCACCCGCCTGGTGGTGCTGGCCGAGCAGCGGGACGAACTGGCCCGCCAGCTGAACAGCCGCACCGTCAAGGCCCGGCCCTGGTGGCCGGTGCCGATCCACCTCCAGCCGGGCTTCCGTGAACTCGGCTACGCCCGGGGCGACTTCCCGAACGCCGAGAACGTGGCCGCGCGCAGCCTGGAGATCCCGCTTCCGCAGAGCGCTGCCGAGGCGGAGCACGTCGCCGGACTGGTCGCGGAGTTCTACGGCCACCGGTAGCCGACCGGGGGCGGCGGACGCCGGGCCGCCGCCCCCGGCCTCCCCACCGGACCGAACGCACCGGAAGGAGACCAGAAGGAGCCCCGCCCGCCCGGCCTGCCCGAACCGCGCCCCGGAGGCCGCTGCGTGCCCACCCCCACCCCGACCCCGTCCGCCCCTCCCGCTCCCCAGCGCCGCTATCTGATCCTGGGCATCTGCTGCTGCAGCCTGCTGATGGTCAGCCTGGACAACACCGTCCTCAACGTCGCCCTGCCGGACATGAAACGGGACCTGCACGCCTCCGTGCCGTCCCTGCAGTGGACCATCGACGCCTATCTGATCGTCCTGGCCGCGCTGTTGATGCTGTCCGGCTCGCTGGCCGACCGGTTCGGCCGCCGCCGGGTCTTCCGGATCGGCCTCGGCGTGTTCACCGCCGGTTCGCTGCTCTGCGCCGCCGCTCCGGACCAGGACTGGCTGGTGGCCTTCCGCATCGTGCAGGCGGTCGGCGGCTCGATGCTCAACCCGGTGGCGATGTCCATCATCACCAACGTCTTCACCCAACAGCGGGAGCGAGCCCGGGCGATCGGGGTGTGGAGCACGGTACAGGGAGTGAGCATGGCGGCCGGGCCGGCGATCGGCGGGCTGCTGGTGGACACCGCGGGCTGGCGGTCGATCTTCTACATCAACGTGCCGATCGGCATCGCCGCACTGCTGCTGGCCGCGCGGTTCGTTCCGGAGTCCCGGGCGGAACGCCCGCGCCGGGTGGACCCGGTGGGCCAACTGCTGGTGATCGCGCTGCTCGGCACGCTGATCTACGCCATCATCGAGGCCCCGACCGCCGGGGCGACCTCGCCGGGGATCCTGGGCTGCACGACGGTGGCGGCCGCCGCACTGGTGCTGCTGGTCTGGTACGAGGCCCGGCACCAGGAGCCGCTGATCGACCCGCGGCTGTTCCGCCAGCCTCAGTTCGCCGGGGCCGTGGTCGCGGCGATCGGCGCCTTCGCAGCGCTCGGCGGCTTCCTCTTCCTCACCGCGCTCTACCTCCAGGACGCGCGCGGCTTCTCCGCCCTGCGCACCGGCGTGTACCTGCTGCCGATGGCAGTGATGACGATCGTCTGCCCGCCGATATCGGGTCGGCTGGTGGGCAGCCGGGGGCCCCGCATTCCGCTGCTGCTCTCCGGCGCGGCGGTACTGGCCTGCGGGCTGCTCTCGGCACTGCGGCAGGCGCATGCGGGGACGGCCTCGCTGTTCGCCGGATTCGTCCTGTTCGGGATCGGCTTCGGGCTGGTCAACGTGCCGGTGACGAACGCGGCGGTGTCCGGGATGCCGCGCGCCCAGGCGGGCGTGGCGGCGGCGGTGGCCTCGACCAGCCGGCAGATCGGGCAGGCGCTCGGGGTGGCGGTCATCGGCGCGGTCTACGCCCAGGCGCTGCGCTCGGGAGCGGACCAGGCGGCGGCCTTCCGGCCGGGCTGGTGGGTGGTGGCGGTCTGCGGGGCGGTGGTCCTGCTGGTGGGAGCGGTGGCCGCAGGCCGTCCGCCCCGGCCGGAGCCCGCGGCCGAGGTCAACCTGACCACCGGGGCGCGGGGTTGAGGTCGGGCGCGGTCCGCTCTTGTCGATGAGGTGCAGCACGTCCCGGCCGACGGCGAGCGCGCCGATGGGCCGGGGGAGCGCCGGGTACGCGGCCGCGGCAGCGGTGGGTACGGACCGGGGTGCGGCGGACGCCGCCCCGGCGACCGGCAGCGGCAGCGGTAGGGCGAGCGCGAGCACGGCGGTGCCCCCGGCCGTGGCCACCGCGCGCGAGGGCTTTGCCGCCTGCATCCGTCCGTCCTCGTAGCCACCGGCATTCGGCCGAAGAGGTGAACGCCACTCCGGGCCCGCCCGTGCGCGGCCCGGTACCGCCGCGCGGTGTTCCCGCTGATGACGGAGCATCGAGGAGGAGCCCATCGCCCGGACGGCGGGAACACCGCGGCGGGCCGGTCACGTGTCCGCGCGGGAGGAGCCATGCCAGACGCCGAGCCCTCGGCGCGTTCCGGCTGGTGGGCCGTGCTGGCGGGGGCAGTGCGCGAGGCGAGCCCGCTCCGGCCCGGGACGCCCGACCCCGGGGCCGTCCTGCGGGGCGTGCTCGGCGTCCTGCTCGCGGTCACCGTCGGCATGCTCCTCGGCACACCGGCGGACGCCGCGCTGACGACCATCGGCGCACTCCTGACCGGCATCCCGTCGCTGATGCGCCCGCTGCACCATCCGGCCGCGGTCGCGCTCGTCCACACCGCCTTCCTCACCGTCTCCGTCTTCCTCGGCGGACTGACGGGGACCCGGCTTCCGCTGTACCTGGTGCTGCTGGCGGTCCTCGGGTGCCTCATCGGGCTGACCCCGGCGGCCGGCAGCCGGGCCGTCGGCATCATCGCCAACCAGACGGGCATCGTCTTCCTCATCGGCGGCGCGCTGGCGCAGGGTCCGTCCGAGGCACTGCAACTGGCCGCCCACTTCGCGTTCGGTGGCCTGATGCAGGTCCTCACCCACCTCGTCCCGCCCGGCCGGCCCCGCCTCGCCGCACCACGCGCCAGGGTGGGCACCGCATACACCGTCCTCGCCGATCACGCCGCCGCGCTCGTCGACCGCCCGGACCGCCGCCTGCCGGCCACCACGCTGCTCAACGCGCGCCGGGCCCTGGACGGACCGCGGGGCACGTCCGCGCGGCGGCTCGCCCCCTTGTACGCGCTGCTCGCCCACGCCGACGCGTTCAGCGCCGACCTGCCCGCCCTGGCACAGGCCCGGCCCGCCGACGACCTGCCACGCGTCGCCGCCCTGCGGTCCGCGGAGGACGGACTGCGGGCCCTCGCCCAGGCCATCCGGCAGGACACCCCCTGCGCGCTGCCGCCCTCCATTCCCCGCACCTTGCTGACCGCCGCCGAGACCAGCCCCGCGCTCGCCCCGGCCCGGCCCATGGCGGACCGGCTGCGCGCGGCCGAGCAGCTCACCGGTCCCGGAGCCGGCGCCGCGGCCGACCGTGACACGGTCCCGGCGGCCCGCGCCCGCCGCCCGTCGGCCTGGCACGAACTGCCGGACCAACTCCGCACCGGACACTCACCGTTGCTCCGCCACATGGTGCGGCTGCCCATCGCCCTGGTCCTCGCCGACCTGCTGGGCCACACCATCGGAACCTGGGGCGGACACGGCCTGACCCGCCACGGCTTCTGGATCCCCCTGACCGTCCTGCTGGTGCTGCGCCCGGAACTCACCGCCACCCTCCGCAACGGCTGGGCCCGCGGCGTGGGCGCGGTGGTCGCCGTCCTGGCCGTCAGCGCCCTGCACCGCGCCGCCTCCCCGACGCCCGAGACGGCCCTGCTGGTCGTGGTGGTGTGCGCTGCGTTCGCCTACCTCACCTTCAACAGCGAGATCCTGAAAGCCTTCTGGATCACGGCGTGGGTCGTCCTCGTGCTCTCCGCGGCAGGCGAGCTGGAGGCGAAGGTGGCCTGGGGCCGGGCCGCCGCCGCTGTGACCGGCTGTGGCATCGCCCTGCTCGCCTACCTGCTCTGGCCCACCTGGCACAAGGACGCCTACCCGGCCCGACTCCGCACCTGGGCCACCGCCCAGCAGACCGAATTCGCCCTGCTCTGCCACGCCTGGGCCCACCCCGGCACCCTCGACCGCGCCGAACTGGACCGCGCCCGCCGGCGCCGCCGCTCCGCCCTCGCCCTGCTGTGCACCGCCACCGACAACATCGCCGCCGAACCCGCCCGGCACGGCCCGTGGACCGCCGGGACGGCACGGACCGCGACCGGCTGCGCGACCCGCATCGCCCAGCGGACGAGGGCGCTCGAAGGTCTGCTCCCGGGTACGGACGATCCCGGGCTGCCCGAAGCGGCGGAGCTCGGCACAGCGCTCAGGACAGTCCTGCGGATGCCGCCCACCGCCCCATGGACACCCGCCGACGGCGAGGACCTGCGCCGGGCCGCCGGACGCGCCACCGACCCGGCCCTGACGGACACCCCGGCCGCCGCCGAACGGGCCCGGATCGCCGACGACATCCTCACGGACGCGCTCGCCCTGCGGGCCCTCGTCGTCCACTCGGCGCTGGGAGCGGCAGCCGGTGCCGACGCCTACTGCGGGAGCGCCAAATCACGCTGATACCAGCTGCCTTGCTTACCGCCGAGGTCGGCCGGGTCAGCCGGGCCGACCAGGAAGAACCCGGTTTTGACCAGTACTTTCCGGGACGCGGCATTCTCGTGGGCGGCGGCCGCCCGCAGTGTGCGCAGCCCGTGCCGCGAGACCGCCAGTCGGCACAGTTCCCGAACGGTCGCGGTCGCCACGCCGCGGCCGGCGACGTGCTGCGCGACCCGGTAGCCGAGGTCCGCGGTGCGGTCTTCGATGTCGACCAGGTTGAACCTGCCGAGTACCGCGCCGTCTTCGGTGACGAGCACGTAGAACGCGCAGATGCCGGCTTCCTGCTCAGCCAGCAAGGCGTTGTACCGGTCGGTGAACCGGTCGAAGAAGTCGTCGCCACGGTCGGAGATCGAGGCGGCGAAGTAGGCGCGGTTCGCCAGTTCGAAGGCCAGGACCGCCGGGGCATGGTCGGCATGCAGGCGCGTCAACTCGGGCACTGCCAGACTGTACGCCTCCCACGCCCCGAAGGGGCGCGGGACGGTTCCTATGCGGCTCCGCCGCGTGGGCGCGACCAGCCACAAAGAGCCCGCAGTTGACGCACTGCGCTCCCCGCGGAGCGCCTAGCCTCCGGCGGCGACGAGTGCTTCGCGGTGGGCGCGGAGCCAGTCCAGGGAGTGCTCCGCGTACTCCGTCAGGCCGACCGGGCACAGCAGGACGTCCAGTGGGACGTCCGGGCCGCCCTGCCCGCGTCGCTGTTCGTAGAGCGCGCGGCCGCCGGGGGAGGTGACCGTGATGCCGAGGTCCGCGACATCCGGGCCGGAGCTGTAGGGGAGTTGGTGCTCGCCATGCGTGCAGGACGCGTCCGCGTAGTGCGGCAGCGCCTTCTCCAGCGCCGTGATGACTTCCCCGACCAGTTCCAGGTCCGGCTCGTGGGCGACGTACCAGCTCAGCGCCACGACGACCAGCAGGTGCCCGGGGCGGGCCCCCTCGTCCGCCCACCCCAGCTGCCCCGCCTGGAAGGAGATCTCCTCGTGGACGTCCGTCCCCGGACTCGGGTAGCCGTGCAGCAGCGCGTCCAGAGTGTTGATGGTGGTCATGGCCCCCGCCGGCAGGCGGGGCGGGATGTCCGTGGCCGAGCCCGGCTCGACGACGTCCATGGCGATCCGCGCCAGACCGGCCACGTTGCGCGGGCAGCGCCACGCCTCCCGCGGAAAGTCCTCTTCCCAGTCGAGGCTCTCGTCGGCGAGCCCGCGCAACTGCTCGGCGAGGTACTCGTCGTACTCGTCCTCGTGCTCCTGATACGGGTGCGCCTCGTGCGCACAACTGTGGTCGCGCAAAGCGTCGTCCGTGGCCTTCAGCGCGGCCATGAGCTTCGGTGCGACGTCGTCGCCGAGGCTCCATGCGACATAGGGGGCCATGAGCAGCAGACCTATCGTCCAGACGTGGGCCGACTCCCCGCCGGGGTCGGCGGCGAGCCGCGCCGCGCAATCCAGTGCGGCCTGGTCGTACTCGTCGTTGTAGGCGGTCTCGTAGTCCTCGCGTATCGCGTTCCAGGTGGCGGAGAGCTCGTCGACGGACAGGTCGTCATTCATGTGCATCGGGCGAGCCTAAGGCGTCTGTCCGACAGATCGGGGGGCGGGCTCCCTTGCCTGCGTCCCGAAGCGCCCTGCAGCGGCCACCGCTCAAGAAGTCTACAGCTGTATACTTTTGTGAAAGATACTTCGCATCACCACAGAGTGCAGGCGTGCGAAGCGGGTCCACGAGAGGGAAACGCGATATGAACCTCAACCTGACCGGCAAGCGTGCGTTCGTTACCGGTTCGAGCGCGGGGCTCGGTGAGGCCACTGCGAAGTTACTGGCGGCCGAGGGGGCCGCGGTCGTGGTCCACGGCCGGGACAAGGGCCGTGCGGAGAAGGTCGCGTGGGAGATCCGCGAGGCCGGCGGGACGGCCGGCGCGGTCGTCGGTGACCTCGCCGACGACCGCGCCGCCGCCGACGTCGCCCGCGCCGCCACGGCGGACGGCCCCGTCGACATCCTCGTCAACAACGCCGGTTTCTACCGGCACTTGTCCTGGGTCGAAGCCACCCCCGACGACTGGCGCGACACTTACAACGTCAACGTCGTCTCGGGTGTCCGCATGATCCAGCACCTGGTCCCCGCCATGCGCGAACGCGGCTGGGGCCGTGTCGTCACCATCGGCGGCGGACTCGCCTCCCAGCCGATGGACGCCCACCCCCAGTACAACGCCACCCTGGCCGCCCGGCACAACCTCGCCGTCTCCCTCGCCCGCGACCTCAAGGGCACCGGCGTCACGTCCAACATCGTCTCGCCCGGAGCGATCCTCGTCGACGCCACCAAGGACCTCATCACCGGCATCGGGCCCGCCCGCGGCTGGGGCCGGACCTGGGAGGAGATCGAGCCCCACGCCGTCCAGGCCTTCATCCCCAACGACCAGGAACGCTTCGGTGAACCCGAGGAGATCGCGGCAGCCGTCGCCTACCTCTGCAGCGACTACGCCCAGTACATCAGCGGAGCCACCATCCGGGTCGACGGCGGACTCATCCGCTCCGCCTTCTGAGCACACGAGCCCGTGTGGCTACCCGTCGGTTCCGGGCACGGACGTGCCGCCCGCCTCGCGGACGACCGGTTCGAGCATGTCGGCGAGGAGAGCGGCGAGGCGGCCGTCGTCGGCCGTGACGAGCGCGGTGGTGCCGACGACGCTGCGCAGCAGCCACGTTCCGGCGACCAGCGCGAGGGCGAGCTGCGCGCGGACGTCGGCGTCCGATCCGTCGAGCAACCCCGCGAGGCGGGCGCCCACATGGCGTTCCACGCCCTGCCGGACGATGTCCGCCGCCTCCGGATCCGGTGCCGAGCGCAGCAACAGGAGGAACGGGTCGAGCTGTTCGGCACCCGATGCGGTGCGCTCGGCGAGCGTGCAGGCGATGGTGCCCGCCAGACCGGTGCGTTCGTCGCCGACGACGGTCGGCGGTGCGAAGGCACGATCGACGGCCTGCGCGAACAGGCCTTCCTTCGAGCCGAAGTAGCGGTTGATCATCATCGCCGTCACGCCCGCCCGCTCGGCGATCCGGCGCACCCCGGCCCCGGCGTATCCGTGCTCGGTGAACTCCACGACCGCGGCGGCGAGAATCGCCTCGCGTGTCGCGACGCCGTCGCGCTTGCGGGCAGGTGGTGCAGTGTTCATGGCCAGGAGCATACGGGGCGCCGATGCAGCTGCCTCGGCATACCGTCAGGGGCGTCGGGCGAGGGCCTGCTCCGCGGACTTCGCTGCACTTCGCCGAAGGGCCCGCGGAGTCCGTACGACTCCGCGGACCCGGACCACAACAGGCAGGTCTGCCCCGGTTGTTACTCGGTGCGCAGGCCGTCCGGGCGCATCAGCCGCAGCAGCGGGGGCAGGCTGAGCACGGTCACGAGCAGCACGATGCCGGCGCTGATGCCGGTCATGGCGGCGACCGAGGTCCAGTCGATGACGACGGGAACCTTGCTCATCGCCGCCAGGACGGCGCCCAGTGCCAGGCCGATGGCGGTGGCGAGCAGGAGTCCGAGGGCGATCGGGATCGCCGTCTGCCACAGGACGGACAGGCTGAGCGTCCCGCGCCGGGTGCCGATGGCGACCAGTGCCGACAGCAGTTTCTTGCGCTCGCGCAGCTGCTCGAGCTGGGATACCAGCATGCTGGCGCCGATGAGGACCAGGACGCAGGTCGCGCCGATGTACAGGCCGGTGCGGATGGTCGCGTACTGGTTGTCGGTCTTGGTGGCGCGCAGGGGCAGGAAGGCGAGCGTCGGGTCCTCCCGGAAGGCGAGGGTGCGTATGCGTTCCATGCCGTCGGGGTCGTCCTTGTCGAGCTGCACGTACACCTGGCTGTCCAGGCGTTGGCCCAGGGCCTTGGGCGCGGCCTTGGGGGTGGTCAGCACGCCGGACTCGCGGGAGCCGGAGGGGCTGGGGCGGGACGGCACGGTGCGGGCGTCCTTGGGGAGGGTCCACTTCACCGGCTTGTCGGAGTCCGGACCGTCGCTGAAGGCGGGCCCGGCGTAGAGGGTCTTGCCCGGCACGGTGACGGCCCTCTCCCCGGGGCGCTCGTGGTCGCCGCCGGTGAGGACGAAGGTGTCGCCGTCCTTGCAGGAGGGCAGGGTCGCCAACTCGCGCAGTGCCGCGCAGCTGCCGATGGTCATGCTCCCGATGGAGTCGAAGGGCGGGTCCTTGGGCTCGGCGGCCAGGCCGATCCTGTCCAGCCTGGTCGTCCTGGCGATCCCGGGCGTCTTCGCCAGGCGCTCGGCGAAGGCGTCGAAGCGGTCTGCCGCAGGGGTGCCGGGCGGGGCCGAGACGGCGGCGGCCGCGCGGCCCGGGTCCTCGCCGGTCTTCTCGGTGTAGTCGCCCGCGACGCCGGTGAACAGCATCTGGAGGGCGATGGCTCCGGCCACGGCCACGGCGATGCCGTTGACCAGGCGGGCTGCGGTGCCGCTGCTGATCTGCAGGCGGCGCACGGCCAGTTGCCAGGCCACCGGGCCGCGGCCGCCGAGGCGGGCGACACAGGTCTCGACCAGCCAGGGCAGCAGGGCGGTGATGCCGACCAGCAGCAGCGCCACGCCGCCGATGACCTGCCACTGGTTGAACTGCCCGCTGTCGTTGCCGTGGCCGCGCAGCGGGAGCAGCAGGGCGAGGCCGCCGAGCGGCGGCAGCAGGCGCCACCAGATGCGGCGCCTGGCCGGCTTGGAGGTGCGGACCACTCCGAGCGGTTCGATCACCACGCCGCGCAGGGCGAACAGGGTGACCGCGAAGGCCGCGGCGGGCACGGCGACGGCGACGAGGGCCGCGAGCCACGGGCTCGGGTCGAGGTCGGCGGGGAAGACGCTGCGCTGTTCGAGGACGATCCGGTCGGCGAAGTGCCGTACGAGAAGGAAGAATCCGGCCCCCAGGCCCAGTCCGGCCAGGGCGCCGGCGAGGGCCTCGCCGGCCGCGATGCGCCGGGTCATGCGGCTGTCGGTGCCGATCAGCCGGAGGGCGGCCAGGCGGCGGTCGCGGCGCTCGCCGCCGA
The DNA here is from genome assembly GCF_058146165.1 of Streptomyces sp. AM25. NCBI lineage: Bacteria > Bacillati > Actinomycetota > Actinomycetes > Kitasatosporales > Streptomycetaceae > Streptomyces > Streptomyces sp. AM25. Next base: position 243,982 of record NZ_JBKIWN010000001.1, on the reverse strand, counting down.
AGCGGACGGCGGCGGCGATGAAGACGGCGACCGGCGTCAGGAGTGCGACGAAGACCGTGATCATCAGGAGGACCAGAACGGGATCGAGGCGCTTGGCCACGACGTGGCTCCCGAAGCCGGTGATCCGCTGGATCATGACGCCGTACGGCTGGATCGTTTCACTGCCCTGGTAGAAGGCGAGTTCGCCCGGGCCGGACAGGCCCTCGTCACCGATGATCGCGGTGATCCTGCCGCCGAGCCGTTCGCGCAGCAGGGCGCCCTCGCCGGACTTCAGCAGCTTGTCGAGGGCGGGGGAGACCGCCAGTTCGCCGGGGGCCGGGAATTTCTGCAGGCCCGGCGGTAGCGGGGCATCGGGGCCCTCGGGCCGCAACTGGCGGCCGTAGACCTGGTATTGGCGGAAGGGGGTGTTGGCGTCCGCGATGAGGAGGGTGTCGCGGCCGGGCCGTTCGGCGGTGGGGGCGCCCATGGTGCTGCGGGCGTCGCCCCGGGTGTCGCGGGCGGCGAGCGCGCCGGGCAGGGCCGTCGTGAGCAGCAGCAGGGCCACGCCCAGGCCGACGCCGATGCCGGTCAGCAGCGTGCGCGTCCAGCCCTCGCGGCCGCCGCTCACGGCGAACCGGGCACCCATGCGGAGGTCACGGGCCCATGTCCGCAAGGAGTTTCGGGAAGTGCTGCGGGAACTCATGCGGTGCGCTCCATGCTGCGCGCGCGGCCGTCCCGCACGACGATCTCGCGGTCGGAGTAGGCGGCCACGCGGGCCTCGTGGGTGACGAGCACGACGGCGGCGTCGGTGGACCGGGCCGCCTCGGTGAGCAGTTGCATCACGCGCTCGCCGTTGAGGGAGTCGAGCGCACCGGTGGGCTCGTCGGCGAAGATCACGCGCGGGCCGGTGACGAGGGCACGGGCGACGGCGACGCGCTGGCCCTGTCCGCCGGAGACCTGGCCGGGGCGCTTGTCCTTGAGGTCGTCGACCTCGAGCTTGTGCATCCACTCCAGGGCGACGGCCTCGGCCTGCTTGCGTTTGGTTCCATTCAGGCGCAGCGGCAGGGCGGCGTTCTCCAGGCAGGTGAGCTCGGGGACGAGCTGGCCGAACTGGAAGACGAAGCCGAACTCGCCGCGGCGCAGGGCGCTGCGCTCGGCGTCGGACATGGCGGTGAGCTCGCGTCCCGCGTAGGTGACGGTGCCGGAGTCCGGAGTGACGATGCCGGCCAGGCAGTGCAGAAGCGTGGACTTGCCGGAGCCGGAGGGACCCATGACGGCGACGACCTCGCCGGCGTGGATGGAGAAGTCGGCGCCGTCCAGGGCGTCGGTGGGCCCGTAGGCCTTGCGCAGGCCGGTGGCGGCGAGCAGGCGGTCGGCGGGTGTCATCGGCGTATCTCCTGGGCGAGGCGGTCGAGGCGGGCGGCGGTGAGTTCGAGCCAGCGCAGGTCCGCTTCGAGGTGGAACAGGGCGTGGTCGCAGACGAGCTGGTCGACGAGGTCGCCCTTGCTCTTGCGGAGGGTGAGGGTGCGCATGAGGCGCAGGTGCTCGGCGCGCTGGGCGTCGAGCAGGTCGGCCGCGTCGCGGCCGGTCAGCAGCGCGAGGGCGACCTTGGTGTAGAGGGTCGACTGCAGGTACGGCTCGGGCTTCTCGGGCCGGGCGAGCCAGGCCTCGACATCGGTGACGCCGGCGTCGGTGATGGCGTACCGCTTGCGCTCGGGACCGCCGCCGCTCTCCACCCCCTCGACTTCGACGAGGCCGTTCTTCAGCAGGCGGGACATGGTCGAGTAGACCTGGCCGTAGTGGAGCGGCCGTTGGTGCCCGAACTTCTCGTCGAATGCGCGCTTGAGGTCGTAACCGTGACGTGGCCCGGCTTCGAGGAGGCCGAGGAGGGTGTGGCCGATGGACATGCCGTCGACAGTACATGCGGTGTATACCCCCTCTGTATACACAGGGCGTATAGCGGGCGAACGTGATCGTGTTATCGCAGGTCAGCGGCGTTTGTCACGGTTCGGATAAGGACTTTGGTCCCGGGGATCGGCGGCCGACGACACTACCGATGGGCGTTCTGCTGGATGCCCTTCTGCTGGAAGGTGACGCCGCGGGCGGTGACCGGGCCGACAGGTCCGCCAGCGCCAAATGGCCTGGTCACGGGCCCGGAGATGACCACGCAGGCTGTGTACGCGTACTCAGCGCACCCTGGCTACCGGCCCGGCTACTCGCCCTGTTGCAGCGGCAGCGGGAGGTGTTACTGAGCCGCCGACCTCGCGGGAGCCGGGAGCCGGGAGGCAGGGATAGCCCCGGCCCCCGGCGCCTCACGGCTGGGGTGTGCAGAAGGCGACCGGGCTGCGCAGGCCGGCGCGATTGAGGGCGCGGATGCCGAAGAACACGTTGTCCTTGGACAAGTCGACGACGTGCCGGGTCACGTTCCCGGCCGGGATGACATGGGTCCACTCCGATTCGGTGGTCTCCCGCCACACCACCTCGTACCCGGCGAGGTCCGGCTCCGGGCCGCGTTCCCACGCCATCTCGGTGGAGTTGCCGAGTGCGGCGGTGCTGATCCGCGCGCCGCGCGGGGTGCCGGGGGCCTGGGCGAGCGACCACAGGGCGGCCGCGTTCACCCGGGCCACCCGGGTGATGAAGCCGAAGTCGCAGAACTCGGGAAGGTCCCCGTACTGCTTGCCGTCCACCACCCGCACGTCCTGGTGCTGGTGCGCGTAGTTCTCGGCGGGCTCGGTGAACCGCGCCGCCGGATAGGCCTGCTGGAGAAACGGGACGTGGTCGCCGCTGCGCAGATAGCGGTCGCGGCGGTACACCACCCGCACCCGCATCCCCGTCGCATCGTTCTCGGCGGTGTCCCGGACGAACCGGGCCAGCTGGCGCGCGGGAGAGTCGTTCTCGCCGCCCACCGAGCGCCGCACCTCGGCCTGCTCCGGCGTCTCCGAGGTCGGCACCCCCTCGGCGAACAGCCGGATCGTGTGCGGGTCGCACGAACCGTCCTCGGCGGTCGGGCTCCCCACGATGTCGTTGGTGAACATGCCCTGCACGTCGGCCTGCCGGCCCCGGTACGTCTGCGCCATGTGCCCGGCCCCGTAGAGCCCCTGCTCCTCGCCCGCCACCGCCGCGAACACCACGGTCGCGGCCGGCCGCCGGGTCGCGAAGACCCGGGCCAGCTCCAGGGCGACGGCCACCCCGGAGGCGTCGTCGTCGGCACCGGGTGCGTCGCCGGTCGAGTTCATCGGGTCGCTGTTCCGCGAGTCGTAGTGCCCCGAGACCACATAGATCCGGTCGGGCGTCACCGAACCCCGCAGCGTGGCAACGACGTTGGTGATCCTGGTCGCCACCGGGACCCGGGGCGCGGGCTGCTGTACGAACGACTGGAGCTCCACGGTCATCCGGCCACCGGAGGCCCGTGCGCTGCGGCGCAGCTCGGCCAGGAGCCAGTCGCGGGCCGCGCCGACGCCGCGTACGGGATCGTCCTGGGCGGACAGGGTGTGCCGGGTGCCGAAGGACGCCAGTTTGCGGACGGTCGCCTCGATGCGGTGCGGATCGATCTCCCGCAGCAGAGCGCGGAGTTCGCGCGAAGGGGGCTGTGCGGTGGGCCGGTGGCGGGCGGGCCCTCCGGGCCGCGCCGGCCCGGACGGTGCGGGTGCGGTCGCCGCCGCTGACGCCGTCGCTGCCGGCTGCAGCCCGAGGGCCGCCGCACCGACCGTGGCCGCGCCGAGCACCGTACGCCGCGCCGTACCCCGTCCGCTGTGCCCGCTGTTCCCGTCGTGACCGCTGTGTCTGCTGCCCGCGTCCTCACCCGGCTGCGTCATGCCGCCATCGTCACGTCCGCCTCAGCACCCTCGCAAGGTCCGGTTTCGGCCCGCACCCGGCTGTACTCGGCACGGCCCGCGGCGAAGGCCGTGCATCGCCGGTGCCCGGCCGAGGCCGCGGTCGTCGTGGCAGGCGGGCCGGGGCCGGAGCAGGCGGGTGCGGCGGGCAGGCCGCGGCTGCTCCGGGAGATTGTCACCCACGGTTGCGCATTCCGGGTCGGCTGCCTACATTGGCAACCATGGTTGCGGATTTTTCCGGAGAGAACCCAGGATCACCGCTGGGCCCGATGCTGCTGCGCGCCTGGAACGGCTACCGCCGTCGGATCGAGCAGAAGCTGACCGCTGCGGGATTCGCCGACGAGCCCCTGCCCAACGCGCTGGTCCTGCGGCTGTGCGCCACGGACGAGAAGATGACCGTGTCGCGTATCGGCCGCGAACTGGAGATCAGCCGCCAGGGCGCGAGCAAGCAGGTGGCCGCTCTTTGCGAGCGCGGCTACGTCACGACGGAGAAATCGCCAGGTGACTCCCGTGAGAAGACCGTGTGCCTCACCCCACGCGCCCAGGAATTCCTCAAGGCGGTCGATGAAGCCCGCCGCGAGGTCGACGCGGAGATCCGTGCCGAGCTCGGTGACGAGCCCCTGCTGGCGCTGTCGGCCCTGCTCACCCTGCTCGACGAACCGGGTGAAACACCTCTGTGGCGCGAGATCCGTACCCGCGCCGCCGCCTTCAGCCTCACCGTCCGGTGACCGGCGGGGCGGCCGTGCGGCTCCGGCCCCACGGCTGCTCCTCCCGCCGACCGGTGAGAGCCGTGAGGGCAGACCTCCGGCGGCCACGCGGCCCGGCTCCCGGGCCGACGGCGTGGCGCGCCGACACGGCATCCCAGGAAGACAGGAAGAAAGGTTGACCTGATGGGAGACACCCTCTGGATCGGCTTGTACGCGATCCCGGCGTTCCTGCTGCTGATGGCCGTCGAGTTCATCGGCTACCACCGCGAGAAGGAACCCGTCCCCGACCGCCAGGGCGTTTCCCTGCGCGATACCGGCACGAGCCTGTCCATCTACGCGATCGGACGAATAACCAAGTCCCTCAACCAGTTCATCCAGTTCCCGATCGTGGTGGTCGCCGCCTCACTCGCGCCGCACACTCTGTCGGCATCGAGCTGGTGGGTGTGGGTGGCGGCCATCGTCCTGACCGACCTCTCCTACTACGCCCAGCACCGGATGAACCACCGCGTCCGCCTGCTCTGGGCCGGCCACAGCGTCCACCACTCCAGCCAGCACTTCAACCTCTCCACCGCGATGCGCCTGCCCTGGCTGATTCCCGGAGCGTTCCTCGCCGGCATCACGGACATCCCGCTGGCCCTGCTCGGCTTCCCCGCCTGGATGATCTTCCTTTCCCACAGCATCGTGCTGCTCTACCAGTTCCCGATCCACACCGAGCGCGTCGACCGCCTCCCGCGAGCCGTCGAGTACGTCTTCAACACGCCCTCGCACCACCGGGTCCACCACGGGGCCAACAACCCGTACCTGGACAAGAACTACGGCGGCATCCTCATCATCTGGGACCGGATCTTCGGCAGTTACACCGAGGAAACCGAACCCGTCCGGTACGGATTGACCAAGAACATCAACACCTTCAATCCGCTCAAGGCCAACTACCACGAATTCGCGGCCATGCTCAGCGACATCCGCCACGCCCGTACCTGGCGCGGCCGCATCGGCCACCTCCTCCGGCCTCCGGGCTGGCGCGAATCCGCACCCGAATCCGTACCCGAAATCACCGGGCAGCAGACGGACAAGGCCTCCGTCGCCGTCTGACACCTCGCCACTTCGCCGACCGCTCCGATGTGAGCAGGGCGAACGAAGAGTGCATCGCCCCGGACGAACCGTGCCTGCCGGCGCGTGTACGGCTCTGCCGAAACCGGTGCCCGCGCACTGTCGTTGACGTCGCGCGTCGAGATTTCGTACGTCGGGCCCGGCAGGATCCGGGCCCGGCCCCTTCCCGCACCCGCAACGAGGCCGATCCCTGGACGGAGTCGCCGTTCGGGGAACATGGCCCGGGGTATCGCTCAGTCCGTGGATGGGGGTCTGCGCAGCAGCCGCTGCCCGAAGCCCCGACGCGAGGGCCGCACCACCAAGTGGCCGTAGGTCTTCTGGCCGACCAGCTCCACTCGCAGAGTGACCGGCGCGTCAGAGTCCGTCGGACTCTGACGGTACTTGACCTTGCAATGTGCCAGCCGCAGTCCATCAAGATCGACCACGACGCCCGGCCTCGTGACCAGTATCAGGGTCTTCCCCGCCATGTCCACGTCGATCTGCAAGGTGTCGTGCGTGATCACGGCCTCGGTGAAGTCGAGCGTCACCTTGCACCAGGACACCGCGAGCTCCAGCCTCCGCGGTACCACCCAGCGCCCCACGCGCTCGACCGCGCCGCTGTGGACCTGCTCGATCCGCACCACGTCCTTGGCCTCTGCGCCAGTTGTGCCGGTCGCAGCCAATGCGGCCGGTAAATCGGCGGTGAGCACAGCCAGTTCGCCCATGGTCCGCGCCGACAGGGCAGCCTCCAGGCGACCGTCCAGTTCGTCCGCGGTCAGCAGCCCGTCACCGGCCGCGATGCGCAGCACATCCACCACCCGGTCCCGGTCCGCATGAGAGGCCCGAACCTCGGGCGACGAACTGGCGTCAGGGTGCTTCCCGGTGGGCGAAATCTCTCCCGACATGCTTCCGTCCCGGTCCTGTCGAACGTCTCCTTGCGACGCAGGCAGCGGCGCAAGGAGAAGACTAGTCTCGCCGTTTCGCTCGGGTTTGGCGGCTGGCGAGGCGGAAACGCGAAAGTGCCTTCCTGGCCTGGGACGATGAACCTTGCTGAGGGGTTCTGTCGGTCCAGGCGGAGGGCACTTTCTACGTGCAGGGTATCGGGCTGCGTCCCAGGGTCCATGTCAGTGCCGATGGTTCGTGGGTCGTCGGGCATGCCGGTGCACGGTTGCTGGCGGATCTTGCCGACGCCACAGGTGTGTCCGGCGCGGGCTCTGATTCTGAGCGCCCCCACTAACGTCCCTGACTGACTACTGCCAGGCACGGACTGCTGCAAGTTCGCCGCGCGTGCGGTGTCGGTGGCGTAGCGGTGACTCGCCCACCTCGCGTTTGAACGCGTTGCTGAATGCGCTCTCCGAGGTGTAGCCCAGTTCGGCGGCCAGTGACCGGACGGGGACGTCGCTGTCGCGCAGGGCCCGCCGGGCGAGCAGCATTCGCCAGCGGTTGAGGTAGGCAAGCGGCGGCATGCCCGCGACGGTGCGGAAGCGTTCGGCGAACGTCGTGCGTGACATGGCCGCCTCGCGTGCCAGTTCCTCCAGGCCCCAGCGCCTTCCGGGTTCGGCGTGCATGCGGCGCAGCGCGGGCCGCAGCCGCTGGTCGGTGAGCACCCGCAGCCAGCCCGGGGGCAACTCGGCCTGGCCGACATACGCGCGCAGCATCTCCAGCAGCAGGAGTTGCGCGTGCTGCTGGACCGCGAACGTCGAGCCCATCCGGCTCCCGGTCACCTCGTCGAACAGCTGGTGCAGCCTGGCATGCAGGGCGCCTGCGGCGTCGGCCGCCGCCCGGATGTGCCCGAGCGGCGGAAGCGTCTCCAACAGCAGTGCGTCACCGGCCGGGTTGAGCTCGACACGACCACCGATGAGCAGGTCGTCCACACCACTGTCGTCGCCTGCGAGGCGGGCGGAGGGCACACCGACCTCGGGCAGGATCTCGCGGCGTGGCCCGTCGCCGGCGCCGCCCTCGACCTGCAGCCACGTCCGGCGGTTGAGGACCGCGACGTCGCCCGGCTCGAGCTCGATCGGCTCGTCGACGCCGTCGGTGGACAGCCGGGCCCGGCCCCGCACCATGATGAGGAACTTCAGCGGGTGCTCGGCGGACGGCTGCAGCGGGTAGACCGCGGGCACACGGGTCATCCAGAGGCCCCGCTCCGCGATACAGCTGGACAGCACCCCGCGGACCTCGACGAGGTCCAGCGCCTCGGACAGTTGGTCATCGGCCATATCCGAACTCTCGCGCAAGAAACACGGACCATCAATCATTCACAGTACGAACGTCCGTGCATAGCGTGATGGCATGGCTCGCGAGCAGCACCTGTCGGCTTGGTCTTCCCTGTGGCGTCCACGGCCGACGACGTCCGGGAGGGCGTCGGCCTGCCCGGCGTTGGCGACGTCGTCGACCTGCGGCCTCACGGCTGGGATGGAGGACCGCGTCCACTTGGACAGCCGGCAGGATCCGGTTGCTGACCTGATGTGGCTGGCCGACCTGTGTCTGGGTGAGCCGGTCAACGATGAGCCGATTGACGGCGCCGACGTGACCGGGGTGGCATCGACGACCTTGTCCAGACCGGCGTGACGTGCCCAGTCAAGCGAAGCTGCTCACCTTCAACTCGTCAGGATGTCCACGTGGAACTCACGAAACACACGCACTCCACCGTCGTTCTCGCCAAGGACGGCTCCACCCTCGTGATCGACCCGGGGGCGTACACGCCCAACTCGGCAGAGCTCGTCGCCGGCACGACTGCCGTGCTCATCACGCACGACCACCCTGACCACTTCGACGTCGGCATCCTGAAAGCAGCTCTCGATGCTCAGCCGTCGCTACACGTGTGGGCACCCTCAAACGTCGCGACCGAACTCGGCGTGCACGACGGTCGTGTCGTGGCGGTTTCCGCCGACGACAGCTTCGAAGCCGCAGGATTCCACGTGGCCGTCTTCGGCGAGCACCACGCGGCCGTCCACGCCGACCTCCCGCTCATGACCAACGTCGCCTACCTGATCGACGGCACTGTCTACCACCCCGGCGACTCCTACTTCGTGCCTGACGTCGCGGTCCAGACGCTGCTCGTGCCGGCGAGCGGCCCGTGGACCAGTCTCGGCGAGGGTATCGACTTCGTCCGAGCCGCGAAGCCGTCGCGTTCTCTCCGGATCCACGACCTCACGTTGAGCGAAGGTGAGGGTGCCTCGTTCGCGCGGTTCATCGGCGACCTGACCGGTGTGCCGCTGATGTCCCTTGAGATCGGCGAGAGCGTCACGGTCTGAGATCCGGGCTCAGCCCGCCGCGCGTCCAGGGCCGGTGTGACGGCGGACCTCGGTTTGTCGTCCGCGGTATGTGACCCAGTCAGTCCAGCCGCCAGGCTGGTTGCCCACGAGTACGGACTGCTGTACCTGAACTGTCGCGTTCGCGGGATCGCAGGCGAGCACACCGCGTTCGTAGTGCCGGCTCATGACAGGAAGCCCCTTCGAACAGGAAGCAGAGCACGTCGTGCGGCCATGACAATCGCGGCATCCCAGTTCACTTCCCTCTCGACGCGTTTGACGAAGCAACTGTCCACATTGCCGCGATCAACGAACGGCTCTCCACCTTCGATACAGGCCCAAGTCCGGGAAGGATGAACACATGGTTGGTCCGCTGACGCTGCCCGAGGAATTCGCGCTGCTCTCGCTCGCCGACACCGGCAAGATGATCGACTCCGGCCAGGCCAAGGGCGGCTGCGCCGTGGCCGAACTCGGTGAACTTGCGCTGCGCGGCAAACTGCTGCTCCGGCAGCGCGTGCACAAGGTGTTCGGCTGGAACGCGATTCGCCAGATCACACACGTGATTGAGCTGGTCGACCCCACTCCTGTGGGTCTGGCCTGGGCCGACGAGCTGCTGGCCGAGTTGGCCAACGAGCCCGAGGCGGTGTCACCGGCCAAGTTGTTGTGGCGTCGGTATCGGCGGGGCAACGCGTTCCACCGGCATCGTGATGCGCTCGTCGCGTACGGTCTGGTCCAGTACGTGCCGAGCCGCGGGCTGTTCCGGCGGGCGCGGTATCTCCCGGACCCGACCACGCGGAACAGGTTGGTCGACGAGGTCCGCCTGGCCACCGAGATTCTCCAGGACACCAGTGGGGGACGTCCGCTGGACGTGCACAAGAAGTTCCTGTCCGACATGGTGCTCCGCGGTGAGTTGGCCAAGGACCTGGGGGTTGTCAAGGACCGTGGTTGGCACGTGAACGTGACGTTCCTGAACGGCTTGCTGAACAGGGAGCTGTGGTCCGAACACCGGCGCGCGCGGAACCGGGCTCCCGGGATCAGGGCACTGGACTCCATACCCGGGCCGCTGCGGGACACCAGCGAGGCGCTCGCCGACCTTGTGCCCAAGCGATCTCGCCACCAAGGGGATGCTACCGGCGGTGACTAGTCATACGCCCGGTCGGTGTCCACCGTGCTCGGCGACCGGCTGGCCGCTATCGCGTGCGGAAACGAGCCGGATCGCTTCCGGATAAGGCTTGGGCAAGCGACATCTCTCCCACCCGCCCTGCAGGGCAAGCCAGTTCAGATGTCCCCGATCGTGCAGCAGGCTCAATCGTCGTCCGGGGTCACGCTCAAGCAGCGAGGCCGGCCGAGCCCCTGGGGCCCCGGCTTTGCCCCATAACCTCCAGCACCCGCCTCTCCCAGGCCACCTGCACTCTCATCCTTGTGGGCGACAGCACCATTGCCGCTCGAAGACCCCCGCCGCTACGGTGACGCGACCATCATGGCGGCGTTGAAGGGACGGCAGGGCATGAACGTATTCCGCTCGGGAGGCCGGTTCGCTGACAGCGGTGGGTCCTGCACCCTGCCCGACCAAGTCCCAGCCGGCCAGCGCCTCACGCTGGAGACCGTCACCGGCTTCTACTACGGCGACAACGCAGTCCTGGGATCCGCATACCTGACCGTCGCCAACAGATACAACTACGCGTTCCCGTGGGTGCAGTGCGGCAGCCTCAGCAGCAACCCCTCCGACCGGCACTTCTACGGCTTCAACCACTCTGTCCGCATCTACATCGACGGACCAGCCGCACTGAGCTTCGCCATCGACGGCGGCTCCAGCATCGGTGGCAGCAGTGACACCAGCGGCGAGTACGCCGTCTCCGGCTTCCTGGAGCCATTGGCCTGATCGGCCGACAGCCGCGTGGGCGGCGCGGTGACCGGGCACGCCATCACCGTCCAGTAACAGCTGTAAAACTGCATCCGGCACGATGATGGCGCTCGTCGGAATCGGCCGCCTGGCGATCTGAGGTGACCTCAGACTTGCTTGCATTCATTCCCCGGGACAGCGGCACGTCGGCCTCTGAAATCATCGTGTCAGGCCGAGCAGCGGGTCTCCCTGCCCGTCGCGGTGGTACATCCAGAGGTCCGTGAACAGCTCGTCAGGATCGAGGGCGATGGGGTCCTTGGTGCGGTACTTCTCAAACCAACTGCCGTTTCCACCACCGGCCTTCGCCCACTTGACATAGGCGTCCCGGGTGACTTGATGCCCGCCATGGGAGTACAACTGGCAGAGGCGCGCGACCAGCACCTTCGGGTATTCCTGGAGTTCGGGGCGCCTGTCACCGAGGTCAGATGCGAAGAGCTTCTTCGGGATGCCAGCGGAACTCCCGTACCGCTCGGTGAGTTTCGCCAGGGCCACCAAGTCCCCTCGCCAGTGTGCTCATGCTATGTCGCACCGAGGTTGCCGAAGTCCGGAGTCGTTCATGCTCGACCTTCCCGCACCCCGCCAGGGTGGCCGCCCGCGGCGCGGTCATATCGCCGTCTTCAACGTCCCGATGCAAGGACACGTCTTTCCCACACTGGCAGTGGTGGAGCAACTGGTCGCTCGGGGCTGGCGAGTCAGCTACGCGGTCAGCGAGCAGTTCGTGGTGCAGGTGACCGCAGCAGGCGCCCAACCGGTCGTGTACGAAGACGTCGCACCTGGCGTGGAAGCCCCGGAGGATCTGGCAGCCGGTGCCGCCATCGCGGCGCGGCAGAGTGTGAGCGCGCTGCCGTCCCTGGCCATGGCCTTCGCGGGCCACCGTCCCGACCTGGTGCTGTACGACGCGTATGCCTGGGCCGGCCCACTTCTCGCCGCTGGCTGGGGTGTCCCGGCGGTGATGCTGGCGCCAACCCACCTGCCGTACCAGGGCATGGTCAAGGAGCTGTTCGGGGTGGAGGACATCGACCGCATCCCCGGCTATGAACAGTTACAGGACGCGCTCCACGCCTATGGGGTCACGCGTAGCGTGCACGAACTCACCCTCGCCCCTCACCGGGCCGTCGCCTTCTTCCCCGAATGCTTCCAGCGACATCGCGAGTCGGTCACGGTCCGGCATGTCACCTATGTCGGTCCTGCCCTGGGCGACCGCTCCCACCAGGGCGTCTGGATTCCGCCCGCATCAGGGCGGCCCGTGGTGCTGGTGGCACTGGGTTCCCAGTACCACCGCCGCCCGAAAATCTACCGAGCGTGCGTGCAAGCCTTCGCCAACACGCCTTGGCACGTCGTCATGTCCGTCGGCGACGCTGTCGACATCGGCAGCCTCGGTGATCTGCCGGACTCGATCGAGATCCATCCGACCGTCCCGCAACTCGCCGTACTCGCCCACGCCCGGGCGTTCGTGACCCATGCCGGCATGGGAAGCACCATGGAGGCTCTCGCGCACGGCGTGCCCTTGGTCGCCGTGCCGCAGATGGCCGAGCAGCGGGCCAACGCCGAGCAGATCGAACGGCTTTCCCTCGGCCTGTGCCTGCCTCGTGAACGCGTCACCGCCGAAGCTCTGCGCCAGACAGTTGATCATGTCTCGGCCTCCTCGGTGATCGCCCAGAGCCTGGCTGCCATGCAGCAACACATCCAGGAGGCCGGGGGCGCCGTAGCCGCTGCTGACATGATCGAGCAGACGGCAGCCTGCGCAGCGACGGAAAACTGAGCGGATTCGGCAGCGTACAACCACCCCAGCCGTCAGTCCTTGCGTGACCGCGTTCGCCTTGGCCCCGGCCGCCTCCCGGCGTCGGCCGAGACCAGGGGGCCGGCGGCGCACAGGGCGTGTCCGGCGGGTTGCGCGTGCGGCTTGAGGGGTGACGACTCGTCTTACCGTTTCCGGACGAGCGAGTAGGGGGCCACCGGGTCGGGGCGGCCGTTTCGGCAGGGATTGCTGGGGACGATCGGCTTGACACAGGGGTGGGCTACGGTGTGCGTCATGGCGAGAGAGACTGATCGTGCCGTCTTGGCTGCCGAGGTGTGCATCGCGCTGAAGAGGTGTTGCCCCGGCTCAAGCGCGGTGCTGATCGGCTCGCTGGGATCGGGCACGGCGGACGCCTTCAGCGATATCGACGTCGCATGGGTTGTGCCGGACGCGCAGTTCCCGGCCTGCCTGGCTCGCACGGTGCAGGCGCTGGGAGAGGTCCGGCCGGTCGACAGTGTCCGTATCGACCCGGACTTCTACCGTTCCGACCGCCGCCGCCTGCTGTTCGTCCGCTTCATGGGACTGCCGCTGTTCTGGCGGCTTGATCTGGACGTCCGCACCGCGTCGGTCGCGGATGACCTGTACTACGACGTGCGGAACCCGGCGGCGCGCGCCCGCGAAGGCGAGTGGTCACGGCCGGCCAGTGCCCTGGCCAATGCCGTCGGCACGGTCAAAGCGGTGGCCAGGAAGCGGGAGGACGAGGCCCGTGGGCTGCTGGAACGAGGGTTCGCCCGGATCGGCGAGGACGACCGGGCCACCGGCGCCTGGGCGGACGACGTGGTCCGGCTCGCGCACGCCGCTGCACTGCGCGATTCCTCCTTGACGGACCTGGCCGCCCAGGTCACCGCGCTCGCGGCCCGGCATCTCGGCGGCAGCGGCACCTGAGGCACGCAATCCCCCGGCACTGGCCATTCCTTGGTGCGCCAGCGCAGGCAGGAGACCGGGACACCGTCCGGGCGGGCCGCGCGGATCGACCGCAGAGCCGCCCAGGTGTGGCCGATGCCATTGCGGCGCCGGTTGACGCCTCAGAGCCGGTTGTCGCCGACGGAGCAGCAGCCGTGGCAGCAGGTAATACCGTGGGTGCGGCGGTAGGTGGCGAGCAGCCGGTCCGACGGCCGGCCGGTGCCCAGCACGAGCCGGCGGTCGGGCGGATGTCGAGTGGTCCGAACCCGAGGAACCCTGACGGGTGACGCCCTACCCGCCCCTCGCCGGCCGTTGCTTCCCACCAGCACAACGAGTAAACCGGTGAACCCATGCGGCCACGGCACTTAGATGCTGACGCTGCGTCCGCGAGGGACGACGACGGACTGCCTGGGCGGAACCATCTGGGACGGGCCCGTGCAGTCCGACGAGGTGAAGACACGTGCCCCTGTGCTGGTCTTGTTCTGGACCGACAGAGGGGCGTTCAGGTTACGGAAGCAGCCTGTGGGGTTGTCGAAGATGCGGCCGTTGAGGACGAGCCGGCCCGGCGCGGCGTACGACGAGCCGGGCAGGGCCAGGCACAGGGCACCCGCTGTCGCCAGTACGCCAAGTGCCTTGGTGATGCGACCTCGCATGAACCACTCCTGTCGCGGTAGCTGGAAACGACCTTCGACAACTGCCCCCAGATCTTCCGTCTCATGCGCACAGGAGCTCGCCCGAGGCAGCGCCGAGATGCATTCGGAGGCGCTGTCCCGGCGGTCGACATCTCGGTTCCGGGCATCCGCCGCACCACTCCCCGGTGCGGGTGATTTGGCCTGGAATCGGGTAACTGGCTGAGCGCATGGATGGTCTAGTGGGACAGAGCCACACCGACCCTGCTCGAAGGGACACCGCTCATGTCCTTCAGCCGCCAACTGCTCAGCGGCCTCGTATCCGCTGCCGCTCTCGTCGCCACCGCGGCAGCACCCGCCTCCGCTTCCGGCGTCGCCCCTTCACACACCGCCGAGGATCGCGCCCCGCACAAGACCCCGGTCCTGATCGACTGCATGCGCCACGACCAGGTCGCACCGGGCGAGTACATGCTGGCGTGCGGGGACGGCAACAACGACCTGCGCGGGCTGCGTTGGGCGGACTGGACCGACCGAGCCGCGCACGGCGTGGGCAAACAGGTCGCCAACGACTGCGTACCGGACTGCGCCCAGGGACGCTTCCATACGTTCCGGGTGAACGTGAAGGTGTACCGGCCGGTGCACCGGGCCGGGAAAGCGCCGTACTTCTCCCGGCTGACGGTCGTCTACGTCGACGAACGCCCGGCAGGCTCCGGACCGTCGCAGACCTACTCGCTGAGCTAGTGCTGCCTCACCCCATGGCGCCGTGGCCCTGTTCGTCGAAGCGGCCCCGCGCGGCCTCGGTCCCGTCCAGGTAGCGGCGGGTCCCACACGGTGCCACGGGCCTCCCGCTCACCGGGACCCGCACGGCCATCCACCGCGCTCCGAAGCCGACCCGAACGGGGCGTACCGGCACTGCACTTGGCCTCCACCGTCAGGTACGTTCCTGGGCGGAGCTGCCGGCAGACAGCCGCTGCGGAGAGGTGAGCAGATGACCCAGCCCGCCCCGGTGGAAGGACTCACGGCGTGGAACGGCCACACCCTCGGCGAGGCGGACTGGCTGCTCCGGCTGCCGCCCGCCTGCTCGCGCGAGCTGGACGGCCGGAGAGAAGGTACGGGAACCGCTGGAGCCCCTCTGGGGGCAGCGCTGGCGGACCTGGCGACGCGTGTCATCCAGCGCCTGCGCAATGGCCGCGGATTCGTCGTGATCCGCGGCCTTCCGGTAGGCGGCCGCGCCGATGAGGAGTGCGCCGCAATGTGCCGGCAACTCGCCGCCTCGCTGGGCACTCCGCGGCCCGCGGACCCCGGTGACCTCGTCACCGTGGCCGACAACGCCGGACTGGGCAAGACCGACCTCGCATTGGGCCTGCACACGGACCGGACGCCGGCACCCCATCCGCCAAGACTGCTGGGGCTGTTGTGCGTGCGACAGGCAGCACAAGGCGGGGAAACCCTGCTGGCCAGCGGCCACACCGTGCACAACAGGCTGCTCACCGACAACCCCTGGGCCCTGCCGCGCCTCCACCAGGACTTCCACTTCGGCCGGGGAACCGGTTTCGACCGGCACCGCCCCGTCTTCCGACGGCACGGCGCCGACCTGCGCGTGCACTACAACCGGCGCGGGATCGAACGCGCCCACCACGCAGCCGGCACGCCCCTGACCCCGGACGAGCAGGCGGCCCTCGACGCTGTCGACCAGGTCCTGTCCGATCCGCGCACTGTCTTGCGCATCCCCCTGTACCCGGGAGACCTGCTCTGGTTGGACAACACCGTCGTGCTGCACGGCCGCACCGCCTTCACCGACCTGCCCGACCCGTACGCCCGCAGATGCCTGGCCCGCGTCTGGGCGGACTGAAGTACCCCCGATCCGCCGACGGCCCCGCGGCCGGTGTCGATCAGTTTGCCGCGGCCGGGAAAGGGACGGGAATTCGATCCCGGCAAAGCCGTTCCATCCCCTTCGATCACCGTCGAAACGCCTGGTGACGCGGTTCTCACCAGGCCACTCTGGAGCCGTCAGCAGCGGTACCGGGCCCGTCCCGGTGCCACCCTCCGGTGAAGGAGACGACAGATGAAACTCCGCGGATCAATTGCCACCACAGCGATCCGGCGCGGGCCCCGGATCGGCCTCGCGGCCGTGGCCCTGGCCGGCGCCCTCGCCTGCTCCACGGTCACCCCGGCGGCGGCCGCCCCCCAGCAGATGCAGGGGTGCGGCTGGAACGAGAGCAGGAACGGCGAACGGGCCTACTACGAGCACTGCGCCACGAACACCAACGTCTGGATCCAGGTCAAGAGGTTTCCCCGGGGCGACTACCACCGCTGCGTGGGACCGGGGCGCACCAACCTGGACCTCGACGCCACCGGCGCCTGGTACGACAGCACCTACCGGGGCGGGCTCTGCTCCCACCCGGGGGACACCGGGCCCTGACCGGGGCGCGATCGTCGTGGCCCGCCACGCACCGCCCGGCCTGCGGAGGGGACGGGCGGTGCGGTGCTGCACCGCTTCAAGTGGTGAGAAGATGGCGGCGAGTTCGAGTCCGCAGATGCGCAGGGGCCGAGGAAATGCGCCCTAATAGGCGTTGTCGACCCACCAGGACTGGTAGCCGGTGTTCTTCGACGGATCGTTGCACGGGTATCCGCGAACGCCGTATTCGGACTCGTCGAGGCAGTTCCACGGGGCGTCGATGCCGTTGCGCAGTACCTGGATGTTGACGCCGGGACTGGTGGTGAAGAACTCCAGCGCCCACTTCTGGTAGCCGTTGGCGAAGCTGGGGTTGTTGCAGACATAGGTGCGCAGGCCGTAGTCGGCGGACCAGTCGAGGCAGCGGCCGGTGTTGACGTTCTGGAGCTGGCCGTAGCCGGACGACCAGTTGATGACGCGCCAGCGCTGCCAGCCGCCGTCGACGCTGTTCTGGTTGCACTCGTAGGTGCGCAGGCCGAAGTCGTTGGAGTCGTCGAGGCACCCGCCCGACCAGTGCGAGCCGATGATGTAGTCGTGTCCGACCTGCCAGCCGTAGGCCGTACCGCCGTCGGCGTGGGCAGCGGTGGCGCCGGTGAGAGTGGCTCCGCCGGCGACCGCCAGTGCGGCGGCCGCTCTTGTGAGGCGCTGTCTGAGTCTTTTGACCATGGTGCCCTCCTCTGTGAAGGCAGGGGCCCACGCTGACGAGCCGGGCCCCCTGCATCCGGTCGGGCCGTGAACCTACTCTTGGCCGGGGCATGCCTCAAGAGCCGAGGTGCGTCGAGATCCGGAACCGGAGCATCGGCCGCCGGATGCGTCGTGCAACTCCTCGACGTCCCCGGATACCGGTCGGGGCGCCGGCTAATTCAGCCCAGCGATGAACTCGCTCAGCAGACGGTTCGCCGAGCCGGACTTGAACAGGCGCGCAAGGTCCGCCCGGGCGACCTGGTGCCGGAACTCGCCCTGGTGCGTGGCGTCACCGGCGTTGTGTATCAATTCGGTCCACCATGTCGCGAACGCCTGGTAGTTCCACACATGACGAAGACACGTCGCCGAGTAGGAATCGAGCAGGGCCGAATCGTGATTGTCGGCCTGGTAGTGGATGACGGCGTTAGCGAATATCTCGGCATCGTGCAGGGCCAGGTTCATTCCTTTCGCGCTCATCGGAGGAACGATGTGGGCGGCGTCCCCGAGCAGATACAGTCGGCCGTGGCTCATCGGGCTGTACACCACGCTTCGCAATGGCACCAGTTGTGTGCTGGTGATCCGCCCCCTGGTGGCCATGGGTTCGCCGAAGCGGATCTCGAGCTCGTGCCAGATCTGTTCGTCCGCCCACTGTGACATGGAGCTGTCGAGCGGGCACTGCAGATAGAACCGGCTCGCGTGGGGGCCGCGGGCGAACTGCCCGGCGAATCCATGTGGATGCAGCGCCATCATGGACTGGTGGTTGGCGGGAACCTCCGCCAGAACGGTCAGCCATGCGTACCCGTGATCGTGGGAGTACCGGGTGAGGATCTCACTGGGTATGGCTGCCCTGCTCGCACCGCGGTCACCGTCGCAGCCGGCGACGTGGGTTGGCCCACCCCAGCCGGGTGGCCGTGTCGATGACCGCGTCCCCCTCGGCCAACCCGACCAGCGCGTGCTGGATACGCAGCAGGCTCCGCCACCGATGGAAGCTCATTCCCAACTCGGTCTGGAACAGGCGGCTCAGGGTCCGCTCGCTCGCCCCCACCGTCCGCCCGAGTTCCGCCAACGTCGAAGGGGTCGCGGGGTCGGCGTGGAGAAGGTCCGTGACTGCACGAAGACGGTCATCGGCCGACTCCGGAAGGTACAGGGCTTCATCGGCAACGTCGACGAGCTCGTCGACGGCCACCTCTCGAAGCCGGTCCCGCGCATCCGGCCGCAGCTCGCGACCGCTGGTGAGGACCAGCAGTACTTCCCGTAAGAGCGGTGACACGGCGAAGACCATGGGCCGGTCCGGCAACGAGGCGCACAATGCGCCGGAGACCTCCACCACCCGGACCTCCGTCCGCCCGTACGCGCGGTGATAATGCTCGAAACCAGGCGGCGTCCACGCGGCACGGTCGGGCGGGGCGACGCACGTGCCTCGCTCCGTCGTGGTGGCAAGGACGCCCGCAGAGGGGTACAGCAACTGCCCGTCGGTATGACGGTGGGGTGCCACACCGTCTCCATGAGCGAGCAGTCCGCGCTTGTCATCGAACGCGGTGACGAGCCGGGACTTCTGGTAGATATCGGGCACGGTATCGCAACTTCCCATAGCTACCTAGGCGTTGCCTCCGGACGTCGGGTCCCAGAGACCGCCGGCCTCGCCGCGGGCGAGGTGCTCGGCGTAGACGCCGACCTTCCAGGCGATGACCGAACGGCACTCCTCCAGCGCTGCGATCTGCGCATCGACGCGCTGCTGGTGTGCATCGAGGAGCTGCAGACGCTCCGCCTCGTTGCCCGGGCCCTGTCGCACCAGCTCGGCGAACCGCTTGAGGTCGGCCAGCGGCATGCCGGATTCCCGGAGCCTGACACAGATCTGCAGCCAGTCGACGTCGGGTTCGGTGTAACGCCGCAGTCCTCCCGCGGTGCGCCGGACCGGACCGACCAGCAGGCCTTCGCGCTCGTAGAAGCGCAAAGCGTGCACGCTGAGCCCGGTCCGCTCGGCCACCTCGCCGATGCTCAGCGGCTCTTCACGCACTCCGGTCGTCGACATGGTCATGCCGCCCAGCCTACGGCTTGTTCGACTTGATCTAGACCTCGCTCGAGATCGTAGCGTCGCGGCATGACCACCACTGAACAGCGGCCGCTCGGCTCGCCCTTCTCCGCCGCAAGCACTGCCGAGGCCGTCATGGCCGGCCTCGCCCTCTCCGGCACGACCGCCGTCGTGACCGGGGGCTACTCCGGACTCGGCCTGGAAACCACCCGGCGCCTGGCAGCCGCGGGGGCCCGGGTCGTCGTCCCCGCGCGCCGGCCCGGCATCGCCCGCACCGCGCTCGCTGACGTGGCAGGCTGCGAGGTCGTCCCCATGGACCTGGCCGACCCCGGCAGCGTGCGAACCGCCGCCGCACGGATCGGCGACCGCCTCGGCCGGCTCGACCTCCTGATGGCCGTCGCGGGCGTCATGGCCACCCCGGAGCGCCGCGTCGGACCCGGCTGGGAAAGCCAGTTCGCCGCCAACCACCTCGGACACTTCATCCTCGCCTGCGAGCTCTACCCGCTCCTGGCCGCCGCTGCAGCCACCGCCGACGGTGCACGCGTTGTCGTCAACAGCTCCGCCGGGCACGCCCTGACCGACATCCGCTGGCACGACCCGCACTTCCGCACCGGCTACGACAAGTGGCTGGCCTACGGCCAGGCCAAGACCGCCAACGCCCTGTTCGCCGTGCACCTCGACGCCCTCGGACGTGACGACGGCGTCCGCGCATTCGCCCTCCACCCGGGCAAGATCATCACCGGCCTCCAGCGGGAGATGATGCTCCAGGAGCAGATCGACCGCGGCTGGGTGGACGAACACGGCACCGTGACCGGAGCCGACTTCAAAACATCGTCCCAGGGCGCCGCCACCGGTCTGTGGGCGGCCACGTCCCCGCTCCTCGACGGCCGCGGCGGGCTGTACCTCGAAGACTGCGACATCGCGCGCGTCTCCGCCCCCGACGCACCTATGGACGACGGCGGCGTCCGCGCATACGCCGTCGACCCCGGCGCGGCTGCACGGCTCTGGGACCTGTCCGTCGCGGCGACCGGTGCCGTGCCCATCGCCCGATGACCGCATGCTGCGACCGGCCGAACGCCGTCTAGGGTTGAGCGTGCCGACGAGATCGCAGGGGGAGTAGAGGGAGAGGCCGTGGAGATCACCGTCCAGTGGATACGGACGTCCTGGACGAAGGAGTCCCGAGGAGGCGAAGCCGCCGCACGCAGGAACGCGGCTCCCGTCGGCTTCGCGCTCCCCGCCATGACGCCCTCCCTCGCACACGTCGTGCGCATGCACGAGCGAGACGACTTCGCGCCCTACGACGGCCAGGAGGACCTGCGCAGGGTCAACGTCCAACTCCGCGAAGCCGACGGCCGGCTGCGCGTCCAGCCCCGTGTGGAGCCCCTGTGTGCCATACCGCCGCGGCCGCGCAGGCCCCCGGCCGTTCACCTCGTTCCCGGACAGTGGATCCGGTGGCAGCTCAACTACCGTTTCAGCAGTACGTCGGGGATGCAGGACTGGTCGTACTGGATGGACACCTTCAACATCGCCTACGGTCCGGTGGCCGCAGACGTGTTCCTGTCGGAGCCGACCGTGTACGTCGACGAGCGCGGTCCGGTCCGGTGACTCCGCTCCGGAACACCGGCAGGCCCCGAGGAGTTGTACGCGCATGCGCAGACGCCACGGAACCGCCATCGTCTCAGCCTTCTTCGCCCTCTTAGCCTCCTTAACCCTCGCCACTGCAGCCCCGCCCGCGCAGGCGGCCGCAGCGCCGAATCCGGTGATCTTCATTCACGGGCGCAACGCCGACCCCGGTGTCTGGGGGCGGATGCGGGCGGACTTCACGGCTGCCGGATACCCCGCCGACCGCCTCTTCGCCTGGAGTTACGACACCTCGCAGTCGACGAACGAGGTTCTTGCCGCCCGACTGTCCGCCTATGTCGACGACGTGCTCACGCAGACGCACGCGTCGAAGGCCGACATCGTGGCCCACAGCCTCGGCAGCCTGCCGTCCCGCTGGTACCTCGAATTCGGCGGCGGCACCGCGAAGACCGCCCACTGGGTCTCGCTCGCCGGCCCGAACCACGGCACGCAGACCGCCTGGCTCTGCGCGCTCTGGGACCAGGGCTGCAAGGACATGACCCCGGACTCCTACGTCCTGCGCCACCTGAACCAGGGTTCCGAAACACCCGGCCCCACCCGGTACGCGACCTGGTGGTCCTCGTGCGACGAACAGATCACGCCTGCCGCGAGCACCGAACTCGCCGGTGCCGCCAACACCCGCACCGCCGCCTGCCTCCGGCACAACGACTTCCTGACCGACCCCGCGGTCTCCCGGGGCGTACGCGACTTCCTCGCCACGCCGTAGCCGTAGTCATGAACAGGCAGCCACAAACGAACAGAAGGAGAAGAAAGGTATGGAAACGGTGAGACTGCTGCTGCTCGGCGGCACCGACTTCGGAGGCCGCGCCGTGGCGGAGGCCGCGCGGGACCGGGGCTGGGACGTGACCGTCTTCCACCGGGGCCAACACCCCGCGCCGCCCGGCGTGCACGTCCTCAACGGTGACCGCACCGCCCCGGACGGGCTCGCCTCCCTGGCCACCGGCACGTGGGACGCGGTCGTCGACACCTGGACGTCCGCCCCGCGCGTCGTACGCGATGCGGCCCGGCTGCTCTCCGGCCGCGTCGGCCGTCACGTCTACGTCTCCACACGCTCGGTGCACACCTGGCCCATGCCGGCGGGCCTGGACGAGAACGGGCCGGTGGTGGACGGCGACCCGGACGCCGAGTCGGCCGACTACGCGACCGACAAGCGCGGCGCGGAACTCGCCGTGCTCCGGGAGTTCGGCGACAGGCGCAGCCTCCTGGTCCGCGCCGGCCTGATCCTGGGCCCCTGGGAGAACGTCGGCCGCCTGCCGTGGTGGCTGTCCCGGATCGCCCGCGGCGGCCGCGTCCTGGCACCGGGCCCGCGGTCGACCCCACTGCAGTACGTCGACGTCCGCGACATGGCCACGTGGATCCTCGACGCCGTCGAAGCGGAACTCCACGGCCCGTTCAACCTCGTGAGCCCGCCGGGACACACCACCATCGGCGAACTGCTGGACGCCTGCGTCCAGGTGACCGGCTCGGACGCGGAACTGGTGTGGACCGATCCCGAAGTGATCGAGAAGGCCGGCCTCTCCGGCTGGAGCGACCTGCCCGTCTGGTGCCCGCCGGGCAGCGAGGGCCACGAGGCCATGCACTGCGCCGACGTCTCCCGGGCCCTGGCAACGGGCCTGCGCTGCCGCCCGGTCGCGGACACGGTGAGGGACACGTGGGCTTGGCAGCAGACCCTCCCCACCGGGAGCGTGGGGTGGCCGGGCGTCGGCCTCACGGAAGAGGCGGAGGCGAGGGCGCTGGCCCTGCACCGAAGCTGACACGGTCAGGCGACGTCAGGCGGTGTGGGGTGCGAGGAGTTCGTCCCAGCCGTGCCGCAGAGCGCGGTACTCGTCCCGGCACCGCCCGGCCCGTTCGCTGCTCAGCAGCCGGCCGTCGACGAGTTTCACGTCCCGCTCCGGCCCCGACGCCACGGAACCGTGCAGATAGCAGCGGTAGTTGGCGGCACGCACCGCGTCCGGTGCGTGCTCGTCCGAGGAATCGTCCTCGTCGTCGGCCTCGTCCTCGGGACCGGCGTCCTCCTGCGCCTCCCAGGCGTAGTTGTCGGCGGCGGCGAGCAGTCCCGCCCGGCCCTCGGCGCCCTGCGGGATCATCCGGTAGGCCGCGAACCGGTCGGCGACGTCCTCCTCCGACCCGTCGAAGTCCAGCTCCAGCGTGTCGACGAGCGCGTGGGCGGCCTCGTGGTAGAGCGACTCGGTGACGACGCCCGCCGTCCGCACGTCGGGCTCGGAGGCCCCCGCCTCCTGGAAGGACGCGCGCACCCGGCCGACGTACTCGTAGCACAGGACGATCCGGCGGGTGTTCGGGTCGTACTCGGGGTAGTCGTCCTCGCCCCTGCAGCTGCGGTTGACGATCTCGATCCGCTCGGGCAACTGCAGCGCGCCGTTGAGGTCCTCGGCGACCCGCTCCGGCAGCGCGCGCGTCCGCAGGAACGCCCGCTCGTCGGCTCTGCCGGGTGCGGGGACCTTGTACGAGACGGACACGCCGCCGTCGGGACCGGCGGACGCGCCGCCGCAGCCCGTGACGAGGAGCGCACAGGCGGCCGTGACGGCGAGAACGCGGACGCGCCGGACACGGCCCGACCTGTGGGGAGCGGCCCCGGCGTGATGAGACATGAGGAAGACTTTGCCTGACGGCGGGCCGCCTCACGAAATCCGGCTTTCGGTGGTTCAGGTGTGCCGCAGTGTCGTGGTGGCGATTCGTGGACGGGGACGGGCGAGGTCGCGGTGCTGGGCCTCGAGGACCTTTCGCCGAACGACCAGGCGCGCATCATGTCCGAGGTGCTCGGCCGCCCGATCCGCTGCGAGCGGCAGACGCTCGACGCAGCCCGCACCGCACTCACCGGACACAGCAACGGGGGCGCGTACGTACAGGGCTACCTCGACATGATGGGTGCCAAGGACGACGGCTTCGATGACGGAGTGCGGCGCACTCCACAGTCCGCGAGTCCGACGACGTTCCGCACGTGGTGCGAGCAGGTCCTCAAGCCGGCGGTCCAGGCGTGAGCATCGTAACCGCCTTCATCGTCGGGGCATCCCGGCCCCAGGGCTCGGCCTGGATTCGTCTCCGGGGGCGTCATCGGTTCGCTTATGCGGTACAGGGATCTTCGAGGAACCGGAACAGCACGGCGGCCTCTGCACGCAACTCGGCTGCCCGGTCGGCGTGTGCAGGAGCCGTCAACTCCGCTGCAGCGTCCAGCCGTTCCCTGGCCTCGGCCCGCACGATCTCCACAACGCTGCGCTCACTCAGCTCGCGCCGCACCGCCTCGGTGGCACCCGCACCGACCGGCGAATGCTCCAGGGCCGAGCCGCGCAGCTCCGCCTCGGCCACGGGCACCGCCTCGGCATTGTCCAGCGCGGCGAGGGCCGAACGCAGCACCCTCACCGTGACCTTGTCGCGGGCGCGCATCGCTTCCGGCAGCGCTTTTCGTATACGAACACGCAACGGCATGTCGTTGATCATAGGGAGGCGGTCCCGGATCGACAACGGAATACCGGCACGGTCTCCGCCAACCCGGGCCCCCGTCCCCGGGTTTGCCCCCGATGCGACGGAACCGTACGATCCGGAACCGTGAAATCCGAGTCCGTTCCGTCGGAGCGGTCCGCGCTGCTCGCCCTGCAGCGGGCGACCCATGCCACGCTCCAGCTGATTGCCGCCGAGCTCGTCGATCTCGATCTGACCGCTTCCGAGATCAACGCCCTCGCCAACCTCGCCGACGGACGCGGCCGTACCGTCTCCGAGCTCGGCGCCGCCGTCGGCACCCGGCCCACCACGCTGACCGGCGTGCTGGACCGGCTGGAACGGCGCGGGCACATCACCCGCGGCACCCGCGCCGGGGACCGGCGCTCCGTGTTCGTCGAGCTGACGCCCGACGGGCGTCTGACCGCCGACACCGTCCAGCAGACCCTGGCCGATCTGGAACACCGCGCCCTGGGCAGGCTCTCCGCCGCCGAGGTGGCCGGCTTCCACGCCGTCCTCCGGGCCCTGACCAAAGTGTCCGCATGAGCACACACCCGTCCGCGTTGTCTGTGTTCACGGAGCTGATGCGTGAAGCGGTGGCCGGAACGGCCTGCTTCGGCCACCGCCGGCACGTCCGGCCGACCTGGTCGGCGGTCCGTACGTACGGCACGGCCGCGGCCGTGCCGATGAGTCGGGCGTGGGTTCGCCATCCACGCGGGCCGGTCTCGGCGGTCGGCCACGAAGCCGAAGGAACTGGCGTGATCCCCACCGGCGGCTGCGGAGGTGCAACGCATCAGTGCCGCCGGTCGGCCGCTCTCCCGGAGCGCGGGGACGAGGCCCTTCCCGGCAGATGACGTGCCCGCCCACTTTGAGCCAAGTGCCCGGGGACGCCAGCGGGATGAGGCGGTCCGGGAGGACCATCTGCGTGGAACCGGACGCAGGCGCCGGTCCAGGGCAGTGCGGCCCGCGCGCTCCCGGTCTCACCTGCCGGCCGTCCAACAGCCGGCACGGTCCCGGGCGCTGTGGGAACGGCCGGATACCGATGACGCGGTGAACCGCGCGCGGCCGGGCTCCGTTCACCCCCGACTGACGGGCCGACGGCTGCTGGAGCGGCGGCCCGTGAACCACCCGCACGACAGCGGATCGGGAGCATCCCCGGCCTCACTGCTGCCGATGCGGCAGCTCGGTGCCGTCGCGGGAAGTCCGCGGCGTTGGCAGTCCTCCGGGCCGCCCGGGCCCGGGGACCGACGTGAGAGGTTCTCTCCTTGACAAGACACAGCCATTTAGCGATGCGGGACCACGGGCGGCGGTGGATCACCGCCCTGGTCGCCGTGCTCAGCGGGCTGGCGGCGCTGGTCACCGTGCCGCTGACCGCCACCGTGGCATACGCGGTGAACGGTGACGGCAGTTCGCCGTTCGCCACGTACAACATGCACGGTTCGGACAACGGTTCGCGGTGGACGTCGGAGGTCCAGCGGCTGGTCGCGAACAATCAGGTGGTGATGCTGCAGGAGGCGGGTGCCGGGCCGCCGCTGCCGGCGCACGACAATGACCGCAGAGAGTTCCTCCAGATCCGGCTCACACCGAACCGCAACCCCCAGCCCAGTTCCGTCCAGCGGGTGACCTGGCCGGGCGGCCCCAACGGCAGCAACCGGTACGTGTACTACCTGCAGACCGACCCCCGCCGGATCGCCGGCACGACCCAGGACATCTGGGACGGCGGCCAGATGAACCTGGCGACGGTCACCGACACCCCGGCCGACCAGGTCCGGGTGCTGGAGAACGCCTTCTACAACCCGGACCCCAACGCCCCCAACAACCGCTACCGGGCACGCCCGTTGCTCGGTCTGCGCTTCGGGAACACCTGGTACTGGAACACCCACGCCCGCGGCGAGGACGTGACCGGACGACAGGGCTTGCCCGGACTGCTCGACCGGGTCCGTGACTTCGCGGCCAACGACCCGGCGGGCCAGAACCGCAACTGGGTCCTGGGCGGCGACTTCAACGTGAACATCCTCAACCGCACCAACGACCAGGCCCGCAACCAGACCCTGCACCTGCGAGGCGACGAGACCCTGCTGCGCACCGGCCGGCCGACCTACATCGGCGGCGACGAGCCCAGCGAGCTGGACTACGCGGTCACCCGTGGCCTGCCGGGCGGGTTCACCGCGACCATTCCGGGCGGCGGCGGATCCGACCACGTGCCGGTGCTCTTCACCCGGACCCCGCCGCAGGCCCAGCCGCCGCGTCCGTCCCATGTCTTCCACAGCGTGCTGGCCACCCCGACCGGGCGGCTGCTGCAGGAGAATCCGGACCGCTCCATCGCGGTCGGCGACGCCCGCTACAACGGCAACCAGACGTGGGGCATGTTCACCACCGACGCGCTCACCCACTACCTCCAGAACATCGGCACCGGCGACTGCATCGCTCTGGCGCCCAGTGCCCGCCGGGACGCGGCCTCCTCCCCGATCGTGGCGGGCAAGTGCGAGGACCCGCGGGCCCAGTGGACGATCAGCCACCTGGAGGACGATGCGGCACCCGACCAGGACAGCGGCGGCCCGCAGCGCTGGCGCAACGTGGCCGACCCCGGACTGTGCCTGACCCCCTCCGACAACGCGGTGAGTGCCACGCCGTGCACCGAGGACCCGGCCCAGCGGTGGTGGGACAGTCCCGCCTCCACCCCCGCGAGCTGGCAGACCACCGGCGACAACGTCCGCCTGGAATCCGCGTTCCTGGGCGGCCGGCTGCGCCGGGCCGGCAGCGTCCCCGGGACCTTCACCTACACCGCGCCCACCCCGCCCCGCTGGTGGTGGATCTACTGGCTGTTCTACGAGAAGCAGGACTTCGGCTGGAACATCCAGCGCATCAGCCCCAACGACAACCTGGTCCGCATCAAGAGCCTGAACGGTGACAACGTGTGCCTGGGCAGCAAGGACGTTCACGCCGCCACCCAGACGGACGCCTTCCTCTACCGGTGCGACGATTCCCGTGACGTCGCCGGGGCCGGGCAGCGCTGGCTGGCCGAGGCGTACGCGGACGGCAGCGTCCGCTACCGCAACGAAGCCAACCACCTGTGTCTGCTGTCCCCCGACGGCGACCGTGGCCGCGTCACCCTCTATTCATGCGAGGACATTCCCGCCGAACGCTGGAATGTGGTCAGTCCCTGAAATCCTGAACCACCCGAAGGCCGACCCGTAAGGGCATCCAGGCTATGCCTCGGCGGCAAGGCGATCGAGCCATTCACCGAGGAGGTGTTGCTCGGCGCTGCTCAGCGTTGTCTGTTCGGGCAGGAGGGTACGCAACGCTCGGGCGGCGCCGGCAGGGCTCGCGTCGTGCACGGCGGGTTTCTCGTTCGTGACGGCGGTGACCATCGACTCGCGCATCGCGGTCAGCAGGGCCGGGTCGCGTTGATCGTCGGGGAGCGAGAGCCAGGTGAGCACGGCGCCGCGTGCGGTCGCGTGGATCAGGGCGGCCGCGAGTTTCTCCTCGACGCGCAGCCGGCCGCCGGCGGCGAGGCGGCGGATGCGTCCCGTCAGGATCTGCATGCCGGCCGCGAACGCCGCTGACGTTGTGCCGCGTTTGGGCTCGCCGTACATCAGCGCGTACAGCGCGGGGTTGGAGAGCCCGAACTCGACGGCGAGGTCCCATCCCGCGCGCAGGTCCTCGACGGGGTCGCGTGGATCGGTGTCGAGGTGCTTGGCCGCCAGGAACGTGGCGTAGCCGTGCTCGGCCACCGCCTCGAGCAGCCCGTCCTTGTCGCCGAAGTGGCGGTAGATCACCGGCGGTTGCACCCCGGCTGCCAACGCCACCGCGCGGGTCGTCAACGCCTCCCGCCCTTCGCGTGCGAGCAGGTCCGCAGCGACCTCGACCACTCGCCGGCGAACGGCGGCTGGCCGACATGGACGACCAGGGCCTGGACGTCGCGGTGCTGTCCCTGGCCTCACCCGGCGTGCAGAACCTCCCGGCCGCGGATGCCATGAGCGTCGCACGTGAAGCCAACGACGCCCTGGCCGACGTCGTCAACAGCAACCCGGACCGGTTCCAGGCGTTCGCGGCCATCCCGACGCCGGCGCCCGAGGCCGCCGCGGCGGAACTGGAGCGCGCGGTCACGCAGCTCGGCTTCCGCGGCGCAATGCTCTACGGGCGCACCGGTGACAAGCTGGCCGACGCCCCGGAGTTCGACGACCTCTACGCCACTGCCGAACGGCTGCGAGTCCCGCTGCACTTCCACCCGCAGACCCCCGTGCCCGCGGTCCTGGACGTGTACTACTCCGGCTTGGGTCAGGTCGGCATGGGACTCGCGACCGCCGGTCCGGGCTGGTACTACGACCTGGGCGTGCAGTACCTGCGGATGATCTTCTCCGGCGTGTTCGACCGCCACCCCGGGCTGCAGGTCATCGCGGGGCACTGGGGCGAGGTCGTGCTGTTCCACCTCGACCACATCGGGATCATGGCGCACAACGCGAAGCTCGAGCGGCCGCTGGCCGCCTACTTCCGCGAGAACTTCTGGGTGGCCGGCAGCGGCACGGTCAGCGAACGCTACCTGCGATGGACGGTGGAGGTCGTCGGCACCGACCGCATGCTGTACTCGACCGACTACCCCTACACCTTCGGGACGCGGCTCGGCGGGTTCCCCTTCCTCGACACCAGCAGCGGGATCGCCCGGTCATTCCTCGAACAAGCACCCTTCACCGAGGCGGAGAAGGCCGCTGTCGGCTCCGGCAATTGGGAGAGACTGACGGGACACCCCGCAGCCCACCACGGACACCAGCAGCCGGCTTGATGCGCGCCTGGCATGAAGTACGCGTGCAGGACTGTCCGGAAAGTGTGTCCCCGCTCCGAACTCGACAAAGCCCTCCTCGTCGCCCACGAGGGCGACCAACCCCCGGGAAACGTCCTTATGGACGCCTGGCAGACGGCCGAGGCCGCGCTGGACTTCACGTCGGTGGCCCTGCCGGCGTTCGCCCTCACCGCGAGCTGACGGGTACGGGACCTACGCCGTTGCGACGCGTATCGCGACTCCCGCGAGCACCACACCCATCACCGTGCGCTGGGTGCGCAGCCAGGACGGACGTTCCTGCAGGAACCCGGCGATGGTTCCGGCGGTGAGGGCGATCAGGCCGTTGACGGTGACCGCGATCGCGATCTGGACCAGCCCCAGCTCCAGGCTCTGTGCCGACACCGACCCGCGTCCCGGGTCGACGAACTGGGGGAGGATCGAGACGTACATGATCGCGATCTTGGGGTTGAGGAGATTGGTGACCAGCCCCATCGTGAACAGCTTGCGGGGCGGGTCCGGCGGCAGCGGCTGCGGGGTGAAGGCCGACGTGCCGCCCGGCTTGAGAGAGCACCACGCCAGCCAGCCCAGGTAGGCGGCCCCGGCCAGTTTGAGAACCGTGTAGAGGGCGGGCACGACGGTGAGGAGCGTGGCGAGGCCGGCGGTCGCGGCCAGCAGGTAGAAGAGGAACCCGGTGGCGACGCCGAGGAGTGATATCAGTCCTGCGCGTCGCCCCTGGGTCACGGATCTCGACACCAGGTAGAGCATGTTGGGCCCGGGGGAGAGCACCATCCCGAACGCCACGATCGCGATGCCCGTCAGTGCCTGCGTGCTGATCATGGGAAGAAGCATCGGCTGCCACGACCGTGCAGCACCAGCGCGCGGTTCTTCACCGTGGGATGAAGCAATGCTGAATCCACGTCACACCGGTGCTGCTGCGGCTCACGGGCTGACGGCGAGCACGATGTAGGCCCCGAGGAGCGAGAGGTGCACGCCGCCCTGGAGCGGGGTGGCGCGGCCCGGGATGACGGTGAGGGTGCCGACGACGACCGTGAGGGTCAGCAGGACCATGTGCGTCGCGCTCAGGCCGAGGAGCAGCGGGCCGTTGAGCCAGACCGAGGCGACGGCGACGGCCGGAATGGTCAGTCCGATGCTCGCCATGGCCGAGCCCAGCGCCAGGTTGAGGCTGGTCTGCACGCGGTCGCCGCGCGCGGCCCGGACGGCGGCGATCGACTCGGGCAGCAGGACCATCAGCGCGATGACGACGCCGACGACCGATGCGGGCAGCCCCGCCGCCGACACCGCCGACTCGATCGTCGGCGAGACGACCTTGGCCAGGCCGACCACGGCGATCAGCGCGACGAAGAGCAGGCCCAGGCTGACCAGGGCGGCCCGTGCGGAGGGCGGTTCGGCGTGGTCGTCGGTGTCGATGACCTCGCCCTCGGCCGTCACCGGCAGGAAGTAGTCCCGGTGCCGCACGGTCTGCGTCGCCACGAACAGCCCGTACACGACCAGCGCGGCCAGCGCGGCGAAGACGAGTTGCGGAGGGGAGAAGCGGGGGCCCGGGGTGCTGGTGGTGAACGTCGGCAGGACCAGGCTCAGGCCCGCCAGCGTCGCCACCGCCCCGAAGGCGGCTCCCGTTCCCTCGGGGTTGAACACGGCGACCCGTCGGCGCAGTGCGCCCACCAGCAGGCACAGTCCGACGATGCCGTTGCAGGTGATCATCACGGCGGCGAAGACGGTGTCGCGGGCCAGGGTGCTGCTTTTGTCGCCGCCGTCGGCCATGAGCGTCACGATCAGGGCCACCTCGATGACGGTCACCGCGAGCGCCAGCACCAGGGACCCGAACGGCTCCCCGACCCGGTGCGCGATCACCTCCGCGTGATGCACGGCGGACAGCACGGCTCCCGTCAGCGCGCACCCCACGAGGATCAACAGCCCCGCCGACAACGACTGCCCCCAGGACAATGCCAGGTCGACGGCCGCCACCACTGGCACGTACACCGGCCATTGCGAAACAAACGAGCGGAACTGAGCATTCATGCAGTAAGCGTCGCATATCCCCTGGTCATGACCATCTGTGACTTACTGACCACCGGTCATCTATCACCGTGCACCCGCAGCGGTCGATGAAGCGGTGCCCACAACATCACGGAGTGTCGTTGTCGTGGATGGGGCGGAGACGCCGCACATGGATGGCTGCGGCGGGACACAGGTACGCGGCCTCCTCCACCGCTTCGTACTGATCCGGCGAGGGCGCCGGTTCGAGGAGCGCGACGATGCCGTCCTCGTCCCGCTGGTCGAAGACCGCGGGCGCGATCATGACGCAGCTGCCGACTCCCATGCAGCGTTCCTGATCCACGGCGACCCGCAGCTGCTTCTCGGCGCTCATCGCGCTACCACCGCACCGGGAGAGATGTCACGCCGCCGACGAATCCTCCGCTCCGGTATCGGATGTCACGCTCCGGCACGCCGAGCCGCAGTCCGGGGAAACGGCCGAAGAGGGCCGGAAACGCTGTTCTGAGCACGGTTCGGGCGAACTGCTGCGCCAGGCACTGGTGAATGCCGTGGCCGAAGGCCAGGTGTCGGGTCGCCGGGCGCTCCACATCGAACTCCTCCGCGTCCTGCAGGAAGTTCGGGTCGTGGTTGGGGGCGACCAGCGCGGGAACGAGGACATCGCCCGGTTTGATCTTCTGTCCGCCGACGGTCAGTTCGCGAGTGGCCCGTCGCGGCGTCGCGTGGTGAATCAGGGACTGGTACCGAAGAATCTCCTCCACGGCCGTACGACGGACATCGCCCTCGTTCCGCCTGAGTGCGGCAAGCTGGTCGGGGTGCTGGAGCAGCAGCAACGTACCGAGTCCCAGGCTGTGTGCGGTCGCCTCGAATCCGCCTATCAGCAGGAAACAGCCGACACCGATCATTTCCTCGTCCGTGACGGCATCCGAATGTTCGTGAACCAGCTTGCTCAGTATGTCGTTTCCCGGGTTCTGCCGGCGCTCGGACAGCAGACCGGCGATGTAGCCGAGCGCCTCCTGGTAGGCCTTCGCGCGGCGTTCACCAGGCAGTGTCAAATCGAAGAGGTCTTCGCCGATGCGTCGAAGCTCGGCCTGCTCCTGGCGGGGCACGCCGAGGAGCTCCCAGACGGCAGATGAGGCAACAGGCAGCGCGAAGTGCCGGATGAGGTCGGCCGGTGGCCCCACCTGCTCCATCTCGTCGAGTTGCGCCGCGATCGCCTCTTCGAGCCGCGGCTGCAGCGCTTGGATGCGCTTGACCGTGAACTCGCGGGTGAGGAGACGGCGGATGCGCGTGTGGTCCGGCGGGTCCATCGACACCAGAACCCCGGGCTGCCCTCCGCCCACGCCGGTCCCGTCGGGGCTGATATTGCTCACGTCCGGGCTGGCCAGCACTTCCCGTACGGCGTCGTAGCCCGTGACCAGCCAGGTGTCACGCGATGCGCCGTGCGCGGACCCGCTTGCCCTCTTGAGCACGGTGTTCTCCGTCCTTCGGCGAGAAATCGGTCTTCTTGGACATGGGGGAGAGGATCGGTCCGGCTGTCAGCGGACCAGGAATACGCTGCTCCAGGGGGTCTTCGTACGGGCGTGGACCGCGTAGGTGTGCAGGGCCAGCGCTGTTCCCGCGGCGCCGCAGAGCAGGCCGGGGTCGTCCGAGACCGGTCCGTCCGGGCCGCTCCAGCGCGCCCGGAATCCGAAGACCGCGTCAGGGTCGTGGCGGGCGATGACCTTGCGGGCCATCCGGTCGGTGGCCGCCTCCAGACCGGGGTCCGACGCGTCCGCGGCCATGCGCTGGGCCACGTGCAGCAGCCCGCCCCAGCCGTGGCACAGACCTGTGTCGTGGTTGCGGTGCTCCTCGACCGCGTCGAGTGCGCTGCGCAGGACGTCCGTTGCCGAGGTGCACAGGGTGGGGCAGCCCAGGGTGCGGCCCGCTGCGTACAGGGCTGTGGAGATGCCCGAGACGCCGGAACACCAGCCCGGCAACAGCCCGGCCGAGGACGCGGACGACGACGGGGCACCGGGGTGCGGCCGACGGGGTGGACCGTTGCCGAGACGCTCCAGGAGCCAGGCGGCCAGGTGCTCCGTTGCCTCGATCTGGCCGGGGCGGTGGACGCCGCGTTCGGCGGCGGCGCAGAGGAACCCGAGCAGGCCGGCGATGCCGTGCGCCGTTCCGAGGCGGAAAGCGTCGTTCGGGACACCGGGGGGCGGGGTGGCGGCCCACGCCGTGGCGCCGGGGCGGTTCCCGCGGGGGAGGGCCAGGGCGATCGTGCTGTCGACGGCTCGGCCGACCGCATCGCTCTCCAGGGGCGTTTCGTGCAGAAGGTAGACGGCCTGCCCGGTCATGCCGTGCAGAAGGTCGTACTCTTCTGCAGCCGGAGCCGCGTCGGACGTACGAGCGTGTCCGAGCAGGCGTGCGGCTTGCGCGGTGACCAGCCCGGCTGTGTGCGCACGAATGCGTCCCCGTGCCTCGGCATAGCCGTCCTCGGCCCGGGAGGCCATGCGGCAGGCGAAGCCGACGGCGGCCGGGCCGGTGAAGAGGCCCTGGAGGAAGGGGGAACGGGCCGGGCCGAGGGCGGAACCTGCCGCGCGCAGGTGCGCGTGGGCCGCGGGCCGGAAGTCCGTGTCGTGCAGGGCGAGTTCGGTGAACAGCAGGGCGATGCTGGCGTGGCCGTCGAAGAGAGGCCCGTGAGCCTGCTCCGGAGTGCGGGTGCGCGAGCGGACCAGCTCGGGATCGCTGAGCCGGTCCGCGATGTCCCGGACGATCTCGGCCGCCCGTACACGCAGTGCGGTGCTGCCGGAGGTGTGGTCGTCGGCCGTGTCTGTGATGTCAGCGGTCATCGGGAGCCTTGTGGTGCTTGCGGGCGCGGCGGCTGTGCAGGAGGTCTCCGAGCAGGGCGAGACTCTCCTGCTCCCGTTGGGCACCGGAGACGAGCCGGTTGTGGTGCATGTGCATCAAGGGCATCAGGACGCGCACGGGTGCCTCGGAGGCGTCGTGGCCGGTGGCACGCAAGGCCTCGCCGTAGGCGGTGAACGCCGCGGCGCGCTCGTGCCAACTGCGGACGATGCGTTCGCCACCGGGTACCTGGCGCAGGGCCTTCCAGCTGGGAGGGTCCTCGGCCAGCGGTGTGATCAGGGCGCGCTGCCTGCGCAAGGCTGCTCGGTCGGGATGGGAGCGAGGACCGGGCAGTGCGGAGAGCACGTCGGTGGAGCCGGTGAAGGCCTGCGCGAGGTCGAGGTGGCTCAGACAGCTCAGCACGGTGGTGTCGAGGAGAAAGGACGGGTCGGCGAGGACCTGGAGCTGCTCGAGTACGGCCAGGCTGTCGGCGTGGAAGGCGGCTTCGGCCGCCTCGATCACGTCCGGTCCGCCGTAGCGGTTGGTCTCGGGCGCGTACTCGTCCAGCAGCAAGGTGCGGGCGAGGCCCCGCTCGCGCAGGTCGGCCGCCCATGCGCCGAGGACCGGCAGCAACTCGCCGGTGGCCACGCCGGGGCGGGGGCGGAACCGCAGGCGCAGATGGGGATCGGGATCGGCGTAGCGCAGGAAGAACCAGCGGTCCGCGGAGTCGGACACCTCGTCGAGCAGACGCGGCAGACGGCGGGTGAGGATCTCGTCGTGCCGGGCGCTGGATGCGTACAGCTTGGCACTCAGCCAGCCGGTGCCGTGCGGGTGCGGCCGTGCGTCGGGGGCGAGGGAGGGACGGTTGCGGCGCGTGGTGGGCGCGGGGGCGGGCTTGGCGGGTCTGTCGGCGTGCAGCGGGATGACCAACTCGCAGGCGCGGGGGGAGCCGCCGAGCCAGCCCGAGGTCTCCTGGGTGAGCCCTGCGGCCTCGTGCAGGGTGCTCTGCGGGGCATGGCGCAACTCCTCCCGCAGCAGCCGCAGATGCATCGGTTTGCGCAGATCGAGCGGCAGGCGCCGGTCGCCCGTGCCGACGTGGATCCGGTCGGGGACGTCCCAGGCCGCACGCCAGGCGTCGACCTGCGCGCGCCACTCGTCCCAGGTGCCGTCCTCCGGGGACAGGAGCCGGCCGTTCCAACGGGCCGGGGACAGGACCGTACGGCCGTACCGCACGCGGGGCAGCCGGGGCAGATCGGCGGCGGGGCCCCAGCTCCACATGTGGAAACCCGTGCGGCCGGCGGTGGCTCCGATGGCGTGCAGGAGCCGTACGGCGGGGTGTTCGTGCTTCGTGTCGAGCATGTCCAGGGAAGCGGGCAGTACTTCACGGCCGAGTGCGCGGGAGTAGAGGTACAGCCGGTCGTGGTGGCAGCCCACGTACAGGTCGCGCACGCTGAGACGGTCCGGCTCCTGGGGGTGGAAGGTGCCGATGTGGACCGTCGGCATTCCGTGGGTGCCGGTGCGGGCCACGTTCCGATGCCGGTGTGCGCGCGGGGAGAAGTCGAGGGCGACGCGCACGGCGTCGGGGGTACCGCGGCGGGCTTCCCGGCGGCAATGTGCCGCCACCGGGTCGCCCAAAAGGTGCGCGAACCGACCGTTGAGGGCACCCGCCTGATGACTGCCGGATCCCAGTACGAGCAGGAAATCCCCGGCGTCCACGGCCTCGGGGGAGGCGGCCGAGAGTGTCGCCAGCACGTCCATGGATGCGGGTGGTGCGCCCTTGCCGCCCACGGCGAGCCGGTCGAGCCATCTCCGGTCGAGGACCACTTCGGCGTGCCCGTCGCGCACGGCGCTCGCGGCGAGCTCGGCCAGTGCCGCGTTTCTGAGCGGGAGTTGGGTGAATGGCCGGTTCGTCCCGTCTTCCTCGGGCAGCGGACCCAGGCCGCGTTCGGGGTCCACGACCTCGGTCAGGCGCACCAGGCGCGCACTTCCGTAGCGCTCCGTGAAACGCCGTACGTACGTGTCCAGGCCGGGGAACTGGTATCCCGGCGGGGTGATGCCCCACAGGACACCGACCGCCCGGGCCGCTTCGTCCGCGACGGCCCGGGGCAGTGTGATCCGGGCGTCGAGGGCGACATCGACATGCAAGTACTGGTTGCTGTCCTGGACTTGACGCATGCCGTTGACGATGGCGCGCAGTTGTTGGGCGCCCTGCCCGATCGGCGACGAGGCGTAGTCGGCCATCGCCTCCCGCAGGGCTCCCAGGGCGCGCACATGCTCGGCGTCGGGAGTGAGCTTCTCCAGGCGCTCCAAGGCGTGGTCGAGGGGGGAGACAGAGCGCATCGGGGGGTGCAGCTCGGTGAGCAGGAACCCGTGGGTGACGAGGGAACGCACCATGCCCTCCGCGAGCGCACGGGGCCGTTCGGGGCAGGCGGCGTGGAGCCGGTCGACCAGCTCGGCCAGAACGACGGGAGACTGTGCCGCCTCCATCACCAGGGCGACTGCCGCGGTGTTGCGGACCGACGTCTCGCTCCTGCCGCCCTGAAGCGGCAGTACCAGCCTGTCGCCCCGCACCTCGGACAGCGGATGGGCGCGTACCTGCAGACCCTCCATGAGCCGGGGGTCGGCTTCCCGTGCGCTCAACACCTCGTGCAGCCATGCCGCGTCGGGTCGTACGGCCTTGCGGTGCCCTTCGCCGACCCTGACCTCCGTCGGCCCTTCGCCGACCGGCGCGACGCCGGCGAAGAGGCCGAAGGGCACTGAACGGCCGGTCATCCGCAGGTGGTAGCGGAGCAGGGAGAGCAGGGCGCGGCGTGCTTCGCGCGGGGAACCGAACTCTCCTCGTGCGACCTGGTGAGCGGCCTCGGACAGCGAGGGCGAGGCAAGGTGCAGCGCTTCCCGGAACACCGGGTCCGCCAGGGCGGCCCTTCCCGCCGCCGCCGGCTGTCGGCCCGATGCGTCCGCGGCGCAGGGGTCGTCGTCGCAGGGCCACAGGCGGCTGTGGGGCAGCACCGACATGCGGGCCACCACGGGACCACGGGCGAAAAAGCGCATGTGTCGATCGGGCTCCTCGGCCTGCAGGGCCTTCCGGTCCGGGACGGGCAAGCGCCCCGGACCGGAAGACCCGGTACATGTTACGACCGCCGCTCAATTCCCGGGGCGCCCCGCGGGGCTGTGCCTACGGGAACGCCTGGCCTTGGTCAGAACGGGCAGCACTGGCAGCCGATTCCGGTCGGAGCCTCGGGGCCTTGATTTCCGGCACCGGAATCCGACTGCAGGTCCGCCGTCGTACCGAGGTCGAGGTCGAAGTCCGCCAGTTCAATGCGGTCCATTTGTCCTTGCCACCTTCCTGGTTCTGCCTGTGGGTATCCCGAACGACCATGGGATCCTGTCGCGAAGAGCACGCTATCCATCCGTTCGCTGCCGACCAAAGGGTCTTTGGTCTAATGCGCGCAGAGATTCGCATCGAAAGATGCAGCCACGGTCAACTTTCGTTTATCCACCTCGCAACCCCAAGGGGCGGACGCCTGATGGAAATCGAATCAGGGTGTGTGGATCCGCATGCTTATGATGAATGCGGAGGTGGCTGCAGTGATTTCTCGCCTGATGATTCCTGAATTCTTCGATGTCGCGGTGATCGGCGGCGGCGTGGCAGGCCTGAGCGGAGCCTTGACGCTGGCCCGGTCCCGGCGTTCCGTCGTGGTGGTCGACTCGGGCGCCCCGCGCAACGCCCCGTCCCCGGCGGTCCATGGCCTGTTGGCCCTGGACGGGGTCCCGCCGGCACAGATCCTGGAGCGGGGAAGGGGTGAAGTGGGGCGCTACGGCGGCCACTTGGTGAACGGTGAGGTCACCGCGGTGACGCGGGACGAGACGGGCCTGTTCACGGTGACGTTGGCCGACGGCGACGCGCTGCGTGCCCGGCGGCTCCTGGTGGCCTCCGGCCTGGTGGACGAGCTGCCCGAGGTGAAGGGGCTGGGCCGGGGCTGGGGCACGCACGTGCTGCACTGTCCCTACTGTCACGGCTGGGAGGCTCGCGACCGGGCCATGGGGGTGATCGCCACCGGCCCGTTCTCGGTACAACAGGCACTGCTTTTCCGGCAGTTCAGCGAGGACGTCACGTACTTCACCCACACCAACCCGGCGCCGGCCGCCGAGGAGCGGGAGACGCTGCTCGCGCGCGGCATGCGCGTGGTGGACGGCGAGGTGGTCGCTGCGGAGTGGGACGGCGACCTGCTCACGGGCGTACGGCTGGCTGACGGCAGCCGGTTCGGCCGCGAAGTGCTGGTGGTCTCCTCGCGGTTGGCGGTTCGCGCGGGCTTCCTGAGGCCGCTGGGGATCGAGCCGGTGGCGCACCCCTGGGGCATCGGCGACCACATTCCCTCTGATGACAACGGACGAGTCGAGGTTCCCGGTGTCTGGCTGGCGGGCAACGTCGGGAGCGTGACCGACCGGGCGGCAGCGGCGTCCGCGGCGGCGGTCTCGGCTGCCGCCCAGATCAACGCCGACCTCCTCGCCGAGGAGACCCGAGAAGCGGTCACCGCCTACCGGTCGGCACGCGCCTCCTCCTGAAGCGCCTTTCAGTGCCTTTCAACGCGAGTCAGAGCAGAGACGAGCCAAGGGAGACAGCCCCGCATGTGCGGCATCACCGGCTGGGTCGACTACGACCGCGACCTCACCGCCGAACGCAGGACACTGGATGCGATGGCCGAGACCATGGCCTGCCGCGGCCCGGACGCCGGCGGGCTCTGGCTCGACACCCACGCCGCTCTCGGTCACCGGCGCCTGGCCGTCGTTGACCTCGAAGGCGGCAGGCAGCCGATGGCCGTGCAGAGCGATGGCCACACCCTACTGGTCACCACGTACAGCGGCGAGGTGTACAACTACCGCGAACTGCGCAGCGAACTAAAGACGTTGGGGCACTCCTTCCGCACCGACAGCGACACGGAGGTCGTGCTCCACGCCTACCTGGAGTGGGGCGAGGACTTCGTCGACCGGCTCAACGGCATGTACGCCTTCGCCCTGTGGGATCCGCGCGCGAAGGAACTGCTGCTGGTCCGCGACCGGATGGGCATCAAGCCGCTCTACTACCACCCGACGCCGAGCGGTGTCCTCTTCGCTTCGGAGCCGAAAGCGATCCTCGCCCACCCCTCGGTACGCCCGGCCGTGGATGCCGAAGGCCTCGCCGAGCTGCTGACCATGAACAAGACACCGGGGCACGCGATCTACCGCGGTATGAAGGAGGTCCTGCCCGGACACGTCGTACGGGTACGCAAGAACGGACTCACCACCCGCCGCTACTGGGCGCTGCAGGCCCACGAGCACACCGACGACACCGGGACCACCGTGGCCCGGATACGCGAGCTGCTCGAAGACATCGTCACCCGCCAACTGGTCGCCGACGTACCGCTCGCCACCCTGCTCTCCGGCGGCCTGGACTCCTCCGCCATCACTGCGCTCGCGCAACAGAGCCTGCTCGGCCAGGGCGCGGGCCCGGTGCGTTCCTTCGCCGTCGACTACGCGGGACAGACCGAGAACTTCACCGCGGACACCGTCCGCAGGACCCCGGACACCCCGTACGCGCACGCCCTCGCTGAGCACGTGGGCTCCCGCCACACCGACATCACGCTC
The DNA here is from genome assembly GCF_058146165.1 of Streptomyces sp. AM25. Classification (NCBI taxonomy): domain Bacteria; kingdom Bacillati; phylum Actinomycetota; class Actinomycetes; order Kitasatosporales; family Streptomycetaceae; genus Streptomyces; species Streptomyces sp. AM25. Next base: position 204,375 of record NZ_JBKIWN010000001.1, on the reverse strand, counting down.
GACAGCGCTGCGCTCGTGGACCGTGTGAGCAGGGACGCCGTGCTCAGGGCGCGCGACCTGCCCAACGGCTTCGGCGAAGGCGACACCTCCTTGTACCTGCTGTGCAAGGCGATCGCGGAACACTCGACGGTCGTGCTGTCGGGCGAGGCGGCTGACGAACTGTTCGGCGGCTACCTGTGGTTCCACGTCCCGCAGCAGGTGCACGGCAACACCTTCCCCTGGCTGCCGCCCGTACCCTCGGGCGGCGACACCGGCACCGCGCCGCGCGGCCCTCGCGAGGCCTTCTTCGACGCGGGGCTGCTGAACAAGATCGGCCTGGCCGCGTACCGCGCCGACCGCTACCGCGACGCCCTCGCCGAGGTGCCGAGGCTGCCCGGCGAGTCCGCCGGGGAACGGCGCATGCGCGAGGTCTGCCATCTGCACCTCACGCGGTACACGCAGATGCTCCTGGAGCGCAAGGACCGCGTGAGCATGGCCGCAGGTCTGGAAGTCCGTGTTCCCTTCTGTGATCACCGCCTCGTCCAGTACGTCTTCAACACCCCCTGGGCGATGAAGACGTTCGACGGCCGGGAGAAGTCGCTGCTGCGCGCCGCCACCCGCGACCTGATGCCCGAGTCCGTGGCCGACCGCGTCAAGAGCCCGTACCCCAGCATCCAGGACACGCGCTACAACGAGGCACTGCGCGAGGAAGTACGCACCCTCCTCGATGATCCCCGGGCCCCGGTGCACGAGCTGCTCGACACGGACGCCGCGCACACGGCCCTCGACTCCCGGAACGGCAGCGGACTGCGGCTCAGCAACGAGTTCATCCTCGCCTTCAACACCTGGCTGCGGGATTACGACGTCGCCCTGGAACTCTGAGCGCATCCGCTGGACTCGCCCGGTTCCTGGCCGCAGACGCATGCCCGGCCCTTCGCTCGTCGGCTGCGGAGGTTCGTCGACGAGGGCCCTTTCACCGTCGGCAGTGTGCCGGCGGCGTCCCAGCCGAGCACGCGGGGTCATGGTGGTTCCAGGACAGGCGTCTGGTCGGGTGAAGTGCGAGCTACGGAAGCAGTTGCGGCCGGGCGGCGAGGTAGCGGTCGGCCGCCTGCAGAGGGGTGAGGCCGTCGGCGTTGATCCAGGTGTCGAGTTCCTCGACGCCGTCGATGCCCAGACAGAGGGCGTCGAGGCGGGCCAGTGCCTCGGGACCGATCAGGCCGAGGCGTGCCCGGCGGATGACGGGGCCGGCGGCGTCGACGGTGCCGAGCAGGCCCTTGGGCTCGGTCAACGGGCGCAGGCCGTGGCGGCGGTTGAGGTACTGCGGTCGCCACAGCGGGATGACGAACCATTCCCGGTCGGCGATCCCTTGCTCGACCCGGGCGATGAAGCCGGCTTCGGTGCCGGGCGTGAAGGTGTAGCCGGCGCGGTCCAGTCCGTAGGCGTTGATCATCCGGGCGGAGAAGCGGCTGATGCCGGCGCCCGGGTCGATGCCGTCGATGGCGCGCGTCATGCGGGCGGACACATCGGGCCGGGCCAGGTCGGCGACCTCACGCACCGCGTCGGCCGGCACGTACGGCGGGACCGCCCACACGCAGTAGGGGTGGTAGTGGGGCGCGAGCAGGTGCGCCTGGTCCCGGTAGGCCGACAGATAGGTGTCGTGGCTGGAGGGCAGCCAGGCCGAGACCAGGACGTCGATCTCGCCGTCGGCCTGGAGCCGGAAGAGCTGCTCGTGCGGGGCCTCGATGCTCTCGACCCGGTGGCCGTGGGCCTCCAGCACGCGGCGGGTGACGGCCGCGGTGGCACGGTGGAAGGACAGGGCGATGTTGCCCACGGTGATCGCGGGCCGGGAGGCCGGAGTGTTCACGCGGCCTCCTGCCGCGGCTGGAGCGCCTCGCCGAGGGTGGCGACGATCTGCGTCAGCGCGGCGCGGGCGGCACCGGTTCCCCGCAGGGCGTCGAGGACGACGAAGCCGTGGATCGTGCCCTGATAGCGCACGCAGGTGACCGGCACGCCGGCCGTGCGGAGTTTTGCGGCATACGCCTCCGCCTCGTCCCTGAGAACGTCCGCTTCGGCGGTGATCACCAACGCCGGTGGCAGTCCGGCCAGTTCCTGGAGGCCGGCGTTCAGCGGTGCCGCGGTCGGCTCGCTGCGCCGGGCCGGCTCGGGGACGTACTGCTGCCACAGCCGGCGCAGGTGGTCGGCACTCTGGAAGTACCCCTGGGCGAACCGGCGGTAGGAGGCGGTGTCGCAGTCCGCCGACAGGGGCGGGTGGAGGAGCACTTGGTGGCGGAAGGAGAACTCGCCGTGTTCCTTGGCCAGCAGGGTCAGGGCCGCGGCCAGATTGCCGCCGGCGCTGTCGCCGGCCACGGCCATCCGGGTCGCGTCCAGGCCGTGGCCGAGGCCGTGGTCGACCACCCAGCGGGCCGCCTGGCGAGCCTGCCGGAGGGCGGTGGGATAGGGCGCCTCCGGGGCGAGGTCGTAGTCGACGAAGACCACGGCCGCCCCCACCCCCGCCGCCAGCTCCCGGATCAGCCGGTCATGGCTGACCGCACTGCCGGCGACCCACCCTCCGCCGTGCAGGTACACGATCACCGGCAGCGGAGCCGGGCCGGGGGCGGCCGGCCGCACCAGCCGAATGCGGACCGCACCGTAGCGAACGGGCAGGGACAAATCCTCGATGTGGGCATCGGGGCGCTCGACCGGGCCGGACTGGGCCAGGTCCAGCCGGGCGCGGATCTCCGACAGGGGCAGTCGGCACGGGTCGGGCCCGGCCGCCACCTGATCGGCGAGGGCACGGGCGGCCGGGTCGAGCACCGGCACGGGCGGCTCGGACGGATGGGTCATGGAAGGCTCCTCCAGGGTTGAGAGGGCGACGGCCGGGCACCCCGAAGCAGCGGTGCCCGGCCGTCCGGCGGTTCGTCAGGCCTGCGGCAGCTGCAGCGGAACCAGCGGAATGACCGACTCGGTCTCGATCAGACCCGCCGCGACCGCGGGAAAGGTCGCGATGATCTCGCGCGCAGCCTCGACCGTGGCGGCGGCCAGGACCAGCGCTGCACCGACGCAGTCCGTGCGGTGGTAGCCGTGCACGATCACGCCCTGGTCGACCAGTTCCCGGGCCCGGGCCAGCTCGGCATCGATGACCTGTGCAAAGTCCTCCTCGGTGGCGTGCTGCGCAGCCTTGAAGACCGCGAGAACACTGGCGCCCGATTCGTTCGACATGGGGACAGCTCCTTGGTGAGGGAAGCTGGCGAGAACTCGGCACTGCCTCGCCGGACATGACCCCCATCCTGCGGAGCGGGCCCGCCATGTGTCCAAGGACTGTTTTCTATACACCCCATAAGCTGAGCGCATGCCTACTCTGCGCCAGCTCGAATACCTGGTGACGATCGTCGACGAGGGCTCCTTCACCCGCGCCGCCGAACGCCTGCACATCACCCAGCCCGGCCTCTCGCACCAGTTCCAGGCCCTGGAACGCGAGATCGGCGGCCCACTGCTGGAACGCCTGCCCCGCACGGTGCGCCCCACCCCGGCCGGGCGGGTCATGCTCCCCCACGCCCGGGCCGCCCTCGCCGAGGCCGGACGCGCCACCACCGCCGCCCGCCGGGCCGCCGGTCTCGCCACCGGCGAACTCCACCTCGCCACCCTCTACTCCATCAGCTACGGCATGCTGCCCGCCGCCCTCGGTACCTGGCGTCAGCGCCACCCCGGCGTACGAGTCCGCCTGTTCGAGCACCGCCACGCCGAAGAACTGGAGGCGGCCATGAACGCCGGCCGGGCCGACATCGCCGTCGGACCGCCGCCGTCCGGCTGGGAGGGACCGGTCCGCCACCTCGGCACCGAGGACTTCCTCGTCGTCACCCGCACCGACGACCCTGCAGCCGGCTCCGCCCACGCACCCCGCGTCCACCTGACCGACCTCGCGGAGCGGGAATGGGTGCACTTCACCCCCGACAGCGGCCTGGCCGACATCCTCGACCAGGCCTGCGCCGCAGCTGGCTTCCGCCCCCGCGTGGCGGTCCGCACCGAACAGGCCCCCGCCGCGGCCAACTACGCCGCCACCGGACTCGGCCCCACCCTCGTCCCCGCCAACACCATCCCGCCCCACTTCAACGGAGCCGTCCTGCGCCCGGACCCTCCGGTCAGCCGCCCCCTGACCGCCTACACCCGCACCACCCCCGACCCGGTCACCGCGGCTTTCCTGGAAGCCCTCGCGGACCAGGACCTGCTGACCCCTCGCCATGTCCGAAGGCGCCTCGGCCCGGCCAAGACGAGTTGAGGCGACTACAGCGGGCAAACGCCTTGGCTCAGCCCGTCCGGTCCCACATCAAACGGATCAAGTGGGGGGCAGACGGCCGGTGGTGGGGTGCGGCGCGGGCTGACAGCTGGAGCCGGCATCGCGCGGGCGATGGCACCGCATCGCGTTGGACACGCCCAGCGACATCATGTCCGTCATCATGGCGCGAGGCAGCCGCATCGAGAAACGGACGCGTTAAGTACGCGAAAAGTCCGCGGGTTGGTAGGGTGGGGGCAGGAGGTGCTCATGTCCGAGTTGTTCGACGCGGTCGACGCGCTGATCGCGGGCCACGCCCCGCTGCCCCCGCCGTCGGAGCGGGAACGACTCCGCAAGGCCCACGGGCTGACGCAGGAGCAGGTCGCCAAGGCCCTCACGGCCCGGCGGGCGACGGTGGTGTCGTGGGAGTCGGGCAAGACGGAACCGAAGGGGGAGCAGCGCGAGGCGTACGCCCGGCTGCTGAACAGGCTCACCGAGCTCTACCCGCCCACCGCCTCCCCGGATGCCGAGGCCACGGCGCCGGCAGCCCCGGCCGCAGCCCTGCCGGTCCCCGAGCAGCCCGCCGGACCGGCGGCGGCACCAGCGGCGGCCCCGAAGGCGGCCCCGGCGGCGGCCGCCCCGGCGGCGAAGAAGACGGCGTCACGGAAGCCCACCGCCACCACCGCCCCCGCAGCGCCTGCCACCGCACTGCCTCCCGTCGACCCGCGGTTCACGGGCGGGCCACTGGCCGTCATCGACGCCGTCGACCAGGACGTCACCGCCTACGGCGTCGGCGGCCTGGTCGCCGACGTCCCCGCCAAGTCCCTGCCCTCCCTGATCGAATGGACCCTCGCCGAGGCCCGGCTCGGACAGCCGCGCCTGCACCGCTCGGGCAAGGACGGCGACCCTCTCCTCGTGCTCACCGCCGCAGCCGCCGAACGGTACGGACTGCCGGTGCGCCTGGAGGGCGAGGAACTGCGCCGCACGATGCGGCTGCCCGACGACCACAAGGCCCTCGCGCAGCTGGCGAAGGCCGGCTGGCAGCTCACCGCGCGCGGCTTCGGCCCATGGGCGCGCATCTACCGTCCGGCCGAGGGCTCCCAACGCCACTGCGTCCAGCTGTGCCTGGTCTCCTGGGACGCGCTCGACGCCCGGCACTGGGGCGGGGCCGCGCAGTTGCCCCCGGCCGAACTGGCCCACCTGCTGGGCACGTACGCCACCCGCGTGATGACCCCGCGCGGTTCCACGGCCGTCACCGGCCTGGAACTGATGACGGCCCTGCACCCGCCGACCCGCGCCGTGAAGGACGAGGCGAGCGGGAAATGGGTGGGGGAGCACAACCCGGGCTCCCTCGGCACCGAACCGGTCGCCTGCGCACCCTGCGAGGCACCGGACGGACACCCGCTCCTGGCCGGCCTGCCGCGCTTCCACCAACGCGGCTCCGCCGAAATGCTCGTGGAGGAGGCCTACGACTGGGCGCGCCCGATGACCGACGAGGAGTGCCTGCTGCCCTACGTCGTCGGCATCGACGTGAACATGGCCTTCGCGGCGGCCGCGAACGGCACCGTGGTGGGCCTCGGCGCACCCGTGCACGTAAAAGACCCCGCATTCGACCCGAAGACGCCCGGCTCGTGGCTGGTCGACCTCTCGCACGTCGAGCTGGACGAGCGCCTGCCCTCGCCGTTCACGCCCGGGGGCGAGCGCCCCGAGGGCCCGGCCTGGTACGCCACGCCCACGGTGGCGTACGCGGTCGAGCTCGGCCACCAAGTGCAGCCGGCCGAGGCGTACCTCCGCCCGGAGAACGGCCGTTACCTGGATGCCTGGTACGGCAGGCTGCGCGACGCCTACGTGACCACCATGGCCGACCTGGGCGTGAGCACCGACATGGAACCGGCGGCCTTCCTGGAGGCGATGGCCCGGCACAAGCAGGCCGACCCGCACCTGCCCATCGTGCTGTCGGCGGTCAAGGCCACCGTCAAGGGCGGGATCGGCAAGCTCCGCGAACGCCCGCGCGGCAGCGGCTGGCGCCCCGGCCGGCCCTGGCCCGCCCTGCAACGCCCCACCTGGCGGCCGGACATCAGGGCTGCGGTCATCTCCAAGGCGCGCATCAACATGCACCGCAAGATGCTCAAGCACGCCGCCGCCACCGGCCAGTACCCGGTGGCAGTCCTCTCGGACTGCGCCGTGTACGCCGCGAACGGGCCCTCCCCGCTGGACTTCCTGCCCTATAAGGAGGGCAGGCCGCTTCCGGGCGGCTTCCGGCTCGGCGTCTCGCCCGGAATGGTCAAGCACGAGGGCACCCAGACCACGCTGTGGGCCGAAGGCGTGCGCGAGGAACACGGCCACGATCTGAACATCGCGCGGTACATCAAGGACGGCCGGATCAACGCCTCGGACGACGGAGAGTAGGACAAGGGCGATGGGCAAGCTCGGCGACAGCCTCGACAAGGCGGTGCAACAGACGTTCACCCGCCCGATCCCCAAGTCAGCTTCTGCGCAGATGCGTTACCTGGTCAAACAGCTCAAAGGCACCCGCCAGGTCGCGCAACTGCTCGGCATCTCCCAGCGGACCGTCGAACGGTACGTGGCGAACCAGCTGAAGAGACCCCGCAAGGACCTTGCTGCACGCATGGAGAGGGAAGTGCGCAGGCGCTGGCAGCCGCAGATCAGGGCGAAGGCGAAGAAGCAGGCCGCCACCACTGACGGCCTTGTCATCGACGCCCGGGCCCGCTTCGGCTTCACCGCAGCCCCGGGCACCACCGACGACGCCCGGCTGCGCAGCATCACCCAGGCCCTGCCACCGCAGTACGCGGCCCGCCTCTTCGACGCCCAGGACCAGGGTGCCACCGAGCAGCAACTCCTCGGCATCGCCGCCGAAGGCCTGCAGGAGATCTACTTCAAGGACCGCGGCCGCCGGGCCCAGGGCCTGCTGGTGGAGTTCACGGACGTGGACTACATCGACGTCGAACTCTGACCTCCGGGTGACCCCCAGGTAGAGTCGGTGGTGATCAGTTCGATTCGCTGATCTCGCTTCATTGATGGGGGACATGGAATGAAGAAGGTGCCCTTCGGAACCCTGTGCACTGCGCTCGTCGTGCTCGGGACCGCGTTCGGATTCCTTGCGGTCCGCTTGCGCGCAGAAGGCTATGAGTCGTACGTCCAGTACGTGGCCTTCACGTCCGTGATGATGTACTTCACCGCGGTCATGACTGCAGTGACGTGGTACCGCGCTCGGCGGAGCCACTGGGGCTGAACCCTTCGAGTGCGGCTGCGGGCGCCGGGGCGGATGCCTTGGCGCCCGCGGCTGTTCGGGGCCCCGTCCGTCGGGGGTTCCTCAACCTGCTTCAGGCGAGTCGAACCAGCAGATATGGACGAAGTCCGTCGGATTCGTATACGACTTCATTCCTTGGGAGATGCGTCGAAGTGTCTCTTCCTTGGAGACCCTCCAGGGGATGAACCCCTCCCGCGTTCCGGAGGTCAAGTCCCCGACGGCGACGCCACGGTCGATCAGGTCCGCGACCAGTTCGAGGGTGGCGGCTTGTACTTGTTCTTCCGAGCTTTCGTCCCCGGCGACAATCTCGGCCGAGTCTCTCAGCGGGATGAAGTGAAGCAAGAAGCGTGTGTAGTCAAGGAGATACTCGAACTCCTCGACATATGTTTCGTCTCTCCTCATTTCGCCCTCCCCTTTGTGATGTCGTAGCGCCCGCCAGTGGTGGCGGATGTGTGGATCGGCCCGGACGCCTCGGGCTATGCCGCCGCAGCCCGGCCGGCGCGGTACTGGATGTGCAGGCCGGCGGACACGCGTCCGCGCGTGCGGCGCCGGTGCCAGGGGCCCGAGGGCAGTTCGACGCAGAAGTGGTGGGCTTCGTCGTCGCGCAGGAGCGCGGTCTCCTCGGCGACGAGGCCGTGGACCGTGGCCGCCGTCGTGCGGAAGGCCGTGGTGCTGCCGATGACGAAGAGGGTGTCGGCGGCCCGGTCGAAGAGGAGGTGGTCGCGGAAGGCGTCCGTCCCGTGAAGGGGGTGGGGCCGTACTGCCTCGTCACCGAAATCGGACGCGGGGAGTTTCACCGTGTGCGGCTGCCCGGCACCGAGCCGGGCTCGTACGGCTTTCCAGCGGGATGCCGGGAACTGCAGGCGGTGGTGCACCAGGACGAGGTCCAACGGTGCCGCCTGGTGGGGCGTAGCCTCCGGCGGGGCCGGATTCCCGCGCATCGGCACGTACACCAGCGACCGCGGCGAGCGGGCCGCGAGGCCCCACGCGGCGACCAGTTGCTGCGACGCCTCGCGGTCGACGTACATGTCGGCCGACCAGCGGTCGTGGAGGTATCCGCCGCGCGCGGGCCGGTCCGGGCGGAGGACGCGGTACTCGTCCGCGCCGAGCCGTACACGGTGGATCCTCATGCTGTGCTTCACGGGAGAGGACCGTACGTCACAATCCGCCGTAAAGCACATTGAATATGGCGGACCGGGGCGACCGGCTTGCCGGAACAGCTTTACGCACGGGACCGCTGGACGGGCACCACCCGGGCAGTGAGCATCCGTCGGCCGGGCAGCTCCCCGGCATTGCTCATCCTTCTTTCTGTGCGACATCGTTTTCGTGCCGTCGGCAATCCAAGCTCGCCTCGACGGGACCGCGCCGGCGTGGGGCACAGGCGGTGACCGCCAGCAGCAGGGCTGTTGTCAGGCCGAGCGTGCCCGCCGTGAGGAGCTGCACCCGGTAGTCGAGGGTCGCGACCATGGCCGTGCCCGCGAGGAGGGCGAGCCCGGTCGGGGCGAAGAGCAGAGTGTTCGCGGTGGCCGCGACGCGGCCGAGGAGTTCGTCCGGTGTTTCCTTCTGGACTGTGGTCAGTGCGCTGATGAGCGGCCAGGGCAGGCCCAGGCCGATGAGCAGGCTGCTGCCCAGTACAACGGGGACGAGACCGGTGAGCCGGGCCAGAGTCCCGAGGACGAAGAGGGCGAGCCCGACGACCGACAGGGTGCGTGCCGGAACGCGGCGCAGCAGCGCGCCGGCTGCCAGGCCGCTGACGACAGACCCGAGCCCTTGGGCGGAGTTGAGGACACCGGCGAATGCCGCGGGCCGATGCAGCCCGGTGTCGAGGAGTGCGTACGTAGCCGTGCTGCTGAGGCTCGATGCCGCCATGGCGCAGCCACCGGCGACAACCAGGGGACGCAGCATCGGATGTCCCCACAGGTAGCGGATCCCTTCCGCGGTCTCGGCGGTCCAGTTCTGCCGTGGCCGGTGCGCGGGCACGGGTTCACGCACTCGGACCAGGCTGAATGCGGCCGCGCCCAGGAGGAAGGACAGCGCGTCCAGCAGAGCGACGGCAGGTCCGCCGAGAACGGTGAAAAGACCGGCGCCGACCAGGGGAGCGAGCAGCTTGTTGCTCTCGATCGCGGTCCGGACCAGGCCGTTGAAGTCTCCGCGCAGTTCGCAGGGAACGGCGGATGCGATCAACGCCGTCTCGGCGGCGTCCATGAGCACCGATCCGGCACCCACCATGGTCAGTACGGCGAAGAGCAACCAGACGTCCTGCGAAGAACGCACGGCGAGCGGTGCCGACATGACCATGGCCAGGGCCGAGCTCGTGGCGATCAAGAGGGTGCGGCGGCGCATGCGGTCGGCCAGAGTGCCGATGAACGGTCCGGCCAAGGCGGGTGCCCAGGAGCAGAAGCCCACCAGGGCGGCGAGACTGTTGGAACCGGTGAGCTCCTTCACCCAGACTCCGGCGGCCAGAAGCATGGCCGAGTCCCCGAAGCCGGAGATGATCACTCCGGTCATGTAGAGGCGGGCATTGCGATCCCGCAGCACCGTGAACAGGCCCACGGCCATAACCCGCCCCCTTCACCGCGCCGTTGCCGGGCTTTCGCACCCTACCCCCAACAATTTCGTTGGGGGTAGGGTGCGGCCGTGGTGGCGTGCGCTTTACTGGCCGGGTGACCGATGCAGATCCCGTCCTGAGAGCGCTTGCCCATCCCGTGCGGTTGCGGATGCTCACGCTCATGTGGCCAGGACCGATGTCCGCTGCCGAGCTCTCCCGCGAGCTGGGCATCTCCCATGCCCTGGCCAGTCGGCACCTTCGGAGCCTGGACGCCGTCGGCCTGGTCGAACTGGCCGAGGAGCGCACCCGCCGCGGAGGGCGGGAACGCCGATACCGCACCGTCCATGGAACGCCGCTGTCCGACCGGAACGACGGGGCACAGTTGCTGGGAGCGGCCTTGGCCCACACGCTCAAGGAGCGCGTTGTGCGTCGGCACCCGGAAGGCAGCGGGGTGACGGTCGATGCGGAACTGTGGATGGAGCCGGAGACATGGGACCAGGCCCGGCGGAAGCTCGCCGACGTCGCGGCGGAACTCCACGACGCCGCCCGCCCGCCGCGCTCGCCCGGGACGGTGCCCGTGGGCGTGACCCTGATGGCCTTTCCCATGCGGGAGACGCCGCACGATCGCGCCCAGGGAGAGCCGTCACGGCCGACAGACTCCGCCAAAGATCTTGTTCATGAATCGACCGATTCCTGAACAAGATTGATGAGTGGCCGCTCCGGGTCTGAGCCGGCCCGCCGTGCTGGCCGCCCGTACGGGGCGCCCCGTCAGTTCCTCAGCCCGCAGAGGACAGGGCGAGTTCGGCAGCGTACGGCGGTTGGGCCCCCGCACGGGAACACGTGAGCGCGGCCGCGCGGGCCGCGAAGGTCAGGATGTCGTGCCATTGGCCGGCGTCGAGGCCGGGGGATGCGGTGAGGGCGCCGTGGCCGTCGATCCGGTGCAGCAGTGCGGCGTTGACGGTGTCGCCCGCGCCGATGGTGTCCACGACCGTCACCCGCTCGCCGGGGACGGACAGTTCACGTCCGTCGCGCGTGAGGGCCGTCAACCCTGCACCGCCGCGGGTGAGTACGACGGCGTACGGGCCCGCGGCCAGCCACTTGCGGGCCGCGCTCAGCGGGTCGTCTTCCGGGCCCGCGAGCCAGGCCGCGTCCTCCTCCGAGAGTTTGAGGAGGGTGACGTGCGGGAGCCACGAGCGGAAGCGGGCCCGGTAGGCGTCCGCGTCGGGGATGAGGCCGGTGCGGATGTTCGGGTCGAGGGCGGTGAACAGGCCGCGGGCGGAGGCGCGGTGCATCAGGTCCTCGTATGCGCTCGCTCCGGGTTCGAGGACGAGGGAGCAGGTGCCGAAGGAGACGGCGCGGGCCGTGTCGGGCAGGGTGTCCGGGTCGGTGAACAGGCGGTCCGCGGTGCCCTCGACGTGGAAGGAGTACGCGGCCGAGCCGCCGTCGCCGACGTGTGCCACGGCCAGGGTGGTGGGTTCGGGGCCGCGCTGCACCAGGGAGGTGTCCACGCCGTCCGCGGTGAGGCCGTGCAGCAGGGCCTGGCCGAAGTGGTCGGTGGACAGCCGGGAGCAGAACGCGGTGGGGGTGCCGAGGCGGGCCAGGGCGACGGCGGTGTTGTAGGGGCCGCCGCCGCGCTTGGGCAGCAGGGCGGGGAGGTCGCCGCCGGCGGGGCCGTCCTGTTCCCAAGTGCCTGCGGGAACGAGGTCGATGAGGGCTTCCCCGGCGACGATGATCATGGCGGAGTGGGGCCTTTCGGGAGTACGGCGGCGCCGAAATCGTCGGCGCGTTCCCCGAGCCTGCCACACCCTCGGTGGAGAACCGCCTTCTGCCGCCTGCCCGTTCGCGATGCGGGGGCGGCAGAAGGCGGGCTCGCTCAGGCGAGGGGGTTGCAGACGGGGATGCCGGCCCAGGTGATGTAGACGTACAGCTCTCCCTGCCGCGTCGTGCAGAAGGAGACCGTCTTGGCACCGAGGTCCGCCGCGGCGGAGGCGATCAGGGTGACGGGGAGCAGGCTGCCCAGGGAGGCGAGCGTCACGACGCCGGTGGCGATCTGGACGATGTCCTTGCTGATGTCCGCTCCGGCCTGGACCTTGCCGGTGACGAAGGGGTCCAGGTGGATCAGCAGGCCGAACCAGGTGATCTTGACGCTGATGCCCTGCACGATCTCCGTCTCGGACGACGAGGAGCTGCGCAGGCCGATCCCCGCTGCCGAGGGATCGACGGTGACGCCTTCGTCGTCCTGGCCGACGACGAGGCTCTTGCCGAGGAGGGCGTTCATGCGCTCGACGGCGGTGCCGGCCGCGTCGATCGCGCGCTGCCCGACGCCCGCGGCCTTGGCGCCCTCGGCGTCCAGCCGGTAGCCGTCGCCGTCGTGGTGCACGAAGGGGTCCAGGGCCTTGCGCTCTTCGGCGCTCAGCCAGCCGGCGCTGACGGAGTCCTTGGCGGTCTGCACGGTGTCGGCGGCCGGGGTCGCGGCGGCCGGCGTGCTCGCGGCCGCGGCCGGCAGGGCCGTCACGGAGAGGAGGGCTATCGCGGTGGTGAGGCCGAGGCCGGCTCTCAGGAACGAGGTCGGACGCATGGGGAGCTCCCGTGGGGGGTGACCGACGGCGGTGTCCGCCGCCGGGCGGGCGTGCGGGGCGGCGATGCTCCGCTGGGTCATTGAAATGCAAAAGGTTCGCCCTGAAAGGGTTATGTGGAAGCTATGACTCCGCAGTAACTTTCGGCAATGTGAAACAGGTGTGACGCACGTCACCCGGGAATCCGTGTGATCAGGAAGCGTGATCAGGAAAGCAGCCGAGGCCGCCCCGATCCGGGGCGGCCTCGGCGACCTCGACCGACGGGCGTCAGCCGATGGTGTAGCTGTACGGGATCGCCGCCAGCACCGAACCGGTGGTGCCGATCTGGTTGTTGGCGGTGGTCACCCCGCCCGGAGCCGTCACCAGGTACAGCACACCGTGCACGGTGCTGCCCGAAGGGCCGTGCGGAGTGACGGTGACCTGGAGCGAACCGGTGGCGCCCGGCTCGACGGCGACCGGGGCGAGTGCCGGGGCCGAGGCGTCGACCGCGGCCGTGAACGGGTCGTTGGTGCTGGAGGTCAGCGCCGGGTCGAACGCCAGGGTGTGGGCGTCGGCCGTGATGGTCGACGTGCCCTCGGGAGCACCGGCGGCCGGGAACGGGCCGATCTGCTGCACATAGCTGCTCCAGAAGCCCGGGACCACCGGCTGCCGGACGCTGCCGAAGTCCTTGGCGACCGAGACGGCGGAACCGTCCTGCGCCTCCTTGAGGTCACCGAAGACGTCCGGCGAACCGGCCGTGCCGCTCAACTCCAGCTGCGCGGGCGTCGAGGAGGCCGCGACCGCGGTCAACCGGTCGGTGCCCGGCGGCACCAGGAAGCTCGGAGTGACCGAATTCGGGTGCAGCGGCAGCGCGACGGTGGCCGAGGTGCCCTGCGGCACCAGCGGGAGGTCCACCATCGTGTCGGTGAGACGGGCGTCGGCGTGGACCATCTGCGTGGCCGCGGTGTTGTTGGCGTACGTCACCCGTACCGTGGCGGGCTTGTCGGCCGTCAGCCTGGTTCCGGCGCTGTCGGGCAGGCCGGCGGCGGTCGCCCGGTTCCGGTCGAGGCCGACGATGCCGTGGAACGGCTGGTCGAGCTCGGCGCCGCTGACCGGGTTGAGGACGTTCAGCACGAACCGCCAACGCCCGGCCACCGGATGGATCGCGGTGGCCGACACGCCCTTGGCGGTGCCGGTGGGGGCACCCGAGGCGTTGGTCAGCGCGTTGCTCTCGATGTCGATGGGCGTGCCGTCGGGGCTGATCAGCGCGCCCTGCACCAGCACGTTCGGGTCGCCGAGCGTCACACCGGCGCGGATGTCGCGGTGGCCGCCGGGCACGTCGAAGGCGTACGTGAAGGACTGCGCGGGCGAGACGTCACGGGCGTTGCCGCCGGTGATCGTGCCGGTGAAGCTGCCCTCCTTGCCGGAGAGCGGGACCAGGCTGCGCAGAATCACCGGGACGCTGGTGGTGCGGCCGTTCGAGCCGGCCACGGTGATCGACTCGGCGCTGTCACCGCCGGTCTTCGGGGTGGTGAGGTGCACGCGCAGCGTGGCGCTGCGTCCCGGCGCCACCTTGGTCACCTTCGGGCCGACCGAACCGTCCGGCACCGCGCGCTGGGTGGCGGTGTCCAGCAGTACCGGACCGGTGAAGCCCTTGCTGCCCTCAGGGGTGTAGAGGACGGCCGTCCACTCGCCGGCGACCGGGCGCGGTACGTCCACGATGCCGAAGTCGGCCGAGACCGGGCCGCCTTGGGGACGGGTGTTGGTCTCCAGCCTGCCCGACGGATCCAGCAGTGTCATCCGGACCACCGGGGTCACGGTGTTGGCGCCGGACTGCTGAGGCTTGCCCTGCCAGGCGATGGACGCGGCGAGCCGGTCGGCGCCCTGCGGCACCGTGAACTTCACCTCGTGGTGCACCCAGGCCGAACCGTCCGTCGCGTAGGCGAACTTCGGGTCGGCGGACGAGTCCAGCGGCACGGTCTGCCGGGAGTTCGCCAGCGGCGCGAAGGTACGGGTGGCGCCGGTCACGGTCTGCGTGGTGTGGCCGGTGTTGACCACGGTGACGTCGGCGGTGTGGCCGGAGCCCGGTGTGCCGGTGATGTCCAGCTGGCCGGTGGTGACGGCGACGGTGTTGCTCTGCTCGGCGCCCGAGGAGCTGAGGTACCCACGGGCGGCCTCCACGGCGGCCCGTACGTTCAGCAGACCGGCGCCCTGCTCCTGCGCGGGCAGGCCGAGGTCCTGGGAGGTACCGGTGAGGAACTTCTTGACCAGTGCGGGCGCCGGCGACCGGCCGTGGTGGCCGTCCCGGTAGGCCTGGATCACCAGGGCCGCCGCGCCGGCGGTCAGCGGAGCGGACTGGCTGGTGCCGCCGAACGGCTGGATCGCGCTGCCGGTGCCGTTGTAGTTGGTGCACTCGGTGAACACGCTGATCTTGGGCGAGCACAGCGCCCAGTCCGCCTCACCGGGCGCGACCAGGTCCACGGTGCGCCCGGCCTGGGTGAAGCCTCCGGAGGACAGCGCGGAGATCCGGTTGTTCGCCCAGGTGCCGTTGGAGAACTGCGCGGCCGCGTAACCGGTCTGCAGATAGCTCTGGTTGTCCGTCGAGGCCCCCGTGGCGATCACATGCGGGTCGGTGGCCGGGGTGCCGATGGTGCCGTTGATGCCGGCGTCACCGCTGGAGACGGTCACCGTCACACCGGCCGCGACCGCCTGGTCGTTGAACAGCGTGATGGTGTCGTGCGCACCGCTGTCCGGGGTGACGTTGCTGCCGAACGACTCGTTGAGCACGTCGACGTGGGCGACCGAGACGGCGTAGTCGATGGACTGCAGGATCGCCGAGTTGGGGAGCGTGGTCAGGCCACCGGCCTTGAGCGCCACCAGTGAGGCGTCGGGCGCGAAGCCCTTGATGCGGATGGTGCACCCGGCGGGCAGCGGGTGGGTGGGGTTGACGAACTTCGACAGGTCGTAGCTCTCCCGGCCCTGCGCCACCATCGCCGAGGCGTCACCGAACGCCTCGGCGGCACCGCTCGGCGCGTCCCAGCCGTCGCCCGTGAAGTCCTGGTGGTCGACGACCGCGTGCGTGCCGTCGGGGCGTATGAAGTCCGGGTTGTCCGGGTCCAGGCCGTCCGCGATGTAGGCGACCTTGACGCCCTTGCCCGTGGCGATCTCGTGGGCGCCGGGGCTGCCGGGGGTGCTCTCGACATGCGTCGAGTACAGCGCCTCGGGCTCCAGCAGCGGTTTGGACGGGTCACTGGGGCATATCGCGTACGGATTCCTGCCGTTGTCGCTGCCCTTGCCGTCGGTGCCCTTGGCCTGGGGCGCAACGGCCTTCGGACCCTTGGGGCCGCCCGGTGCGCCTGGTGCCCCCGGTGCGCCCGGAGCGGTGGCGCTCGGCGGGGTCACCTTCACCATGCCGTCCGGGACGACCGAGGCGACCGCGGGGTCGGCCGCCAGGGCCGCACGCAGTGCCGGACCGACCGTCGCGGAGAAGGCGTTGCCCACCACGAAGCTCTTGATGTGCGTGCCGCCGCCGGCCTTGACCTTCGCCAGCAGCGGCGATTGAGCGGCAGTGGCCTCGTGTTTGCGCGCCGTCAAGTGACCTGCATCGGCCGGGGTGTTGGAGAGCTGGTCCTTGAGGACCACGATCACGGATTGCGGCGCCCCGTCGCCCGAGGGCTCCTGGGCATGCGCTGCAGAGGTCGACTCGACGCCGTTCGCGGTGGTCCCGAAGGTCAGGACCAGGGATGCGGCAGCCAAGGTGACGCCTGCCAGCTGCGGTTTCCGCCAGCTGAACATCGACATCCTTTCGTCTGGACGAGACGTCGGGAGGCATGCCGGAGCCCACGCGTCCGATTGCCGGACGCGCGCGTGCTCCTGGAACACTCGTCCCGACAAGCTCACGCATTTCAGCGCATTGTCGATGTCCGGACAAGAGGGCGAACGCGCGGATGTTCCGCGGCCGGGTCTCTCGCGAAGTGGGCCCGTGTGCCGACCGGTTGAGGACCGCGCCTGTGGAACCGGGTGTGGCTCACGTCCTGCGGGAGGCGAGCACCACCTGTGTTCCCCAGCCGGGCCCGGAGTTGGAGACGACCGTGGTGCTGATGCGGCTCACCCAGCCGACCGGACGGCCGCCGAGGAAGCCGGCCGCCATGATGCGGTGCACCGGGCCGCCTGCGGGGTCCGCCAGTTCCTCCGGTGCCACGTACTCCTGCACCAGCCACCCCGCACACGCGGGGGAGGACACCGCCTCCCGCCACTGCTGGTCCGTACAGAACCGGCCGGCCAGCACCCCTTGGCTGCGCGCGCCGAACGGCGGCTTGAGGACCAGCGACTCGCGCCCGTCGAGGACCTCTTCGGCCGTCACCCCGTCCCCGAGCTTGCGGCTCCAGGGGATCAGGGACGCCAGCGCCTGCCGCTCGTGATCGTCGAAGAGGCCGGCGAAGCGCGGGTCGGACAGGACGGCCATGCCGAGTTTGTTGTCCCCGACGGCGCGGCCCAGCAGTCCGTTGGGCACGGCCATGCGGCCGTCGGCCATGGCCTTGCACAGGCCCTGCCATCCCGGGAGCCGGTCGATGAACGAGGGCAGGTCGTGCAGCAGGAAGCCGAGCACCGGCGGGCCGGAGGCGGTGATGTGCTCTCCCGCGGTCAGGTGCGCATCGATGCCCCGGAGTCGGGCCTGGGCCAGGATCTCGGCGATCTCGACGAACTGCTCGGCACCGGGATCGCAGACGATCGTCAGGGTGCCGGGCGGCTCCGCCTCCGCCGGTCCGCGCTCGGCGGCCAGCCGGACCAGGGCGTCGACGAACCAGGTCTCCCCTTCGACGGGGGACGGCACGGCGCCGCGGCCGCGCAGGGCCTCGGCGAGCCCGGGGTGGTGCGTGCGCCAGTGGCGCACGAGCAGGCCCGCACTGATGAGCCCGAGCGGACAGCCGCCGTTGAACTCCAGGATCCGCACGTCGCCGGTGCGCCGGCCCGCCAGATCGAGCCGGCAGTAGTCCAGCCCGCCCCGGGGCAGCGGCGGTTCGCGCAGGACCCACCGCCGGAGGAGCGGCGGGAGCCCGAGGAACGACAGCAGCTCCTCGTCGTCGCGACAGCGTACGGCCACGCGCTCCAGACAGGTCACGGCGAGCAACAGCCGCTCCTCCAACAGCGCCTGCGCGGCCGGGTCGAGGAGCGCAGCCTGCGGCCACAGCGGGAAACCGATGTGATCGCGCCATGTGTCGGGAGTGTGCTCCAGTGACAGCGGCAGATCCCCGTGCACCAGGGGGAGTTGGTCCGGACTCGGCGAAATGGCGGACTGGCGTGCGGAATTCGACGGCATAAGTACAGAACTCCTCACTTTGTCATGGTTGATTGAGTAATCAATGGTTCTGGGGTATTGAGGCCGGATCACTGCTGTCGGCTGCGTGGCTGTACCACGTACCATCGAAGGCCGAAATAGCGCTATCTGTCCACAAGAAGGGACCGCCATGAACGTGTCCGAGCAGATTGCCTTCGACCTCTCCGACCTGCCCGTCGAGGAGATAGCAGTGGCGGACCCCGCCGAGGCGGAAGCCGCCGAGCAGAAGTTCTGCGGCGGGCTCTGTGCGTGGTGCGGTAAGTAACGCACCCCGCAGACCACTCTGCCCGCGGGGCACGCAACAGCCCGCGGGCAGACGCATGCGGACGCGCCCGGGGCCCGTCACGGGCCGACCGGTTCCGGCCCGGCGACCGTACGGCGGTCCACGGCAGGGCCCGGCCGTGTCCGGCCGACGGGCAGAGCGGCCAGCACCTGCGAACCCTCGGCACACCCCGGGAACGCGGCCACGGCGCCGCCGCCCGAGTCCGAGAAGATACGCGCCGCCAGCCCCCAGCCCGCAGCGGCCAGCGCCGCACGCTGCAGGGCCACACCGGTACGAGCCTGCAGGATGCGGTACCAGCGGTCGCCCAACGCCGCCACTCTGTCCGCCTGTCGCGGATCACCGGTGACGAGCAGGGTGAAGGCGCTCTCCGACAAGGCCAGCCGTGTGGCACTCGCCGTCATGGACCAGCACAACTCCTCCAGCACCTGCTGGCCTCCGGCCGGCCGCACCACGTGCTCCGCACTCCCGTACGCATAGAGCCCCGGAGCCAATCCCTCGGCCTGGGACGCCAGGCAGTGCAGCCGGACCTCCCCGGAGCCCAGCAGCCTGTCCAGGTCACCGGCGCAGGGCGCGCCCGCGGCCGCGAGGACGGCACCGAGCGCCGCAAGGGGCGCCGGGTGCGGGAGGAACCCCCGCAGCGGTGACGGCAGTCGGCGCGCCGGGAGGCCCGCCCCCGCAGCCATCGGCGGCAGCCGAATCTCCGCACCGGACAAAGCAGAGGGAGCGGACGTCCCTGGCGCGCGGCCGGCCTTGGAGGGCAGCCGCATGGTGGCCCTGTGCAGCCTGGCGCTGACCGGCAGCCGCTGCGCAAGAGGGCGTCCCGCGACCGGCGCCACGGTCGCTGCACTAATGGTCCCGGCCGGAGACCGTGCCGGTGGCGCGTCCTCGTCGTGCGTGAACGTCACCACGGCCAGCGCGGCTTCTTCGCACCCCTCGGGCAGCCCGAGCAACGCGTTGACACGGAGGTCGTCGAACCACAGGTGAAGCGCTCCGCGCGCCCCCACGGCGGAGCCGGCCGCGAGGGCCTGGGCCGCCAGCACCCCCGCCTCCTGCGTCTGGAGCCGGTACCCGAACTCCCCGTATTTGACGCCGGTCCGCCAGAACACAGTGGTGATGACCAGCACGGTGGTGACCGGCGAGGCCGGGGGCGCGCCGAGGGCGCCGGTGAGCGCGACACGGTGGTCGCCAGGGCGGACCTGCTCCAGGGCGTGATGGACGGGGTCGTAGTGGCACAGCCCCTGCGCCTGCTGCGCCTCGCCGGGGGCCGCCACGTACACCTCCGTGGGATACCGCGCCCCGCCGGAGGGCGCCGGGCGGCCGACGGCTGCTGTCGGCGGGGCACCCACGGGACGGGTGGCCGGGGTGAGGGGATGCAGCCAACGCCCGCGCACCAGGCCGTGCGTCTCGCGGAGCAGCAGCGACAGCCTCCCCTGCGGGGTGCCGGGGTCGGGCGCGTGCCACGGCAGGACGGTGCGCGGCGCCCGGGCGTACCGCTTGCAGGCGGGCGACGTGTCCTGCGCGCCGGGGGAGCCACCGGTCGGCGCCGGCACCGGAGCCCTGGAGTGCGGCAGGTAGGCGGCCAGGGCGTGGCCGGGCTGCGATGGCGGCGGCAGGCTCGGCATGCGGGATCCTCCGGCGGATCTGGTCGGCGGTAGCTACTGCAACTGCTGGCTGCGGCAACCGCTGCTGTCACGGGAACGGATGGGGATGCGGGTTGAGCTCCGAGGGCTTGAGGTCATGGTCGCGGTGTCCGAGCAGCCGCGGGAGTGTGAACAGCCGGGGCAGGCCGTCGACCCTGCGGTGGCGGTGGCCGAAGGTCATCGGCAGCGTGCCCGGCACGATCACCTTGACGGACACCAGCCCGCTCGCGGCCTGCTCCGCGGTGGTCTGGTCGACCACGACGACGTCCATGCCGTGGGCGAGATAGCGGCCGGCCGCCTCCGCGAGGTCACCGTCCAGGTCCGCGAACGCGGGCCACGCACAGACGTCCGCCACCTCCCGGGTCGTGACGGGCATGCCCGGCACGGTCAGGAAGGACAGCCGGGCGGAGGCGTCGGGATGCCCGTACAACTGCGCATGGTCGCCCATCTCGCGCACCTCGTCCGGGGAGGCCGCCATCCGGGCCGCGCGCTGCGGATCGTAGCGGTCCGCCAGGCCGCCCACTGCGGAACCGACCTCCAGCAGGCCGCCCAGCAGGGCCTGTTCTGGGTCGATGTGCGCGGCGGCGCCGTTGAGGGTGCGGGGCCGGTGCGGGGAGGGCCGGGTGTCGCAGGCCATCACCCAGAACGCGGGAATGCGCTGCTCCGTCGGCACGAAGAACGCGGACAGCCGGTAGCCCGTCTCGTGCTGCACGCGTTCGACGAGCAGCGGGATGCGCCGGTCCCGGCACGCACCGAGGTCGACGCGGCGACCGGGGAGCCGGGCGTACCAGGTCAGCAGGAACGCGTCGCGCTCGGCGACCTCCAGCAGACCGTGCAGGACGGCCTCGGTCAGGCAACTCCCCATGGCGCAGCCGTTGGAGCACTCGTAGACGAACTCGTCCTCCCCCGAGCCGTAGTACGCGTAGGCGAGAGGCACGAGGACGGGCGCACCGGAGGCGAAGGAGTGGCCCCGCACCCAGGCCATCCGGGCATCCGGCCGGTAGCGGCGGAAGGGGAAGCCGGGCAGATCGTGGCGGCGGTCCGGATACAGGCCGAGGGTGGCAGGATCGAGCGCCTGCCCGGCGACCGAGGCGTAGGTCGCCCGCACCACCTCGCAGCCGGCCTCCGGGCGCTCGCCGGCAGCACGTTCGAGGGCCTCGGCGACGGCGGTGAGACGGGCGGTGGCGAAATCCAGGGCGCGGCCGAAGCCGTGGTTGCCGTTGGCCCCGCCTTCCGCCGGGGCGCGGGTGGCGGTGGCGACGACACATCCTCCTTGGATCCCGGCGGTGACACGAGTGGCCCGACCGGTGAGGGGATCCATATGACGCTGCGTCAACTCACCGTCGAGCGACCGAAGACGGTAGGTGGACGCGGTGGATTTGACGGTTCGGGCGGCTTGGGCACCGCCGGGGAACGACGGTGGTGACGGCCTGTCGTGCCGCGCGCCGGGTGTGCATGTGCCGCACCGGGGATCCGGCAGGACCGGGTGACGGGTGACGGCCCCGAACCGCCCGTCGAGGTGCAGCAGAGCGTGCAACGTGCGGGGCTCGCCGGTGCCGTGGACGATGCGCGAGACCTCGTCGGCGGCGAGTGCACCTGCGGCGCGGGCGGCCGGCGGGCTGACCGGCGCGCTGGGCAGGCCGTCGAGCATCGCGCCGTGCGCTTCACGCAGGGCCGCCACGGCCGCGCCGTCCTCCCGGTTCACCGCGCGGCGCTGAGCGGCGCACTCGGAACACCCGGGAACCCCCGGCAGCGACACGGGTCCCAGGAGGACGGCCCCGTGCTCGGCGTGAACGGGCAGCCAGGGGAGGCCGTGTGCGACGGTGTACCGCTGTGCCGTGGCCCGGGCGAGGGCGGCGGGGGTGTCGGTGAGGGTGACGACCAGGCCCGGGCGCGCTGCAGGCGGGCCCGTTACGGGTGACCGGCCGGTGACCAGCGTGCCGTCCGGGATCCGGGAGGCGAGTGCCCTGAGGAGGACGGCCAGTCGCGTGCCGTCGTCGAGGACGGACACCACCGGCTGTGCCGGGCCGTGTTCGCGGTTCACCGCAGGACGACCCTGGCGACGTGCGGCAGGAGCCGGGCGGTGAGCGGATCGGCGTCGAGCCGGACCGCGACGGGCCGGTGCCGGGCCGCGGCGAGCGCCTCCATGGGCGTGCGGTCGTGGTGCGGGGGAGCGGCCGGTGCGGAATCGAGCAGCGCAGGTGGTACGGCGATACGCCGTGGCCCCCACTCGGGCCGGTCCGCCGTGTGCGCCTGCCAGTCGAGCAAGGCGTCGCGCAGGGCATCGGCGACAGCCTGGCCACGCGTGGCGCCGACTGCCAGGACCACGTGACCGTCGCCGGTGGTGACGGCACAGGCGGGCAGGCCCGGCATGCCTGCCCAATGCACCGTGTACGCATGACGGGTGTGCTGCGCCCCGGTGCAGGTGCCCAGCAGCCGCCACCAGCGCCGCACTTGAGGGGCGAGAGCCTCGTCGTCGAGCAGCACCGGCACGAATCCGACCGGCTCGCCGCGGGCGAGGGCGCCGGCCAGGAGCGCTTCGCAGAGCGTGCCCGCTGCGGCGGCCACGGCTGCGTCCCAGTCCAGTGCCGCGGCCACCCCCGGCGGAACGCCCGTCCCGGGATCGTCGGATGCCGTTCCTCCCGCGAGCCAGCTGTAGGCCGCCATTGCCTTCAACACCGCCTGGGTGCGGGCCGATTCACGACTGTCACCGCAACCCACGGGGGCCGGCGGGGTGACGGAGCGGGGCAGGATGCCGTGCGGGTCGGTGACCTGAATACGGCAGGCCCACAAGGGGAGTTGGGGGAAGTCCTCCTCGGAGAAGGAGGTGAACACTCCGGTGCGGCTGTCCACGAGGACGTCGATGCGGTCCAGGAGCTCGTGCGCGTCGACCGGGCCGACGGGACCGGACGAGCCGGCCGACTGGGCGGCCGGATGAGGGAGACAGGGGTGGTCGCTGGTCTGCAACGTGTGCAGGTCGATCAGCGTGAACAGGGGCGCGGCCGGCGTGTCCAGTCCGGTGAAGTGACGGAAGGCGCCGAGGACGCTGTGGGAGGCGACCAGAGCGGGCACCGGGCCGGTCAGCCAGGGACCGGCCGACTTCGCCGTGGCGGTCGTGCGCGCGGCGCCCAACCGCCGCCAGCCGCCTTCGACCCGGGTCTCGGACGGCAGGCCGAAGGGGCTCAGCCATGCCTCGTCGCCGGTGGCGAGAATCTGCCCCAGGGGCAGCCCGGCCCGGCCGCAGACGCGGGCGAGTTCCCCCGCATCCTGATGCCGGCCGGTGGCGCACACATGCAGCACCGCGTCCATGCCGTCCAGCAGCGCAGCGGCGTCACGGGTGAGGACGACGGCGTGCTGCGCGGCGTCCCTGCGGCCGCGCACGGCGGCCTCCCGCGCGGACGCTTCCTCGTCGTGCAGCACCGCAACCCGCAGATCACGGCATCCGGCGGCCAGCGCCGCCTCCACCACGGCCCACGCCACCGGACCACCACCGGCCACCAGCAGCCGAGCCCTGCGGAACTGCTCGAACCGGTACTCCGCGGAGTCCGCGGCGTGCCGCACGAAGGCGATCTCCTCCGCGTACTCCTCGCACTCGGCACCGGTGAGCCCATGCTCGCGCTCCGGACCCGCATCGGTGACGAAGCCGTGCTGCTGGAGCAGGCCCACCAGATTGCGCACCATGTCACGGTGGGCCGGGGGCAACGCCGCGGTGAGGTCGTCAAGAGTGTGACGACCGGTCAGGAACGGTTCGAGCCGCGCCATCCAGTCGTACAGACTGCGACCGGTGAGGGTGCAGCTCCCGGTGTCGCCGTGGAGATACAGCCCTTGCGGACAGCGCACGTAGCGTACGGTTCCCCGCAGCTTCGGACGCACCTCCGCTCACCCCCGTCCGTGTGACGACTGAGGGCACTCCTACCCCTGGCCGCGCGGCGGAACGCATGGGGACGGGGGACGGATCGGGCCAAACTCACTGGACGGCCGATAGTCTCCCGTCATGATCAAGGACGAGGGTGCGGAGCAGAATTGGGACTCCACGCGGTCGTGGGCGGCGAAAGGCCTCGCTGCCGGGGAGCGAATAGAGGATGCCACGCGCCTGCGCGGCGGCTGGACCTCGGAAATGCGCCGCCTGAACATCTCCGGACCGGACGGGCGGCGCACCCTGGTGCTGCGGTCCTTCGTCAAGCCGTTCTATGTGCGGCACGCGGAGGGCCTCCTGTCACGCGAAGCCGCGATCCTGCGCCTGCTCGGTGAGACGGACGTGCCCGCACCTGCGCTCGTGGACGTGGACGCGACGGCGACCTGCTGCGACCATCCCTCCTTGCTGATGTCGCTGCTGCCCGGGGCCGTCCGTGTGGACGATCACGATGCCGAGCACCGTGCCGATCTGCTGGCCGCCCAGTTGCGTCGCATCCACCAGGTCGAGGTGACTGCGGAGACGCGACCGCGGACGTGGCAGCCCTGGACCTCCCCGGAGCGGGTGACGCTGCCCGAGCCCACGGCACGGCCGGAACTGTGGCGGCGGGCTGTCGACGTCATCCGGCAGGCGCCTCCCGCCCACGAACCCTGCTTCCTGCACCGGGACTTCCATCCGGGGAACGTTCTGTTCGACGGTGAGGGCGACGACGCCCGCATCACCGGCGTCGTCGACTGGGTGGAGACCTCGTGGGGCCCGGCCGACCTGGACGTGGCCCACTGCGCGACGGCCCTGGCCTTGCTCCACGGCGTCCCGATGGGCATGACCTTCGCGGACCGCTACGTCGCTGCAGGAGGACGGCTCGCAGGCGGTGACGCGGCGCACCTGTACTGGCGGCTGCTCGACGCGCTGGCCTTCGCCCCGGACGCCGAGAAGGTCGCCGTCCCTTGGCGTGAACTGGGCCGTCGGGATCTCACGCCTGCGCTGTTGGCCGGCAGGCTTGAGGAATACGTCTTGGCTCTCTTCGAGCGTTACGCGTGAAGTCCGTGGCGGCGGCACTGTTCGCCTTGATGTCGCCGCAGACGCGCCATGCTCTGCGTACGGCTCGTTCGTCCTTGACGACCAAGCCGGGGTCGATGGCTCTGAAGGCGGCTATGAGCGTCTTTGCCCGTGCCAGGATCACGCAGCCGCGGCGCGACCGATCAGGGTTCCGATGTGGCCCGGTTCCGGGGCGTCGATGACCTGAACGTCCGGGTCCTTGAATCCAGCGTCGAGCAGCAGGCCCGACCACTGCTCCGGGGTGTAGCTGTACCGGTAGGAGTACATGGCAGGGCCCGCGAACCCGCCCTTGTACATGCCCTGGGGGCCGTATGCGCCAGGGATGGCCGGGGGTTGGGAGAAGACCAGCACCCCGCCCGGGTTCAGCCTTTCAGCGACCAAGGGCAGGAGACGTTCCGGGTCCGTGAACCACACGGCTCCGAAGATCGAGTATGCGGCGTCGTATGTGTCCGTGTTGCTGCTCAGGTGGTCCAGGACTTCGGCGCAGACGAAGCGCGCCCCCAGAGAGCCCCAGCGCTTTGCGATGTTGGCGACCATGACGGGCGAGAGGTCCACGCCGGTCACCTTGACGCCCTGCTGTGCGAGGTAGGCCAGCGCCCGTCCGGTGCCGCACCCGAGTTCCAGGGCGGTGGCCGGCTCGGCCAGCAGCTCCGGACCGGGCCCGTGACCGGCGTACTGCGTCCAGCAGAAGATGGGGTCCGCGTCGGACACCGTGTCCTTGGTGCTGTTGGCGTAGGCGTCCCAGAGTTGACGTTCGTTGTCGATGTTGTGCGGTACAGGCACGGGAGTTCCTCTGAGTGCGGGGCGGGCAAGAGGTGCCCCCGCCCCTTTTGGGAGTCCGGGGGCGAGGGCACTCTAGCGCCGGGTCAGTGGCTGTCGGGGACCTTGTTGTCACATGGCGAGCAGGTGGACGCGTCCACCTCCCACAGTTCCTCGTCGATGGCGAACCCGTTGCGCCGGATGATCTCGGCCGTGCGCATCACCGTGCCGTCGCAGCGGCGTTCGATCAGCGGTGCATGGTGCTTGTACGTCCCGCCGTTGTACTCGTCGCACAGTGCGAAGTAGAGCGGAGTGTCGAGGATCAGTTGGTGCACCCCGATGTCCACGGTGTAGCCAACGCCCATGTCCACACCGGGTTTCTCCATGGCCGTGATCAGGTACGCGATTCCCTGGCCGAGGATGCGTTCGGCGAGGCTGCGGACGGCCACGCTGTCCCGCAGCAGAAGCCGCACCTCACGTTCCCAGAGGTCGGAGACGTTGACGTCCGCCACCAGGTGGGGGGCGTGTTCCTCTAACGCGTTGAGGATCGTGCGCGGATCACGAGTCCGCGTCGGGACTGATGTGCTCATCGTGCGTTCCTCCTTGACCGGAGTGGTGCACTGCACTTGCCGACCCACCCGGCCGTCACCGCCTTACGGGGCGTGCGACCGGGCGGGTGTCGGTGGGGGCTGTCATGTGACGCTCGGCAGTGTGATTCGTCAGGTCGGTGTCCAGCTTCTGCGAGCCGGCCTCGCCGCCGCGGGCCGTGACCAGCTGGACACACGTGAGGCGCTCCATCATGTGGACGGGGGCTTGGGCGGCCAAGCGCGGTAGGGACACGACCGGCGCTGCGTAGGGGTTGACGAGGGGCCGGGGCATCAGCACGCCGGCCCCCCGGTGGACTTCTCAGCGACGGATGCGAGCCCGGACCTGGTGACCACGAATCTGCGGCGTGCAGTCACCACCTGCCCCGGAATCTGTATGTCTCCGACTGCCGACAGCCTGACCGATGAGTCAGGCTTGCCGCGGTCGGCCCGGTGTTCGGCGCAGATGCAGTCGGGGTACTTCATCGTGCCCGGCGGGAGATCTGCGCCGTCTGCCGACTCTCCCAACTCACCGGCCTGGCATTCCAGCGGCTGGAACTTGGCGCTCTCCACCAGCAGGACGCCGCCCCTGCCCTGGGCGGCCATCATCAGGCCGAGGTGGTCCCGTGCCGTGCGGCTCACTGGTCCCCTCGCCAGGCCATTCGCGGCGCGGCACCTTCCCCGGTGGCGGGGGCGAACGGGCATCCGCGTACGCGATCTTCGGCCGGGGTGGTCTCTACGTCCACTAGCGTCCTCCGCTCTCTGCGATCTCTCCTGACCTCTACGCAACCGCGCGAACGTGTGCGGCGGTACCGTTGCGGCGGAGCTGCGGTTTTAAAGCGTTTAACGTGCCACGGGGCACGGGGAGTTGAGCGATCGTGTCGAACGAGCGTCTACAGGCTCTGTTCAAGGAAGCCGGCTGGAAGCTGAGCCAGTGCGCGCGGGCGGTGAACCTCGTGGGTGCGGAGGACGGCACCCCCTTGCGGTACAACGCGTCTGCGGTGCATCACTGGCTGACCGGGACAATCCCTCGGGAAGAGGTGCGCCCCTACATCATCGAAGCGTTCTCGCGACGCCTCGAACGCCAGGTCACCCATGCCGAAGCCGGCTTCGAAGTCCTGGTGGGCGACCAGGGACAACCGCTCGATACCCTGGTGGAACTGGTCGAACTGGGGAAGGACGACATGCTTCCTTCACGGCGGGGTGTCCTCGGCGCCGGTCTGTTCTCTGTCGCGCTGACGATCCCTGAGTGGCCAGACGTTGTAGGGCGCTTGGAAACCGTTCAGGTAGGCCACGCTCGCCGCATTGGGATGAGGGAAGTGGACGCGGTGGTGGCCATGACGGAGAAGGTGTCAGAACTGGATGATCAGTTCGGAGGACGGCACGCACGCCCTATGGCCGCTGCCTTCCTGGTCAACACCGTGGCTGCGCACCTGCGGGCCGACGCTTCCGAGGCTGTCCGCAAGGCGCTTCTGTCTGCGACAGCCGACCTCTTGTACCTGACGGGGTTCATGGCTGTCGACGAGGGATCTCACGGTCAGGCCCAGCGGTACTACTCGCTCGCCCTGAAGTACGCCGGGGCCGCCGAGGACCACCTGACCTTCTGCACCACGTTGCGCGGCATGAGCCTCCAGGCAATTGACCTCGGACACACTGCCCATGCCATGCGGTTGGCGGACTCTGCCGCCGCGGCATCACCGTCGGCAGGGCCACGAATGCGCGCGTTTCTCGCCGGCCAGCAAGCCCATTCCTACGCGGTCGACGGTGCCCGAGCGCAGGCACTCGCCTACATCAAAGAGGCGGAAGCCGCCATGGACAAGGCCGAGTCGAGAGCCAAAGCCTTCGGCAGCTATGCGCCGTCATCCTTGGCCTACCATGTCTCGCAGGTCCGATACGGGCTCGGCGACAAAGCCGGGGCAATCGAATCTCTGAAGGAATCGGATCGGCTGCGTGACAGCCACTATCGGCGAAGCAGCGTTCGCTACAATGCCTTGCTAGCCGAACGGCAGCTGGAATTGGGCCACTTGGAAGAGGCCTGCGCAACATGGGGTCGCGTGTTGGACGACTACCCTCTCGTGCAGTCAGGAAGTGCGGACATCAAGATCCAGAACATGAAGGCGCTGATTCGCCCCTACCTCCGCAACGCAGCAGCTCAGCGACTGTACGAGCGCGCGCAGGCCGTGACCCTTCCGGCGTGACTCGATCACGTACGCGACCCCCGCTGTAACAGATACCGTCTGACAGCTTGAACTCCGCAACTCAGCAGGGCTCCGACAGAGAGATGGTGACCGCCGCGGCAAACTGGTTGGCGTTGACCCTGCCTGGCGAGTGACCCAGCACCGGCACGGGGCCAACACCCAGATGTCGGTGGAAGGCGGCGACATCGGCTATGTAGTCGTCCCATTCATAACTGTTGGCACGGTCGGACTCTCCGTGCTCGGACAGCGAAAACTATGACTGAACAGCGATTCATGCACAGCCCGTTCGCTTCAGAGGGGAGCCCTCACTCAAGACAAGCCGCACCCATCATGGCGGGCTGGCAGGCCAGCGGCCCGCCCGAGACTTCACTGTTCGGGGCCGTGGTCGAGCTGTTGGGCGATCCGCAGCAATTGGTTCGTGGTGAGCTGCGTGTCCTGAGTAGACACAGCGAACGTGTACCTGCCGTTGGACCATTTCAGGCAGCGGGCACCTGAGTGCTCTTGCAGATGGGCCGGGTGCCCGCTGACTGACGCGGTGGCGCTGTGAGCGTCATCCGGCGTTGCCTCGGCGACCTGTGCGATGGCCAGCGAGGGGCGTGTCGGGCCGTTGCGGTAGAACCGCGTCCAAGCAGGGCCCTCTGCTCTGAAGTACGGCGAGGGGAGACAGTGTTCGTCGGCTGGGGCGTCGGACTCGTCGTTGATGTCTTCGGTGTGTTCGTAGCCTGCGGGGAGGTACCCGGGGGTGGCGAGCTGGGAGCTGTCGACCGGTGTGATGGTGGCGCCGGTGCTTGCGTCGACGAGCCGCCGGGTGCCCAAGGGCGCCGCGAGCGTGGTTGTGACCTGTTTGTCGGAACTCTTGCACTGGTGCTGGAGATCGGCGCTTCCCTCCTTCAGCACCAATGTGACCGTCATCGTGGATTCCCGGGCCTGAAGCTGCGGGCGTACCTCGTGGCAGGGGGTCCATCTGACGGGTGTGGTGAGCGTACGGCCGTCACTGCTGACCAGTACGTTGCCGGATACCGCCCCGTCGTACCGGCGATCCTGGCGGTGTTGTTCACTGAGCCACCACGCGGTCGCGACGGTGATGACGACGGCCAGTGTGCCGCCGATCCATAGAGCGCGTGTGGCGCGCTTGAGCTGCTGCGGGTCCACGATCATGCTCCACGGTCGGCGGTGACGCTGCGCGGCCCGAGCCTGGCAGCTTTCGGCAGGTTGAGGAAGAGCCCGGGCCGGCGCCGTGGAACCGGCACCGACCCGGCCCGGCCTGCTGGTGGTGTTACGTGGTGACGAGCGTCCACTGCAGGGCGTGCAGTGTCTGCGAGATGGGCACGTAGTACACGCCCCCAAGACACCAGGGCTTTCTCTGGTGTCCGTCGAGGACGGTGTCTTCGTTCAGGTCCGACGGGCAGGTCACCGTCTTGTCGAGGGCGGTGATCGTTCCCCGCGCCTCGTCGGTGGTCCAGTTGTTCGCGCCGACGAAGACCGGGCCGCCGCTGTCACCGTTGACCGCGGCCACGCCGTGCGACGGCCAGTCCAGTGCGTACCCCAGGTCGGTGATGGGGCGGTATCCGCCGTCTGCTCCCGTGACACCCACGTCGACGGACTTCAGCACGACGTTGCAGTGCACGCCGCCGTTCGCGCCGTTGGTGCACACGTAGTCTCCGGCGAAGTTGTGCCCGTACCCGGAGACGGGCTTGGAGTAGCCGTCGGTTCTGTTGGCCGCCCCGTCGTACAGGAATGGGCTGGCCGGGTTGTGCAAGGCGATGCCGATGGTGTCCACGGAGGCGTTGCTCTGCAGCCGGTCGCTCACTCCGACGTCGTCACCGCCTTCCCAGGTGCGCCAGTACCCGTCGCTGCCGTCGCAGTGCTTCGCTGCGGTGAGCATGAAGCTCCCGTACCGGTCCTTGACGGCGAATCCGCTGGAGCAGATGCCCCCGGAGGGGTTCTTCAAGGCGGAACCGCCGTACCACGGAGGCGAATCGTGCTTGCGAATCCCCTTGTCCGCCGTCGGCCCGAAACGCAGTTGGGCTTTGCCACCGGTAGACGGTGGGTCCTCGCTCAACGGCTTGTACGCTGCAGTGGTGTTGATGCCGGTGAGCCGGTCGGTGAGGGCCTTGACGTCATTCGACCTGTTCAGGCGCTCAGAGTGGGCCAGCGGGTCCACGCGATCCCGCTGACCGACACCACGGTCCTCATCGTAGGTGATCTCCAGACCGCTGCCGTCGTTGGCACCCGCGATGCTCGTGATACGCAGCGCGCCCGTCGAGGACGACGGCCGAAGGGGCATCGGCTTCCCACCCTGGAGAAGCTTGTTGCGGGCCTCATGTAGTTCGGACTTGGAATACCGGGCCGGCACCACTTCGGCCGTCACACCGCTGGGAAGGTGAGCGAGAATGCGCTGCACCCGCTCAGGAGGCGTGCTCTTCCAACGGAGCCGCAGGTGATTGTGCTCGGGGTCGATCTCGACCTCGGTGAAGCCTGGGATCTTGGCCCGGTCGTACTCGGAGAGACCTCCGGTGATGTCTCCGGCGACTTTGTCGAGCACGCGCTGCTGATTCTGGAACGCGATCAGGCGTGGGTCCGTCCCGTGCTGAGCATGTGCTCCGGCCGTGGGTTTGACCTTGCCCCCCTGGTGCGGTGGTGCGTCGGCCGATGGCGAAGCCGCGATCAGTGGAACGGACGCGATCACGGCTGCGATAGGAAGAACTGCCGCTCTCCATCTGCTGCTTCTGTTCTGCCTCTTCACAGGCTTCTCCCCCCTGGTTGGCCTGGTGGACGCGGGACAGCCTGCTGCTAGTGGGACCAGAGTGGAACGAGGGATCCGGCCATTCCGCTGCGACGCGTCGTATCTCTTCCGCGACGCCTTCGACGGGTCGACAACCTCCAGCTGTTCGCCGACGTCCCCGAAGAGGACATCCTGATGGCGATCACCGAAACAGCCGACGAGAACTGGTGGGCCGCCAGCCGCGTCGTCAACCCCACCATCGGCTACGACGACAATGCGTCGACTGCGGGCTCGTTGTGGTTGGTCGCGAAGTTCCCCGCGCCCTTTTGGGGCGCGATCATGCACCGTACTTCGCCGAGCCCGCCCAGTAGCAGCTTTGGCCTGACGAATGCCTTATCCGTAAGGAAACAGGGCGGGCTCTTCCCCGTGGTCCTGGCGAGCCTGGGACCGGAGCAGTGGGAGGAGGTAGCGGAGGCTGTCGTGCCCGCGTCGGTGGTGCTCCGTAGAGGGGCGGGACGGCGCCTGCCTGTTCGCCCCCGTCGGGGCGGCGGATGACTGCCGCCGCGCTGGATCCTAGTGCGCTCTGCCCTGGGCAGCCGTGCGCGACTTTCCGGACTGCTCCACTGGCGACACCACCGCCCATGCACAAAACTGCTGAGTGCTCACCGAGCCGCACGAGTTGATGGACCGGTCCGGAGCCGCGCCGCGCAGGTGCCTCGTCACAGGAGGGCGGTATGACCGTCACGTCCCGTCGAATCACTGGTTCGTTGGTCTGCCGCAGTACCCTCGCCGCCCTGGTACTGGCGTTACTCGTCGCGATGAAGGCGATACCCGCCGGGGCGTACACGCCCAGCCCCGTGCTCCGGCTCGGTTCCCTTCAGCTCGGTCCGTGCAACGACGGGGAGCCGGCCGGCTGGTGCGGTACAGCGCAGGTCCCGCTGGACCGTGCCACCCCCGGCAGCCCGGCCCTGGGCATCGGGTTCGAGTGGGTACCGGCCACCGGGCGTCCCCAGGGCACCACGGTCGTGGTCGACGGCGGCCCCGGCTGGTCTACTAGGTATTCTCGCGCTGCGTACCTGGAGCTGCTGGGGCCGCTCCGGGCACGCCGCAACCTGCTCATGGTCGACCTGCGCGGTACCGGGCACTCCCAGATCCTGAGCTGCCCCGAGCTGGAGCAGTACAAAGGCCAGCCTTCCGGCCGTGATTTCGCCCGTACCGTCGGCGCCTGCGGTGAGCGTCTCGACCACACCTGGCGGCGCCCCGACGGCGGCTGGATCCATGCCTCGGAGTCGTTCGGGACCGCCGACGCCGCGCAGGACCTCGCCGACCTCCTGTCCCAACTGCACCTGACCGGCGTCGACTTGTACGGAGACTCCTACGGCAGCTGGTTCGCCCAGGTCTTCGCGACCCGCCACCCGGCCCTGCTCCGTTCGCTCACCCTGGACGCCACCTACGAAGTCTTCGGCCTCGACCCCTGGTACTCCAGCAGCGTCACCACCGCCCGCAGGGCCTTCGCCCTCGCCTGCCGGCGTTCCCCGGCCTGCGCCGCGCACGGATCCGCCGACGCCTGGCGCACGGTTTCCGCCCTCGCGGCCCACCTGCGTGCGGCGCCGCTCCGCGGCACCACCACCGGTCTGGACGGACAGCCCACCACCAGCACGGTCACCGTGACCACCCTGGTCGACCTGATCAACGACGCAGGCTCCGACCCGGCCGTCTACCGGGGCCTGCAGGCCGCCGCCGAGGCCTTCCTAGGCCACGGAGACGCCGCTCCGCTGCTCCGTCTGGCCGAACAGACCATCGCGTCCGACGGCACCAACCTGCCGCCTCCCGCCTTCTCCGACGCCCTGTACTTCGCGGTGGCCTGCACCGACTACCCGCAGCTCTTCTCCATGAGCGGCACGGGCGACCAGCGCGCCCGCCGGCTCCGGAGTCGTATCGCCGCTCAGTCCGACGCCACCTTCGCTCCCTTCACCGCCGCCGAGTGGACGACCGTCAACGCCTACACCAACACCTACGACGGCTGCCTCGACTGGCCCGCGCCGCAGCGCGCCCGTACCCCCGTCACCGCCCGGCCGCCCCGGGTGCCCCCGACGCTGCCCGTCCTCGTCCTCGGCGGCGACCTCGACTCGCTCACCCCCGCTGTCGGCGGCCAGCACGTCGCGGCTCAACTGGGGCCCTCCGCCCGGTTCGTGACCGTACCCAACCTCACCCACATCACCGCCATGCCCGACCGGACCCGGCCGGGCCCGGAGGCGTGCGGCCAGTCCCTGTACCGCCAGTTCGTCCGTGCCCCCGCCGCCCTGGCGCGCCTGGACACCTCCTGCACCCGGCACACCCCCGCGATCCCCGTCCTCGGCGCCTACCCCGCGCGTCTCGCCGACACCGTTCCGGCCACCCCCGCGCCCGGCAACCAGGCCGATGCCGACGGGTTACGGGCGGCCGCCGCCGGCGTCGCGGCGGTGGGCGATGCGATCGTCCGCAGCGGCTATCTGACCGACGGCCGCGACTCCGGCCTGCGCGGCGGCACATGGACCGTCACCGGAGACACCCGGGCATGCTTCGGCTTCACCGGGGTGCGGTGGGTGGACGACGCCGCCGTCAGCGGCACGGCTGCGTGGGACCGGGGCCGGGGCGTGGTCACGGCACATCTCCGCATCACATCCGACACCGGCCCGGACAGTACCGTCGACACCACCTGGAACACCCTCACTCCACAGGTGCCGGCCTCGGTGACGGGAACGGCGGGTGGTGCGCTGTTGCGGGGCACTCTTCCTGCACCTGCCTGAGGGGCGGCGACTGATGCCTTGCAGCCTGATCGGCGCATTCCTGCACTCAGGATCGGCTGGTACTGCCCACGTGTTCCGTCGGCCCGCCGAACGGCAGGACGAGGGTCCGTGTAGCCAGGAGCCATATGCCGTCGATCTTGCGGAAAGTGTCCTCGTAGTGGCCGATGTTCGCGGGCAGCCGGGGCGGATGCAGCGTGCCGTCGGTATGGCCGTCGACTCGATAGGTCGCGAAGTAGGTGGTCGCTGCGGCGGAATGCTGCGAGTCGACGGTGACCAGGATGTTCGTGCACATCCGCCGGGACAGCCGATCCGCTGGACGCGAACCGAAGTAATCGCGCAGAGCTTCCCTGCCTTGGATCCGCCGGCTGTCGTACGGCCATTCCCAGAGCCCATCGGGGGTGAAGAGTTCGCAGACCGTGCTCGGCTCGCCCAGGTCGAGCCGCCGCACAAACTCCAGGATCAAACGCTCGCAAGCGCGTTCCGCGAGGAGGTGCTCCACAGGGGCGAGATCGTGATTGATCATATCCGTTTCCTACCAGCCACGTTTGCCGCCCACGACCC
Source organism: Streptomyces sp. AM25 (assembly GCF_058146165.1). Taxonomy (NCBI): domain Bacteria; kingdom Bacillati; phylum Actinomycetota; class Actinomycetes; order Kitasatosporales; family Streptomycetaceae; genus Streptomyces; species Streptomyces sp. AM25. Next base: position 169,903 of record NZ_JBKIWN010000001.1, on the reverse strand, counting down.
AATTTCAACGTCCTCTCGCCGTTGTCGCCACACTGTCTTGCGCCGACGGGCAGGTCACGGTCCGAAGGAGTGTGAAATCGCCCTGGCAGCAGAGGTGTTCGGCGCTGGGCGCGCGGCCGCGCCCATGCTGTTGCCGGTGCGGACGGACTGCTGTCGCGATGGGCGGCCGATCGCACCGGTGCATCGATCGGCCGGCGTCCACCCGTGCGGAAGCGCATCTGGCCTGGAGTGCCATGCCGCTGATGACGCGTCGGCCGACCAAACCGGTGGCCGTCTGGCGCGATCCCCAACCCCCGCCCCGGCACCGGCCCCGCTGCCGCGGATCCGTCTTCGCCCCTGGACTCTGCGACTCACTCCCGCACCCCTGTGACCAGGCGGATCACGCGATATCGACCGTTTCGCGGTACACCGGCGGTGGCCGGTTCAACGGCTTGGGACCGGGCTGCCTCGGGTACGGATGGCGGCGACATGCATCGGCCGTTTACCGGGCACGTGAACGCGATCCAGGCGAAAGGGGAAACGTTGGGCTTTCCGAACATGGCAGCGCCGAAGATACCCCAGCCGACAACCCCCGCGCCGACCACCCCGACACCCAGCCGCTACCGGTCGACAGCATCGCCTGGTGGTGGAGCCGCCTGAACAACCCGCCAGCCTCCTGACCCCGCACCTCGCACACGTTCCCGCCTGCCGCCTCCAGCCGGCCGCGTCGCCGTACCGCGCGGATGTCCACGGCCCGGCCAACCTGGGCCCGGCCGCCCATTCCTCGACCCGGGGCGCACCCCGGAGCGGAGTGTCATGACCAGCCGAGATGACGCATACCTGCAAGAAGCCGCCGACCACGCCATGATCGTCGACCTCGTGCAGCGCTACGCCTACTACGCCGACTACGGCCCCTCCGAGGCATTCATCAGCCTGTTCGCCGAAGACGCCCGCCTCGACTACCCGCCCGTCGGGCTCAGCCTCCGCGGCTCCCAGATGATCAAAGAGTTCGCCGAGATCATCCTTGCCGCCGACCTCGGCCTGCACCACGTCCAGAGCGGCTTCGTCATCGACGTCGACGGGGAGACCGCCACCAGTAACTGCGAGGTCAACCTGTTTACGCAAAGCCCCGAGTTCAGCGGGCACGTCGTACAGGGCCGCTACTCCGACACCCTCGCACGCCACCACGGCCGCTGGCTGTTCACCTCACGCGCCTGCACCCTCTCGGACACCAGTCTCCAGACATTCGCCGCGAGCCCGCTCGCCGCCTCGATCGCACCACTGCTGTCCGGCCTCATCGAACGAGCCGCGAAACAGAGCTGAGCCGGCGAAAGCCTGGACGCCGAGCAACACCCGCCAGGCCGACGCCCCCTGGCACAACCCCCTGCAGCAGGGCGATATGCCCTGCTGCTCGCAACTGACCAGGCTGGGCTACGCGGAGCGAGGTTGCGTCACAGCCTCCGGCTGCGTCAGCACGCCGGCAGCCCGGACACGGCCCCCGTGCCACAGGTCGGCTCCGCAATGGCAGGCGGCACCCCGTTCCCGCACCCGCCTGAGGCGGCCCGCGCCGAAGACTCCTGAATTTCTTAGGACGCCTCGTGGTTCCGTGAACCTGCCGAGCGCTGGTGAGGACTCATGTCCCTCGACCGGCTTTGTCCGTGGCAGTGAAAGGGGACCGAATGTCCAAGTGCGCGCTGATCACCGGAATCACCGGGCAGGACGGCTCGTACCTCGCCGAGCATCTGCTCGCCGAGGGTTACCAGGTGTGGGGTCTGACCAGGGGGCAGGCCAATCCGCGGAAGGACCGGGTGGCCAAGCTGATACCCGACCTGTCCTTCGTGCACGGCGACTTGATGGACCAGGGGAGCCTGGTCTCGGCCGTCGACCTCGTGCAGCCGGACGAGGTCTACAACCTCGGGGCCATCTCCTTCGTGCCCATGTCATGGCAGCAGCCGGAGCTCGTCACCGAGGTGAACGGCACCGGCGTGCTGCGCATGCTGGAGGCGATCCGGATGGTGAGCGGTCTGGGCAAGTCCGGGAGCGGGGGCGACGGTCAGGGCCGGATCCGCTTCTACCAGGCATCCTCCTCCGAGATGTTCGGAAAGGTGGTGGAGTCGCCGCAGAGCGAGCGGACCTCCTTCCACCCGCGCAGCCCCTACGGAGTGGCCAAGGCATACGGCCACTACATCACCCAGAACTACCGCGAGTCCTACGGGGTGTTCGGGGTGTCGGGGATCCTCTTCAACCACGAATCGCCCCGCCGCGGCGCGGAGTTCGTGACCCGGAAGATCTCCCTCGCGGTCGCACAGATCAAACTGGGTCTCCAGGACAAGCTCCTGCTCGGCAACCTCGATGCGGTACGTGACTGGGGCTTCGCGGGGGACTACGTCCGCGCGATGCACCTGATGCTGCAACAGGACCGGCCGGGGGACTACGTGGTGGGCACCGGGCAGATGCACTCCGTGCGGGACGCGGCCCGCATCGCCTTCGAGACCGTCGGCCTGGACTGGGAGGAGCACGTCGTGGTGGACCCCGCGCTGGTGCGGCCCGCCGAGGTCGAGACGCTGTGCGCCGACTCCCGCAACGCCCGCCGGGAGCTGGGCTGGGAGCCGGAGGTCGGCTTCGAGGAACTGATGCGGATGATGGTGGAGTCCGACCTCCGCCAGGCCGGCCGCGTGCGCGACCACGGCGAGCTGCTCGCCGCGGCGAGCTGGTAGGGCTCGCCCGAGAAACACCTGCTCACACCCGCCGCGGAACCCGGGTCGGCCGACTCTAGGGAATCCGGCGCCACGCCCCCACCACACTGGGCGCGTGACGTGCGGGACGTCGAGCAGTGCCCCGTGCGGGGCCTCCTGATGACTCATTCGCTGGGGAACAGCCATGCCGAGTGCCGGGTGCCCACAGCGAAATCCTCTGCTGTCCGTCGGTCTTGAGATGGGTTGAGTTGAACGTGGCGAAGATGGACAAGGAACAGAAGCTCCGGGACTACCTGAAGCGGGCGAGCGCCGATCTGCGGCGGTCCCGGCAGCGGGTGGGCGAACTGGAGGCCGCGGCCCGGGAGCCCATTGCGATCGTGGGCATGAGCTGCCGCTTCCCCGGGGGTGTGACGACCCCCGAGGAACTCTGGTCCCTGCTCGTCGCGGGCGAGGACGGCATCACGGGGACCCCCGACGACCGCGGCTGGGAGCTGCAGACGGAGGGCGCGGGGGAGTTCTCCGGCGGATTCCTGCACGACGCGGCCGAGTTCGACGCCGGATTCTTCGGGATCTCCCCGCGCGAGGCCCTCGCGATGGACCCCCAGCAGCGGGTGCTGCTGGAGTCCTCCTGGGAGGCCTTCGAGCGGGCCGGCATCGACCCGGCCGCGGTCCGGGGCACCCGCACGGGCGTCTTCGTCGGGGCCATGCCCCAGGAGTACCGGGTGGGCCCGGACGACGACGCCCAGGGCTTCACCCTGACCGGCACCGCCACCAGCGTCCTGTCGGGCCGGCTCTCCTACTTCTTCGGGGCCGTGGGCCCGGCGGTGACGGTCGACACCGCCTGCTCGTCGTCCCTGGTGGCCCTGCACCTGGCCGCCCACTCCCTGCGCCAGGGCGAGTGCTCCCTGGCGCTGGCCGCGGGTGTCACGGTGATGTCCGCACCCACGACCTTCGTGGAGTTCAGCCGCCAGGGCGGGCTGTCCGCCGACGGGCGCTGCCGCTCCTTCGCCGACTCCGCCGACGGCACGGGCTGGGCCGAGGGCGTGGGCGTGGTGGTCCTGGAACGGCTCTCGGCGGCCCGCCGCAACGGGCACCGGATCCTGGCCGTCATCCGGGGCTCCGCCGTCAACCAGGACGGCGCCTCCAACGGCCTGACCGCGCCCAACGGCCCGTCCCAGCAACGGGTGATCGAGCAGGCGCTGGTCAGCGCACGGCTTTCGGCCGACGAGGTCGACGTCGTCGAGGCGCACGGCACGGCCACCACCCTGGGCGACCCGGTCGAGGCCCAGGCGCTCATCGCGACCTACGGCCGCAACCGCGCCGAGGACCACCCGCTGCTGCTGGGCTCCGTCAAGTCCAACCTCGGGCACACCCAGGCGGCGGCCGGCATGGCCGGCGTCATCAAGATGGTGCTGGCCATGCAGCACGGCATCCTGCCCCGCACCCTGCACGTGGACGCACCGTCCTCGCACGTGGACTGGACAGCGGGCGCCGTGCGCCTGCTGACCGAGCAGACCCCGTGGCCGCAGGGCGGGGAACCGCGCCGGGCCGGCATCTCCTCCTTCGGGCTCAGCGGCACCAACGCGCACACGATCCTCGAAGAGGCCCCGTCCGGGCGGGACTCCGAAGCAGACGGCGAGGACGCGGGGGAGACGGCCACCATCGCTGCCGGCGCCGTCCCGTGGCTGGTCTCCGGCCGGACCCGGGAAGCGCTGCGCGCCCAGGCCGCCCGGCTGCTGGACCTCCTCACCTCCCGCCCCGACCTCGCACCCGTGGACGTGGCGCACTCCCTGGCCACCGCCCGCTCCGGCTTCGAGCACCGCGCCGCCTTCACCACCGCCGACCGTGACCGGGCCCTCGCCGCGCTGACCGCGCTGGCCGCCGGCGAACCGGCTCCGGGCCTGGACCAGGGCACCGTGCAGGGCCGCCCCAAGCTCGCCTTCCTCTTCGCGGGCCAGGGCTCCCAGCGGCCGGGCATGGGACGCGAACTCCACGCCCGTTTCCCCGTCTTCGCCGCCGCGCTCGACGAGATCCTCGCCCACTTCGACGAGGGCCTCGAACGTCCCCTGAGGAACGTGCTGTTCGCCGCCGGGGGCACGCCCGAGGCCGCGCTGCTGAACGAGACCGGCTACGCACAGCCCGCCCTCTTCGCGATCGAGGTCGCGCTGTACCGGCTGGCCGAATCCCTCGGCATCAAGCCGGACTTCGTCGCCGGCCACTCCATCGGCGAGATCGCGGCCGCGCACGTGGCCGGGGTCTTCTCGGCGGCCGACGCCGCGGCCCTGGTGCTGGCCCGCGGCCGACTCATGCAGGCGCTGCCCGCCGGCGGCGTCATGGTCGCCCTGGAGGCGGCCGAGGACGAGGTCCTGCCCCTGCTGGAGAACCTGCAGGACCGGGCCTCGATCGCCGCCATCAACGGACCCGACGCCGTCGTCGTCGCCGGTGCGGCGGACGAAGTCACCGCCATTGCCGGGCACTTCACCGAGCTGGGCCGCAAGACCAAGCAGCTCCAGGTCTCGCACGCCTTCCACTCCCCGCTCATGGAACCCATGCTCGAGGAGTTCCGCACCGTCGTCTCCGGCCTCGCGCCGCAAGCACCCGTCCTCCCCGTCGTCTCCGGCCTCACCGGCACCCTCGCCACCGTTGAGCAGCTGACCTCCGCCGACTACTGGGTGGACCACGCCCGCCACGCCGTCCGGTTCGCCGACACCGTGACCTGGCTGAGCGGCCACGGCGTCGGCGCCTTCCTCGAACTGGGCCCCGACGGCGTCCTCTCCGCCATGGCCCAGGCCTGCCTCGGCGAGAACTCCGAGGCCGCCCCCGCCACGCTCGCCGTGCTGCGGCCGGGCCGCCCCGAGGCCGAGACGCTCACCACCGCGCTGACCGACCTGCACCTGCGGGGCGTGGCCGTCCAGTGGAAGGCCTGGTTCGACGGCACCGGCGCCCGGCGCACGGACCTGCCCACTTACGCCTTCCAGCACCGCCGCTACTGGGCCAAGGGCGTGGCCGCACAGGGCGGCGACGTCCGCGCCGCGGGCCTGGGCGCCGCCCGCCACCCGCTGCTGGCCGCGGCCGTGTCCGTCGCCAACTCCGACGGCCTGCTGCTGACCGGCCGGCTGTCGCTGCGCACTCACCCCTGGCTGGCCGACCACGCCGTGCGCGGCACGGTACTGCTCCCGGGCACCGCCTTCCTGGAGCTGGCCGTCCGCGCCGGGGACGAGACCGGCTGCGACCGCATCGAGGAACTCACCCTGGCCGCGCCCCTGGTCCTGCCCGCGGAGGGCGGCGTGCAGGTGCAGGTGTGGGTCGGCAGCCCGGACGAGTCCGGCCGCCGCACCCTGAGCATCCACTCCCGCCCCGACGGGCCCGAGGAGCTCCCCTGGGCGCAGCACGCCGTCGGCACGCTCGTCGCCGGCGAGCACCGCACCGCCTTCGACGCCGCCGTCTGGCCCCCCGCCGGCGCCCGGCCGGTGGACCTCGACGGCTTCTACGACCGCATCGCCGACAGCGGCTTCGCGTACGGCCCCCTGTTCCAGGGCCTGCGCGCGGCCTGGACCGCCGGTGACGACGTCTACGCCGAGGTGACGCTGCCGGAGACCGGAACCTCCGACACCGGTTCCTTCGGCATCCACCCGGCCCTGCTGGACGCCGCGTTGCACGCCTCGGCCTTCGCCGGTCTCGGCGAGGAGGCCCGCGGCGGCCTGCCCTTCTCGTGGCAGGACGTGTCCCTGCACGCGAGCGGGGCGACGACGGTCCGCGTGAAGCTGACCCGTACCGACGAGGACGCGGTGGCGATCGCGGTCGCCGACACCGAGGGCGCCCTCGTGGCCTCCGTCGGCTCGCTCGTCCTGCGCGCGATGCCGGACGAGCGGCTGGGCGCCGCCGCCTCCCTCGGCCGCGAGGCCCTGTTCGAGCTGCGCTGGACCCCGCTGCCGGACCCCGCCGGGACCGTGCCCTCGACCGTGGCCGTCCACGGCCCCGACCTCTTCGGCCTCGCCGGGACGCCCGGCCTCACGGTCACGGCCCTGCCCGGCCCCGACGCCGAGGCGGCCGAGGCGCCTGGCATCGTGCTCGCCCCCGTCGCCGGCACCGCCGACGACGACCCGGTCGCCTCGGCACACGCCCGCACCGCCGACGTCCTTGAACAGCTGAGGACTTGGCTGGAGAACGAGCAATACGCCGACTCCCGCCTGGTGTTCGTCACCCGCGGCGCGGTCACCGCCGACGGGCGCGAGGCGCCGGACCCGGCGGCCGCCGCCGTCTGGGGCCTGGTGCGTGCCGCACAGGCCGAACACCCCGGCCGCTTCGGCCTGGTGGACCTCGCCCCCGACGGGTCCGGCGCGCCGCAGCTCGCCCGGGCCCTGGCGGCGGACGAGCCCCAGACCGCCCTCCGCGACGGAACCGTGCTCGCGGCCCGGCTCGCCCGCGCCCAGGCACCGGAGGCCGGCGAGCAGTGGAACCCCGAGGGCACCGTCGTGCTCACCGGTGCCACCGGCGGCCTGGGCCGCGTACTGGCCCGGCACCTGGTCGCCGAGCGCGGCGTGCGGCACCTGCTGCTCGTCAGCCGCCGGGGCGCCGCCGCCGAGGGCGCCGGCGAACTCGTCGCCGAACTGTCCCACCACGGCGCACAGGTGACCGTCGAGGCTTGCGACCTCGCCGACCGCTCCGCCGTCGGGCGGCTGCTGGCCGCCGTGCCCGCCGAACACCCCGTCACCGCCGTCGTGCACAGCGCCGGCACGCTCGACGACGGCCTGATCGCGTCGCTGACCCCCGAACGGATCAGCACGGTGCTGCGCCCCAAGGCCGACGCCGTGTGGCACCTCCACGAGGCCACCCGGGGGCTGGACCTGGCCGCCTTCGTCGTCTTCTCCTCCCTCTCCGGCACCGTGGGCGCAGCGGGCCAGGGCAACTACGCCGCCGCGAACGCCTTCGTCGACGCCGTCGCCCGGCTGCGCCGCGCCGAGGGGCTGCCGGGCCTCTCCCTGGGCTGGGGCCCGTGGGCGCCCACCGGCGGCATGACCGGCGGGCTGACCGGGGCCGACCTCGAACGCCTGGAGCGCATGGGCACGCCCGCGCTCACCGAGGACCAGGGCGTCGCGCTCTTCGACGCCGCGACCGCCACCGCGGCCGGCGTCCTGCTCCCGGTCAGGCTGGACCTGTCCGTCCTGCGGGCCCGGGGCGAGGTGCCGGCGCTGATGCGCGGCCTCGTGCGCACCCCGGCCCGCCGCTCGGTGGTCGCCGGTTCGGAGACCGCCGTGAGCCTCGTCCAGCAGCTCTCCAGGCTGGAGCAGACCGACCGCACCGAGGTGGTGCGCGACCTCGTGGCCGGTCAAGTGGCCGCCGTGCTCAGCCACTCCGGTGCCGCCGAGATCGACGCGGAACGCCCGTTCCGCGACCTGGGCTTCGACTCCCTGACCGCCGTGGAGCTGCGCAACCGGCTCCGCGCGGCCACCGGCCTGCGCACCGCCGCCACGGTGGTCTTCGACTACCCGACCGTCAGCGCGCTCGCCGCGCACGTCCTCGGCGAACTCATGGGCTCCGAGGCCGCCGTCACGGCGGCCGCACCACTCGCCGCCACCGACCAGGACCCCGTCGTCATCGTCGGCATGAGCTGCCGCTACCCGGGCGGCGTCGCCTCGCCCGAGGACCTGTGGCGGCTGGTCAGCGAGGGCGCCGACGCCATCTCGGGCCTGCCCACCGACCGCGGCTGGGACCTGGAGGCGCTCTACGACCCGGACCCGGACCACCTCGGCACCTCCTACACCCGCTTCGGCGGATTCCTGCACGACGCGCCCGAGTTCGACCCCGCGTTCTTCGGCATGAGCCCCCGCGAGGCCCTGGCCACCGACTCGCAGCAGCGGCTGCTGCTGGAGGCGTCCTGGGAGGCGATCGAGCGGGCCGGCATCGACCCGGTGTCCCTGCGCGGCAGCCGCACCGGCGTGTTCGCCGGCGTCATGTACAACGACTACGCGCAAACGCTCGCCGGCGGGCAGTTCGAGGGCCACCAGGGCAGCGGCACCTCCCCGAGCATCGCCTCCGGGCGCGTGTCCTACACCCTCGGCCTGGAGGGCCCCGCCGTCACCGTCGACACGGCGTGCTCGTCCTCGCTCGTCGCCATGCACTGGGCGATGCAGGCCCTGCGCGCGGGTGAGTGCTCGCTGGCCCTGGCCGGCGGTGTCACGGTGATGTCGACGCCCGGTGCCCTCATCGAGTTCTCCCGGCAGCGCGGCCTGTCCGAGGACGGCCGCTGCAAGGCCTTCTCCGACAGTGCCGACGGCGTCGGCTGGTCCGAGGGCGTCGGCGTGCTCGTCCTCGAACGGCTCTCCGACGCCCGCCGCAACGGGCACCGCGTCCTGGCCGTCGTACGGGGCTCCGCCGTCAACCAGGACGGCGCCTCCAACGGGCTGACCGCCCCCAACGGCCCGTCCCAGCAGCGGGTGATCCGCCAGGCGCTGGCCGGCGCCGGCCTGTCCGTCACGGACGTCGACGCGGTCGAGGCGCACGGCACCGGCACCACGCTCGGCGACCCGATCGAGGCGCAGGCCCTGCTGGCCACCTACGGCCAGGACCGCGACCCGGCGCACCCGTTGCTGCTGGGCTCGGTGAAGTCCAACATCGGCCACACCCAGGCGGCGGCCGGCGTGGCCGGCGTCATCAAGATGGTCATGGCCATGGACAAGGGCGTGCTGCCCCGCACGCTGCACGCCGACGTGCCCTCCTCGCACGTGGAGTGGGACGCCGGAGCGGTGCGCCTGCTCGCCGAGGAGACCGCCTGGCCGGAGACGGGCCGGCCGCGCCGGGCCGGTATCTCCTCCTTCGGCTTCAGCGGTACGAACGCGCACCTCATCGTCGAGGAGCCGTCGGCCGTCGCCGAGCAGCGCGACGAGCCGGCGCTCACCCCGGCCGTCGTGCCCTGGACGCTGTCGGGCAGGAGCCGGGCCGCGCTGCGCGACCAGGCCGCCCGCCTGCGGTCCTTCCTGGACGAGCGCCCCGCCCTCGACCCGGCCGATGTCGCGCTCTCCCTGGCCACCACCCGCTCGGCCTTCGACCAGCGCGCCGTCGTCGTCGGCGACCGCGACGAACTGCTGAGCGCCCTCGCCGACCTGGCCGCCGACCGGCCGGGCTCCGCGCTCACCGAGGGCGAGGTCGGCGGCGCGGGCAAGCTGGCCGTGGTGTTCTCCGGGCAGGGCAGCCAGCGCCCCGGCGCCGGCCGTGAACTCGCCGCCCGCTTCCCCGCGTTCGCCCAGGCCCTCGACGAGGTGACCGCCGCCCTCGACCCGCACCTGGACCGCCCCCTCAAGGACGTCCTGTTCGCCCCGGAGGGCAGCCCGGAGGCGGCGCTGCTGGACCGCACCGAGTGGACCCAGCCCGCGCTGTTCGCCATCGGGGTCGCGCTCCACCGGCTGCTCGGCACCTGGGGCATCCGCCCCGACGTGCTGCTGGGCCACTCCATCGGCGAGATCACCGCCGCGCACGTCGCAGGCGTCCTCTCGCTGCCCGACGCGGCCCGCCTGGTGACCGCGCGGGGACGGGTCATGGCGGCGCTGCCCGCAGGCGGCGCGATGATCTCCCTTCAGGCCGGCGAGGACGAGGTCGCGCCGCTGCTCGCCGGGCGCGAGCAGGAGGTCTCCCTCGCCGCCGTCAACGGCCCCCACAGCGTCGTGGTCGCCGGAGAGCTGGCGGCCGCCGAGGAGATCGCCGCCCACTTCGCCGCCCAGGGCCGCAAGACCAAGCGCCTGACGGTCAGCCACGCCTTCCACTCGCCGCTCATGGAGCCCGCGCTCGACGGGCTGCGCGAGATCGCCGCCGGGCTCACCTACCACGCACCGGCCGTGACCGTCGTCTCCGGCCTGACCGGACGGCCCGCCACCGACGACGAACTGCGCTCCGCGGACTACTGGGTCGCGCACGCCCGCGGCGCCGTCCGCTTCGCCGACACCATGCACGCCGCGCACGACTGCGGCGCCGGCACCTTCCTCGAACTCGGCCCCGACAGCGTGCTGTCGGCCGTCGCGCAGGAAGCCCTCGGCGACGCGGCGGACGTACACATCGTCCCGCTGCTGCGCACCGGACGCGGCGAGGAGCGCTGCGCGGCCACCGCGCTGGCCCGCCTGCACGTCCACGGCACGGCCGTCGACTGGCCCGCGTACCTCGCCGGCACCGGCGCCCGTACGGTCGACCTGCCCACGTACGCCTTCCAGCACGAGCGCTACTGGCCCGAGGCCGCCCCGGCCCGCAGCACGCAGGCCGCCGCCTCCGACCCGGCGGACGCCGAGCTGTGGAGCGCCGTCGAGCGCGGTGACGCCGCAGGGCTCGCCGGGCTTCTCGGCCTGCGCGACGAACAACACGCCTCCCTCTACGCGCTGTTGCCCGCCCTGTCCTCCTGGCGCCAGCTGCGGCAGGAGAAGGCGCTGCTGGACTCCACCCGCTACCGCGTCGCCTGGCGCCCGGTCCGGGCGGCCGCTGCACCCGTCCTGAACGGCACCTGGCTGGTCGTGACCGCCGAAGGGACCGACAGCGACGAGATCCTGGACGCACTGCGCGGTCACGGCGCCCAGTTCGAGACGCTCGTGCTGGACGCCGCCTGCCGCGACCGCGCCGAACTCGCCGCCCGCCTCGAAGCGTTGAGCGGTACGGAGCGGACCTTCTCCGGCGTGCTGTCCCTGCTTCCCCTCGCCGACGAGCACGGCTCACCCGTCGCCGAACTGCCGGCCGGGCTCGCGCTCAGCATCGTCCTGATCCAGGCGCTCGCCGACACCGGTCTCACCGCCCCCCTATGGGCCCTGACCCGCGGCGCGGTCACCACCGGCGCCGCCGACCCGCTCACCAGCCCCCTCCAGGCGGCGGTCTGGGGCCTGGGCCGCGTCGCCGCCCTGGAACACCCGCAGTCGTGGAGCGGCCTGATCGACCTGCCGCCCGTCCTCGACGCGCCCGCCACCCAGCAGCTCGTCAGCCTCCTCGCCACCCGGGGCGGCGAGGACCAGGTCGCGATCCGCACGGGCGGTGCCCTCGGCCGGCGCCTGGTGAGCCACCCGCTCGCCGAACTGCCCACGGCCGACGCCTTCACCGCGCGCGGCACCGTGCTCGTCACCGGCGGCACCGGAGCGCTCGGCGCCGAGGTCGCCCGCTGGCTCGCCCGCAGCGGCGCCGAACACCTCCTCCTCACCAGCCGCCGCGGCCCCGACGCCCCCGGAGCGGCCGAACTGGCCGCCGAACTGGAGGAGTCGGGCGCCCGGGTCACGATTGCGGCCTGCGACACCGCCGACCGCGCCGCGCTCGCCGCGCTGCTGGCCTCCGTCCCGGACGAGTACCCGCTGACCGGCGTCGTGCACGCAGCCGGCGTCGGACAGGCGGCCGCTCTCGGCGAGACCTCCCTGGAGGCCGCCGCGGACGCCATGGCCGCCAAGATGCTCGGCGCGGCCCACCTCGACGCCCTCCTCGACGGCCACGACCTCGACTTCTTCGTCCTGGTCTCCTCGATCGCCGGCGTGTGGGGCAGCGCCGGGCAGAGCGCCTACGGCGCCGCCAACGCCTACCTCGACGCCCTCGCCGAACACCGGCGGTCCCGCGGCCTGCCCGCCACCTCCGTGGCCTGGGGCCCCTGGGGCGAACTCGGCATGGCCACCCACGAGGCCGTCGCCGGCCGGCTGCAGCGGACGGGGCTGCGCTTCCTCGCCCCCGCGACCGCCATCGCCGAACTGCGCCGCGCGGTCGTCCAGCAGGACGTCACCGTCACGGTCGCCGACATCGACTGGGACCGCTACCACCCCGTCTTCACCTCCTCGCGCCCCAGCGTCCTCTTCGACGAACTGCCGGGCGTGCGCGCCCTGGAGCAGGCCGGTGGCGAGAGCGCCGTGCCGGAGTTCGCCGCACGCCTGCAGGGCCTGGGGGCGGACGAGCAGGAGCGCCTGCTCGCCGACCTGGTGCGCACCGAGGCGGCCGTCGTCCTCGGCCACACCTCCGCCGACGGCATCGCCGAGCGGCGGGCCTTCCGCGAAGCGGGCTTCGACTCGCTGACCGCCGTCGAGCTGCGCAAGCGGCTGGCCGAGCTCACCGGCCTGTCCCTGCCTGCCACGCTGGTCTTCGACTACCCGACCCCCGCCGCCCTCGCGCGCCACCTGCGCGCCGAACTCCTGGGCAGCCAGGCCGAGCCGGCGCAGGCCGCGGCCACACTCTCGCCGGGCGGCTACGACGAGCCCATCGCCATCGTCGGCATGAGCTGCCGCTTCCCCGGCGGCGTCCGCTCCCCGGAGCAGTTCTGGCAGCTCGTCTCCGACGGCGTCGACGCCATCTCCGACTTCCCCGTCAACCGCGGCTGGGCCACCGGCCTGTACCACCCGGACCCGGACAACCCCGGCACCACGTACTCCACCCAGGGCGGATTCCTGCACGACGCGGGCGAGTTCGACGCCGGCTTCTTCGGCATCTCGCCCCGCGAGGCCCTCGCGATGGACCCCCAGCAGCGGCTGCTGCTGGAGACCACCTGGGAGGCGTTCGAGCAGGCCGGCATCGACCCCGCCACCGTCCACTCCAGCGCCACCGGCACCTTCATCGGCTCCACCTACCAGGAGTACGGGCTCGGCGTCGACGACCCCTCCGCCGGCCACCTGGTGACCGGCACCAGCCCCAGCGTGCTCTCCGGGCGGCTGGCCTACCTCTTCGGCCTCGAAGGACCGGCCGTCACCGTCGACACCGCCTGCTCCTCCTCCCTGGTCGCCCTGCACCTGGCCTGCCAGTCGCTGCGCAACGGCGAGAGCTCCCTGGCCCTGGCCGGCGGCGCGACGGTGATGACCAACCCCAGCTCCTTCGTCGCCTTCAGCCGGCAGCGGGCCCTCGCGGGCGACGGCCGGTGCAAGGCGTTCTCCGAAGGCGCCGACGGCATGACGCTCGCCGAGGGCGTCGGCATCCTCGTCCTGGAACGGCTCTCCGACGCGCAGCGCAACGGGCACGAGGTCCTCGCCGTCGTACGCGGCTCGGCCATCAACCAGGACGGCGCCTCCAACGGCCTGTCCGCACCCAACGGCCCGTCCCAGCAGCGCGTCATCCGCCAGGCCCTCGCCGACTCCGGACTGACCCCGGCGGACGTCGACGCGGTCGAGGCGCACGGCACCGGCACCGCCCTCGGCGACCCGATCGAGGCGCAGGCCCTGCTGGCCACCTACGGCCAGGACCGCGACCCGGCGCACCCGTTGCTGCTGGGCTCGGTGAAGTCCAACATCGGCCACACCCAGTCGGCGGCCGGCGTGGCCGGCATCATCAAGATGGTCATGGCGCTGCGCAACGGCGAACTGCCGCGCACCTTGCACGCCGACACCCCCTCCAGCCACGTCGACTGGACCTCCGGCGCGGTCTCGCTGCTGACCGACCGCACCGACTGGCCCGAGGGCGAGCGCCCGCGCCGCTGCGCGGTCTCCTCCTTCGGCATCAGCGGAACCAACGCCCACACGGTCCTCGAAGAGGCCCCCCGGCCCCAGGAGCCGGCCCCCGCGCCGGAAACCCGACCGGTGGCCGGTGGCGCCGTCCCCTGGGTGCTGTCCGCGCGGACCCCGGGCGCCCTGCGCGCCCAGGCCGCCAACCTCGCAGCCCTCCTCGACGGCGAGCAGCCGCCCGGCGCCCTCGACACCGGCCACAGCCTGATCGCCTCGCGCGCGCTCTTCGAGCACCGCGCCGTCGTCGTCGGCACCGGCGGCGACGAGCAGGCAGCGGCCCTCCGGGCCCTCGGCGAGGGCCAGTCGGCCCCGGGCGTCGTCCAGGGCACCGCCGACACCGACGGCAGGACCGTGTTCGTCTTCCCCGGCCAGGGCTCCCAGTGGGCCGGCATGGGGGCGCGACTGCTGGAGGAGTCCCCGGTCTTCGCCGAGCGCCTGCACGAATGCGCGGCCGCCCTCGCGGAGTTCACCGACTGGTCGCTGATCGACGTCCTGCGCCAGGCCGAGGGCGCGCCCACCCTGGACCGCGTCGACGTCGTCCAGCCCGCCTCGTTCGCCGTCATGGTCTCGCTGGCCGAACTGTGGCGCTCCCACGGCATCACCCCCGACGCCGTCGTCGGCCACTCGCAGGGCGAGATCGCCGCGGCCGCCGTCTCCGGCGCCCTGTCGCTGCAGGACGCCGCCCGCGTCGTGGCGCTGCGCAGCCAGGCCATCGCCCGGGTGCTGGCCGGATCCGGCGGCATGATGTCGGTCCCGCTGCCCGTGGCCGAGGCCGAAGAGCGCCTCGCCGCGTACGAGGGCCTGTCCGTCGCCGCCGTCAACGGGCCCCGCTCCGTCGTCGTCTCGGGCGCCCCCGAGCCGCTGGAGGCCCTCCGGGCCGAACTGACCGCCCAGGACGTCCGCGCCCGGCGCATCGCCGTCGACTACGCCTCGCACTCCGCACAGGTGGAGCTGCTGCGGGACGAACTGCACGGCGTCCTCGCGCCGGTCCGCCCGCGGCCCGCGCAGGTGCCCTTCTTCTCCACCGTCACCGGCGACTGGCTGGACACCACCGGCCTCGACGCCGACTACTGGTACACCAACCTCCGCGGAACCGTCCGCTTCGAGCCCGCCGTGCGCGAACTCCTCGCGCAGAACCACCGGTTCTTCATCGAGGTCAGCTCCCACCCCGTGCTCGCCATGGCCGTCCAGGAGACGGCCGAGACGGCGGAGACCCGGGCCGCGGTGCTCGGTACGCTCCGGCGCGAGGCCGGCGGCACCGACCGCTTCCTGACCTCGCTCGCCGAGGCCTTCGTCCGGGGCGCGACCGCCGACTGGTCCCGCGTCTTCGCCGGCACCGGGGCCCGCCACGTGCCGCTGCCCACCTACGCCTTCCAGCGCGAACACCTGTGGGCCGTCCCCACCGCGGCACCGGACCGCCACCAGACCGACCCCGCGGACGCGGAGTTCTGGACCGCGGTCGAGGCGGAGGACGTCGATTCCCTCGCCTCCAGCCTGCACCTGGACCGCACCTCCCTGGCCCCGGTGCTCCCGGCGCTGTCGCACTGGCGCAAGCGCCGCCGCGACCTGTCGACCGTGGACTCCTGGCGCTACCACGCCACATGGAAGCCGCTGACCGGCCTGCCCGCCGCGGCCCTGACCGGCACCTGGCTCGTCGTCACCGCCGAGGGGACCGACGCCGCCGACGTCACGGACGCCCTCGCCGCCCACGGCGCCGTCCCGCGCACGCTCGTCCTGGACGACGCCTGCACGGACCGCACGGCACTGACCGCGCGACTGCAGGAGCTCGAAGGCGCCGAGGACCTCACGGGAGTGGTGTCCCTGCTGGCCGCGGCCGAGGAGCAGGACGCCGACCACCCGGCGCTCACCACCGGGCTCGCCCTGACCGTCACGCTCGTCCAGGCACTGGGCGACGCCGGCATCGACGCACCCCTGTGGTGCCTGACCCGCGGCGCGGTCTCCACCGGCCGCGCGGACCGGCTGACCCGGCCCGCCCAGGCCCAGATCCACGGCCTCGGCTGGACGGCCGCCCTCGAACACCCGCAGCGCTGGGGCGGCGTCGTCGACCTGCCCGAGCAGCTCGACCGGCGCGCCGCCGAACGCCTGGCCGCCGCCCTCGCCGGCCGCACCGGCGAGGACCAGCTCGCCGTCCGCGCCTCGGGCGTCCTCGCCCGCCGCATCGTGCGCGCCGCCTCCGCGGACGCCGCCCCGGCCCGTCCCTGGTCGCCCCGCGGCACCACCCTCGTCACCGGCGGTACCGGCACCCTCGCCCCGCACCTGGCCCGCTGGCTCGCCCGGCAGGGCGCCGAGCACATCGTGCTGACCAGCCGCCGCGGCCCGGCGGCACCCGGCGCGGCGGAACTCGTGCAGGAACTCGCCGAACTGGGCTGCGAAGCCACCGCCGTCGCCTGCGACCTGACGGACCGCGATGCCGTCGCGGAAATACTCAGCGCGCTCAAGGCCGACGGCCGCACCGTCCGTACGGTCGTCCACACAGCCGTCACCATCGAGCTCGCGACGCTCGCCGACACGACCCTCGACGAGTTTGCGCGGGTCGTCGACGCCAAGGTCACCGGCGCCCGGCACCTCGACGAACTCCTCGACGACGACGAGCTCGACGCCTTCGTCCTGTACTCCTCCACCGCGGGCATGTGGGGCAGCGGGGCGCACGCCGCCTACGTCGCCGGCAACGCCTACCTCAACGCCCTCGCCGAGCACCGCCGCGCCCGGGGCGCCCGCGCCACGGCCGTCTCCTGGGGCATCTGGGCCGACGACCTGAAGCTCGGCCGCGTCGACCCCGGCCAGATCCGCCGCAGCGGACTCGTCTTCATGGAGCCCCAACTGGCCCTCACCGGGCTGCGGCAGGCGCTCGACGACGACGAGACGGTGCTCGCGATCGCCGACGTGGACTGGGAGCGTTACCACCCGGTCTTCACCTCCGGGCGGCCCGCCCCCCTCTTCGCGGACCTGCCCGAGGTCCGGCAGCTGGAGGAGGAGAGCACCGAAGTCCACACCTCCGGCAGCGAGTTCGCCTCCAGGCTGCTCGGACTGGCCCCGGCCGAGCAGGACCGGCTCCTGCTGGACCTGGTGCGCACCGAGGCGGCCACCGCGCTCGGCCACGCCTCGCCGGACGTGCTGTCCGAGGAGCGGGCCTTCCGCGACGTGGGCTTCGACTCGCTGACCGCCGTCGACCTGCGCAACAGGATCGCCGCCGTCACCGGGCTCGCCCTGCCGAGCACCATGGTCTTCGACTACCCCAACCCGCTCGCGCTCGTGGCCCACCTGCGCGACGCGCTCGCCGGCGCCGGCACCGGGACGGCCGCCGCGGTGCACGCCGCCGCGGCCCCCGCCGACGACGAGCCCATCGCCATCATCGGCATGAGCTGCCGCTACCCGGGCGGCATCGCCTCCCCGGAGGACCTGTGGCGGCTCGTCACCGAGGGCGGCGACGCCACCGGCGAGTGGCCCACCGACCGCGGCTGGGACACCGAGGGCCTCTACGACCCCGACCCCGACCGGCCGGGCCGCACCTACTCGACCCGGGGCGGCTTCCTCCACGACGCCGCCGACTTCGACGCCTCCTTCTTCGCCATCTCGCCGCGCGAGGCGCTGGCCATGGACCCCCAGCAGCGGCTGCTGCTGGAGACCTCCTGGGAGGCGCTGGAGCGCGCCGGCATCGACCCCGCCGCCCTGCGCGGCAGCAGCACCGGCACCTTCATCGGCGCCAGCTACCAGGACTACGCCGCCAACGCCGCGACCCCGGAGGGCGCCGAGGGACACGCCATCACCGGCACCATCTCCAGCGTCCTGTCCGGCCGCCTGTCCTACACCTACGGCTTCGAGGGCCCGGCCGTCTCGCTCGACACCGCCTGCTCCTCCTCCCTCGTCGCCCTGCACCTGGCCTGCCAGTCGCTGCGCAACGGCGAGAGCTCCCTCGCCCTCGCCGGCGGCGTCAGCATCATGGCCTCGCCGTTCCCGTTCATCGGCTTCAGCCGGCAGCGGGCGATGGCGGCCGACGGCCGCTGCAAGGCCTACTCCGACGCCGCCGACGGCATGAGCCTGGCCGAGGGCGTCGGCCTCGTCCTCGTCGAGCGGCTCTCCGACGCCCTGCGCAACGGGCACGAGGTCCTGGCCGTCATCCGCGGCTCCGCCGTCAACCAGGACGGCGCCTCCAACGGGCTGACCGCGCCCAACGGCCCGTCCCAGCAGCGCGTCATCCGCCAGGCCCTCGCCAACGCCGGCGTGGCCGCCGCCGAGGTCGACGTCGTCGACGGACACGGCACCGGCACCGCCCTCGGCGACCCCATCGAGGCGCAGGCCCTGCTGGCCACCTACGGTCAGGACCGCGACCCCGGACTCCCGCTGCTGCTCGGCTCGGTGAAGTCCAACATCGGCCACACCCAGATGGCGTCCGGCGTCGCCAGCGTCATCAAGATGGTCATGGCCATGCGCCACGCGGCCGTCCCGCAGAGCCTGCACATCGACGAGCCCTCCACGCACGTCGACTGGAGCTCGGGCGCCATCCGGCTGCTCACCGAGCCGACGGCCTGGCCGGAGACCGGGCACCCGCGCCGCGCGGGCGTCTCCTCCTTCGGACTCAGCGGCACCAACGTCCACACCGTCCTCGAACAGGCCCCGGAACAGCCGGCCGGGACGAGTGCGACGGCCCCGGCCGGAGCCCTCCCCCTGACGCTGTCCGGCCACACCGAAGCGGGCCTGCGCGCCCGGGCCGGCCGGCTGCTGTCCCACCTCGACGAGCACCCCGAACTGCCGCTCACCGACCTCGCGTTCTCCCTCGCCACCTCCCGGGCGGCCCTGGAGCACCGCGCGGTCGTCGTCACCGACGACCACGACGAGCTCACCCGCGCCCTGACCGCCCTGCGCGACGGAACCCCCGACGGGACCGTGCTCACCGGCAGCCGCGGCCGAGGCCGCCTGGCCTTCCTCTTCACCGGCCAGGGCAGCCAGCGCCCGGGCATGGGACGCGAACTCTACGAACGCCACCCGGTCTACGCCGAGGCACTGGACGCCGTACTGGCCCGCTTCGACCGCGAACTCGACCGCCCGCTGCGGGAGATCCTCTTCGCCGCACCGGACACCCCCGAGGCCGCTCTGCTCGACGACACCGGCTACACCCAGCCCGCCCTCTTCGCCCTCGAAGTGGCACTGTTCCGGCTCGCGGAGTCCTGGGGCCTGCGCCCCGACTACGTCGCCGGGCACTCCATCGGCGAGTTCGCCGCCGCGCACGCGGCCGGAGTCCTCTCCCTGGACGACGCCTGCACCCTCGTCGCGGCCCGCGGCCGGCTGATGGCCGCCCTGCCCGCGGGCGGCGCCATGGCCGCCGTCGAGGCGGCCGAGGACGACGTACTGCCCCTGCTCGCCGAGTACGCGGGACGCGTCTCCGTCGCCGCCGTCAACACCCCCACGTCCCTGGTCGTCGCGGGCGACGAGGACGCGGTGCTCGCCCTCGCGGCCCGCTTCGAGGAGCGCGGCCGGCGCACCGGGCGCCTGCGCGTCAGCCACGCCTTCCACTCGCCGCACATGGACGCGATGCTGGAGGACTTCGCCCGCATCGCCGCCGGCGTCACCTACCACGCGCCCACGCTGCCGCTGGTGTCCACCGTCACCGGCGCACTCGCCACGGCCGACGAGCTCTGCTCGCCGGAGTACTGGACCGGGCAGGTCCGCGCCACCGTCCGCTTCGCCGACGCCGTGCACCGGCTGGACGAGTGCGGCGTGAGCACCTTCTTCGAACTCGGCCCGGACGCCGTGCTCTCCGGAGCGGTCAGCGCGACCACCGACGAGGAGAACGGCACCGCCGCGATCCCCGCCCTGCGCCGCAACCACCCCGAGGACCCGGCACTCACCACGGCCCTCGCCCGGCTCCACGTGCACGGCGTACGGATCGACTGGACCGCCGTGTTCGCCGGTACCGGCGCCCGCCGCACCGAGCTGCCGACCTACCCCTTCCAGCGCGAGCGCTACTGGCCCGAGGCGACAGCCGCCGTGGCAGGCCCCGCGGACGAGGCGGACAGCGAGTTCTGGTCGGCCGTCGAGCGCGCGGACCTCTCCGCCCTGGGCTCCTCCCTGGAACTGGACGACGACACCCTCACCGCCGTCGTGCCGGCCCTGGCCTCCTGGCGCCGCAAGCGCCGGGAACACTCCACCGTCGACGGCTGGCGCTACCGGGTCACCTGGAAGCCCCTGACCGGCACGGCCGCCTCCGGCCCGGCACACCCGGCCGGCACCTGGCTGGTGCTCGCACCGGCCGGCGCCGCCGACCGGGCATGGCCGGACACCGTCGCCGGCGCCCTCGGCACCGACACCGTCCGCATCGAGGTCGCCGGTGCGCAGCGCGAGGCCCTGTCCGGCCGCCTGCGCGAACTGGCCGAAGAAGGCCACGAGTTCGCGGGCGTACTGTCCCTGCTCGCGGCGGACGACACCCACGACGAGGACGGCGTCCCCGCCGGCCTGCTGCTCACGGCAACGGCCGTGCAAGCCCTGGGCGACGCCGGCATCGAGGCGCCCCTGTGGTGCGTGACCCGCACCGCAGTGGCCGCCGCCCGCTCCGAGCAGCTCGCCCGGCCCGCCCAGGCGGCCGTCTGGGGCCTGGGCAGGGTCGTCGCACTGGAACACCCGGAGCGCTGGGGCGGTCTGATCGACCTGCCCGACGAGCTCGCCGACACCACCCTGCGGCGGCTGGCCGGCGTGCTCGCCGGACGTGACGGGGAGGACCAGCTCGCCGTGCGCGCCACCGCGACCTACGCCCGCCGGCTGGCGCACCACCCCCTCGGGGAGGCACCGGCGCCCGCAGGGTTCCGGCCCGCCGGCACCCTGCTCGTCACCGGCGGCACCGGGGCCCTGGGCGGCCACGTCGCCCGCTGGCTCGCCGCACGGGGCGCCGACCACCTGCTGCTGGTCAGCCGCCGCGGCGCCGACGCCCCGGGAGCCGCCGAACTGCGCGCCGAACTGGAGGAGTCGGGCGCCCGGGTCACCGTCGCCGCCTGCGACACCGCCGACCATGACGCGCTCGCCGCCGTCCTGGCCGCGGTCCCCGAGGAGCACCCGCTCACCGCCGTGTTCCACACCGCGGGCACCGTCGACGACGGCGTCCTCGACACCCTCACCCCCGAGAAGTTCAGCGCCGTCCTGCGCGCCAAGGTCACCGCCACGCTCGCCCTGCACGAGGCGACCCGCGGCCACGACCTGACCGCCTTCGTGCTGTTCTCCTCCGTCGCGGGCACCCTCGGCGCCCCCGGCCAGGGCAACTACGCCGCCGCCAACGCCTTCCTCGACGCCTTCGCCGAACACCGCCGCGCGGCGGGCCTGCCCGCGACCTCCCTCGCCTGGGGCCCCTGGGCCGAGAGCGGCATGGCCGTCGACGCCGCCGGAGTCGAGAGCCGCGTCCGCCGCGGGGGCTTCGCCCCCATGGCACCCGACACGGCCCTCGCCGCGATGGGCCGCGCGATCGAGCACGACACCACGGTGCTGACCCTCGCCGACATCGACTGGGCACGCTACGCCGAGGCCTTCACCGCACTGCGCCCCAACCCTGCCGTCGCCGACCTGCCCGAACTGCGCCGCACCGGCCCCGCGGAGCCGGCCGGGACACCGGAGGCCGGCCTGCGGGAACCGGCGCTGCGCCGACAGCTCGCCGGGCTGTCCGCGGCCGCACGCCCCCGGTTCGTCCTGGACCTCCTGCGCGGCCACGTGGCCGCCGTCCTCGGGCACTCCGGCACCGGGGCCATCGGCGCCGACCAGGCCTTCAGCAACCTCGGCTTCGACTCGCTGACCATCGTCGAACTCCGCAACGCCCTGACGGCCGCGACCGGGCTGAAGCTGCCCGCCACGCTCGTCTACGACTACCCGACCCCGCTCGCCCTCGCCGACTTCCTGCTCGGCGAACTCCTCGACACCCTGCCCGAGGACGCCGACCGGGCCGCCCCGGCCCCGGCCGGCCGCGCGGCGGACGACGACCCGATCGCCATCGTCGGCATGAACTGCCGCTTCCCCGGCGGCATCCGCTCGCCCGAGGACCTCTGGCAGCTGCTGGTCCGCGGCGAGGACGCGATCTCCGGATTCCCCGCGGACCGCGGCTGGGACCTCGACGCGCTCGCCCGGGGAGCCTCGGCGACCACCGAGGGCGGATTCCTCGAAGGCGTCGGCCTGTTCGACGCCGGCTTCTTCGGCATCTCGCCGCGCGAGGCGCTGGCCATGGACCCCCAGCAGCGCCTGCTGCTGGAGACCTCCTGGGAGGTCTTCGAGCGCGCCGGGATCGACGCCACCACCCTGCGCGGCAGCCGCACCGGCGTCTTCGTCGGCACCAACGGCCAGGACTACGTCACCCTCCTGCGCCAGGGCACCACCGACGTCCGCGGCCACGTCGCCACCGGCAACACCGCCAGCGTCATGTCCGGCCGGCTCTCCTACGCCTTCGGCTTCGAAGGCCCGGCCGTCACCGTCGACACGGCCTGCTCGTCGTCGCTCGTCGCTCTGCACATGGCCGCACAGTCCCTGCGCAGCGGCGAGTGCACCCTGGCCCTGGCCGGCGGCGTCTCGGTCATGTCCAGCCCCGACGCCTTCACCGAGTTCACGGTCCAGGGCGGGCTGGCCCCCGACGGCCGCTGCAAGGCCTTCGCCGACTCGGCCGACGGCACGAGCTGGTCCGAGGGCGTGGGCGTGCTCGTCCTGGAACGCCTCTCCGACGCCCGCCGCAACGGCCACGACGTCCTCGGCATCGTCCGCGGCACCGCCGTCAACCAGGACGGCGCCTCCAACGGCCTGACCGCCCCCAACGGGAGGGCGCAGCAGCGGGTCATCCGCCGGGCCCTCACCGACGCCGGCCTCACCCCCGCCGACGTCGACGTCGTCGAGGCGCACGGCACCGGCACCCGCCTCGGCGACCCCATCGAGGCCCAGGCCCTCATCGCCGCCTACGGCCGGGAGCGGAAGCTCCCGCTGCTCCTCGGCGCGGTCAAGTCGAACCTGGGCCACACCCAGGCCGCCGCCGGTGTCGCAGGCATCATCAAGATGGTCCTGGCGATGCACCACGGCGCGCTGCCCAAGACGCTGCACGTGGACGCCCCGTCCGCGCACGTCGACTGGTCGGAGGGCGCCGTCTCCCTCGTCACGGAGCGGCAGGCGTGGCCGGAGTCCGGGCGCGCCCGCCGGGCCGGCGTCTCCGCCTTCGGCGTCAGCGGCACGAACGCCCACGTCATCGTCGAGCAGGCCCCGGAGGCGGAACCCGCCGCAGAGGAGCCCGTCACAGGGCCGGGCATCGTGCCCTGGCCGGTGTCGGCCAAGTCCGGGGCCGCGCTGACCGCGCAACTGGAGCAGCTCTCCGCGCTGTCCGGCCGGTCGCCGGCCGACGTGGGCTACTCCCTGGCCACCGGCAGGGCCGCGTTCGCCCACCGTGCGGTGCTGCTGGCCGACGGCGAGCAGACCACGGAACTCGCCCGCGGCACCGCCCCGGAGACCGCCGGCAGGCTCGCCGTGCTCTTCTCGGGCCAGGGCTCGCAGCGCGTGGGGATGGGCCGTGAACTCCACGGCCGGTTCCCGGTGTTCGCCGAGGCCCTCGACGCGGTGGCGGCCCACTTCGACGCCGAACTCGAACGCCCCCTGCACGCCGTGATCTCCGGCGACGCGGGCGGGCTGGACGAGACCGGGTTCACCCAGCCCGCCCTGTTCGCGATCGAGGTGGCGCTGTACCGGCTGGCCGAATCCTGGGGGATCAGGCCGGACTTCGTGGCCGGCCACTCGATCGGCGAGATCGCCGCGGCGCATGTGGCCGGGGTGTTCTCGCTGGAGGACGCGTGCACGCTGGTGGCGGCGCGGGCGCGGCTGATGAACGCCCTGCCCGCGGGCGGCGCCATGGTCGCCGTCCAGGCCGCCGAGGACGAGGTGGCCGCGCGGCTGGCCGACGGCGTGTCCGTCGCGGCGGTCAACGGCCCGCAGGCGGTGGTGATCGCCGGCGACGAGGCAGCGGTACTGCGCATCGCCGAGGAACTGGCCGCTGAGGGACGCAAGACGCAGCGCCTGTCGGTGAGCCACGCGTTCCACTCGCCGCTGATGGAGCCGATGCTGGCGGACTTCCGCCGGGTCGTCGACGGCCTGGCCTTCGGCGCCCCGCAGATCCCGGTCGTGTCGAACGTGACGGGCGAACTCGCCTCCGCGGAGCTGCTGTGCTCGGCGGAGTACTGGGTCCGGCACGTGCGGGAGACCGTGCGGTTCGCCGACGGGGTCCGCGCCCTGGCGGACGAAGGCGTCTCGGCCTTCCTGGAGCTGGGGCCCGACGGTGTGCTGACGGCGATGGCCCAGCACAGCCTGGACGGCTCCGCGGTGGCCGTGTCCGCCCTGCGCAAGGACCGCCCCGAGGAGACCGCCCTGCTCACCGCCCTCGCCCGGCTGCACGTCGCCGGGGTCGAGGTGGACTGGGCCGGGTTCTTCACGGGCACCGGCGCCCGCCGCACCGGCCTGCCCACCTACCCCTTCCAGCAGGAGTGGTTCTGGCCCGAGGCCGCGCCCGCCGGGCACGGCCAGGCCGGTCCCGACGACCCCGTGGACGCCGAGTTCTGGGCCGCGGTGGAGCGCGAGGACCTCGCATCGCTGTCGGCCGATCTCGGCCTGGACGACGCCTCGTTGTCGGCCCTCGTCCCCGCCCTGTCCACCTGGCGCCGCAAGCGCGCCGAGCACTCGGCCGTCGACGGCTGGCGCTACCACGTGACGTGGAAGCCGCTCACCGGGACCGCAACCGGCCCCCTCGCCGGACCGTGGCTGGCGCTCGTCCCGGCGGAAAGCGCCGACGACGAGTGGACCACCGCCCTGGTCGCCGCACTCGGCGACGACGCCGTCCGCGTCGAGGTACCCGCCACCGACCGGGACGCACTGACCGGACGCCTGGCCGAACTCGCCGCCGGGGGAACCGCGTTCGCCGGTGTCGTCTCGCTGCTCGCAGCCGCAGGCCCGGCACGGCCGGACGAGACGGTGCAGGCGCTGGCGGACGCCGGTGTCGACGCCCCGCTGTGGTGCATCACCCGCGGCGCCGTGTCCGTGGGCCGCTCGGAAACCGAGATCGACACCGCCCGGGCCACGGTCTGGGGGCTCGGCCGGGTGACGGCCCTGGAGCACCCGGAGCGCTGGGGCGGCCTCGTCGACGTGGCACACGTACTCGACCGGCGCTCGGCCGACCGGCTCCGCGCCGTGCTGTCCGGCACGGACGAGGACCAGGTGGCACTGCGGCCCTCGGGCGCCTTCGGACGCAGGCTGGTGCACGCTGCGGCGGACACCCGGTCGGCGCCGTGGCAGCCGTCCGGCACGGTCCTGGTCGCCGGCGGAGCACCCGGCTCCGGCGGGCACATCGCCCGCTGGCTCGCCGAACACGGAGCCCGGCACGTGGTGTCGACCGACGCGACGGCAGCGGACATGGCCGCCGAACTCGACGCGATGGACGTCGGGTTGACGGTCGTCACCTGCGCCCCGACCGACGGTGAGGCACTGCTGGGCGCGCTCGCCTCGATCCCGGAGGAGCACCCGCTGACCGCGGTGGTCTACGCCGGCACGGACGGCGCGCCCTCCTCCGACGAGCCGGGCGCGGCCCTGGCCGCACTGCACGCGGACGCCGAGAGCCTGGCGGCCGTGGCCGGCGCGGCGGCCGGTGACCGGCCCCTGGACGCGTTCGTCCTCTTCTCCTCGATCGCCGGCACCTGGGGTGCGAGCGGCAGGGGAGCGGACGCCGCGGCCGGAGCTCTGCTGGAGGCCATGGCCCTGCAGTACCGTGCACGCGGACTGCGCGCCCTGACGGTCGCCTGGGGCGCCTGGACCGACGGCACCGACGACTCCCTGGCCGCACATCTGCGGGCCAACGGCCTGCCCACGATGGACGCCCGGCGGGCCCTGACCGCGCTCGCCCGCTGCATCGGTGACGACGTCGCCTCGGTGACGGTCGCCGACGTGCAGTGGGACCGGTTCGCCTCCGCCTTCACCCGAACCCGCCGCAGCGCCCTCTTCGCGGACCTGCCCGAGGTCCGCGAGACCCTGGCGGCCCGCCCCGGGCAGGAGACGGCGGACTCCGCATCCGCACTCCGCGCCGAGCTCGCGGCCCGCCCGGCCGCGGAACGGACCGAAGTGCTGCTGGCCATGGTCCGCCGCGAGGTGGCCGCGGTGCTCGGCCACGCCGACGCCGACGCCGTCCCGGCCGGACAGGCCTTCAGGGACCTCGGCTTCGACTCGCTGACCGCCGTCGACCTCCGCAACCAGCTCGCCATCGCAACCGGCCTGACCCTGCCCGCCACCCTGGTCTTCGACTACCCGACGGCCGAGACACTGGCCGGCCACCTCCGGGCCGAACTCCTCGGCGAGGACGGCCAGGAGCAGCACACCACGCGTACCCGGAGCACGACACCGGACGACGACCCGGTCGTGATCGTCGGCATGAGCTGCCGCTACCCGGGCGGGGTCCGCTCGCCCGAGGACCTGTGGGACCTGATGGCCGCGGGCGGGGACGCCATCGGAGGCTTCCCCGCCGACCGCGGCTGGGACCTGGACCGGCTGCTGCACGGCGACCGGGACGGCCGCGGCCGCACCGTCGCCCGCGAAGGCGGATTCCTCTACGACGTGGCGGACTTCGACCCCGGCTTCTTCGGCATCTCCCCGCGCGAGGCGATGGTGATGGACCCGCAGCAGCGCATCCTGCTGGAAGCCGCCTGGGAGGCCCTGGAACGCACCGGCATCGACCCGGCCGGGCTGCGCGGCGGAGACACCGGCGTGTTCATCGGCGGCGGCTCGGGCGACTACCGGCCCGAGGCGGGCCAGTTCGGCCACGCCCAGACCGCACAGTCGGCCAGCCTGCTCTCCGGCCGGGTGTCCTACACCCTCGGCCTGGAAGGCCCCTCCGTCAGCGTCGACACCGCCTGCTCGTCCTCACTGGTGGCACTCCACCTGGCCGCCCAGGCCCTGCGCAACGGCGAGTGCTCGGTCGCGCTCACCGGCGGTGTGACGGTGATGTCCTCCCCGGTGAACTTCGTCGAGTTCGGGGAGATGGGAGCCCTCTCGCCCGACGGCCGCTGCCGGGCCTTCTCGGCCTCGGCCGGCGGCACCGGCTGGTCCGAGGGCGTCGGCGTCCTCGTCCTGGAACGCCTCTCGGACGCGCGCCGCAACGGGCACGAGGTCCTCGCCGTCCTGCGCGGCTCGGCGATCAACCAGGACGGTGCCAGCAACGGCATCACCGCCCCCAACGGCCCCTCGCAGCGCCGCGTCATCCGGCGGGCCCTGGCCGACGCCGGCCTGGCGCCGGCCGACGTGGACGCCGTGGAGGCCCACGGCACCGGCACCACCCTGGGCGACCCCATCGAGGCCCAGGCCCTGCTGGCCACCTACGGCCAGGACCGCGAACGGCCCCTGCTGCTGGGGTCGTTGAAGTCCAACCTCGGACACACCCAGGCGGCCGCCGGCGTCGCCGGTGTGATCAAGATGGTGATGGCGATGCGTCACGGCGTCCTGCCCAGGACCCTGCACCTCGACGCGCCCTCGGCACACGTCGACTGGACCGCGGGCGCGGTCGAGCTCCTGGCCGACGCGGCCGCCTGGCCGGAGACCGGCCGCCCGCGCCGCGCGGGCATCTCGGCCTTCGGCGCCAGCGGCACCAACTCCCACGTCATCATCGAGCAGCCCGCACCGGCCGGCCCCGACGGCACGGCGCCCGGCACCGCCGACGAGCCCCGCGGCCTCCTGCCCGTGCCCGTCTCGGCCGCCGCGCCGGACGCCCTGCAGGACCAGGCCCGGCAGCTGCACGCCTACGTGACCGGGCATCCTGGACTCACCGTCGCCGAACTCGCCCTGTCCACGGCCACGACCCGGTCGGCCTTCACCCACCGGGCCACAGTCCTCGCCGACGGCCGCGACGACCTGCTCGAAGGCCTGGCCGCACTGGCCGACGGCCTCGACACACCGCAGGTCGTACGGGGCGGCACGGAAGCACGCCGCGGCAAACTGGCGGTGCTGTTCTCCGGCCAGGGCTCGCAGCGCGTCGGGATGGGCAAGGAACTCGCCGCACGATTCCCGGCGTTCGCCGAGGCCCTCGACGCCGTGACGGCACAACTGGACACCGAACTGGAACGCCCCCTGCAGGACGTCATGTTCGGCGACGCGGACCGGCTGAACGAAACCGGCTTCACCCAGCCCGCACTGTTCGCCCTCGAGGTGGCGCTGTACCGGCTCGTCGAATCCTGGGGCGTGCGACCGGACTTCGTCGCCGGACACTCCGTCGGCGAGATCGCCGCGGCCCACGTGGCCGGGGTGCTCTCCCTGGAGGACGCGTGCCGGCTGGTGGCCGCACGGGCGCGGCTGATGAACGCCCTGCCCGCGGGCGGCGCCATGGTCGCCGTCCGAGCCACCGAGGAGGAGGCACTGGCGCAGCTGACCGACGGCGTCTCGATCGCCGCGGTCAACGGCCCGGAATCGGTGGTCCTTTCCGGCGACGAGGCCACCGTCCTCGCCCTCGCGGAGAAGTTCACGGCCGACGGACGCAAGACTAGGCGTTTGAGCGTGAGCCATGCATTTCACTCTCTGCACATGGACGCCATGCTCGACGACTTCCGACGCGTCACCCGGAACATCGCCTACGACGCCCCGGTGATCCCGCTCGTCTCCAACCTGACCGGCGAAGCGGCCACCGAACAGCAGGTCTGCTCCCCGGACTACTGGGTGCGCCACGTCCGCGAGGCCGTCCGCTTCGGCGACGGCATCCGCACCCTCGCCGAGCGCGGCGCGTCCGTCTTCCTGGAACTCGGCCCCGACGGCTCCCTGTGCGCCATGGCCCAGGAGACCCTCGACACCCTGTCCGCACAGGCGGTGACCGTGCCGGTCCTGCGCAAGGACCGCGGCGAGGAGGCCTCCGCGGTCACCGCGCTCGCCCGGCTGCACGTCTGCGGACTGATCCCGCACTGGCACGCTGTGCTGGGCACGGACGCGACCACGTCCCGCCGCACCGACCTGCCCACCTACCCGTTCCGGCGCCAGAGGTTCTGGCCGGAGCCGCAGCCGGCCACCGCCCCCGACACGGCGGGCGGCCAGGACGACGGCTTCTGGTCGGCCGTGGAGGGCGAGGACTTCGCCTCGCTGGAGTCGACGCTGAACGTCGACGGCGAATCACTGTCCAAGGTCCTGCCCGCACTCGCGGACTGGCGCCGCCGGCGCACCGCCCTGGGCACCGTCGACGGCTGGCGGCAGCAGATCACCTGGAAGCCGCTGACCCCCGACGCCACCCGGACCCCGGCGGGCACCTGGCTCGCCGTGATCCCCGCGGGACACGCCGACGACCCCTGGGTCGCCGACGCCGTGGCCGCCCTGGGCCCGCACACCCGGCGCCTGGAGACAGCCGACCCCGACCGCACCGCCCTGAGGGAACTGCTGCGCCAACAGACCGCCGACGGCCACGAGTTCACCGGAGTGCTCTCCCTCCTCGCCCTCGCCGAGGCACCCGCCCCCGCAGGGCCGGCCCTCACCGCCACCCTGGTCCAGGCACTCGGCGACGCGGACATCGCCGCACCCCTGTGGTGCGTCACCCGCGGCGCGGTCGCGGCCACACCCTCCGAGCCGCTGCCCGGACTCGTCCAGGCCGCCGTGTGGGGACTGGGGCGCGTCGCCGCCCTGGAACACCCGCAGCGCTGGGGCGGCCTGATCGACCTGCCCGGGACGCTCGACGAGCGGTCCGCCGCCCGACTCGCCGCCTTCCTCGCAGCCCCCGGCGGCGAGGACCAGATCGCGATCCGGCCCTCCGCCGTCCTCGGCCGCAGGCTCGTGCCCGTACCGGTCGGGCGGACCGCACAGGAGTGGAACCCCGCCGGCACCGTCCTGATCACCGGCGGCACCGGGGCCCTCGGCGCCCACGTGGCACGCGAACTGGCCCGAGCGGGGGCGCAGCACCTGCTGCTCCTCGGCCGCCGGGGCCCGGATGCGCCCGGAGCGGACGAACTGCAGGCTGAACTCACCGCGCTGGGCGCGCAGGTCACGCTCACCGCGTGCGACGCGGCCGACCGGGAAGCACTCGCCGCAGTCCTCGCGGACATCCCGGCGGAGGCCCCCCTCACCGGTGTCGTCCACACCGCGGGCGTGCTCGACGACGGCGTCCTCGACAGTCTCACCCCGGACCGCTTCGAGGCCGTCTTCCACGCCAAGGCCGCCTCGGCCCTGGCCCTGCACGACCTCACCCGCGACCTGGACCTGGCCGTCTTCGCTCTGTTCTCCTCC
Organism: Streptomyces sp. AM25; assembly: GCF_058146165.1. NCBI lineage: Bacteria > Bacillati > Actinomycetota > Actinomycetes > Kitasatosporales > Streptomycetaceae > Streptomyces > Streptomyces sp. AM25. Next base: position 139,554 of record NZ_JBKIWN010000001.1, on the reverse strand, counting down.
ACGTCCGGCGCCGTCGGCAACCCCGGCCAGGCCGGCTACGCCGCGGCCAACGCCGTCCTCGACGCCCTCGCCGAACAGCGCCGCGCCGACGGCCTGGCGGCCACCTCCATCGCCTGGGGCCCCTGGAACGGCGGCGGCATGGCCGCCGGCGGACGGGCCGCCGAGGCGGCCCGGCGCACCGGACTCCGGCCGCTCGACCCCGTCCTCGCCGTCACCGCACTGCGCCGGGCCGTCATGGACGGCCGGCCCACCGAGGTCGTCGTCGACGTCGAACACGAGGCGTTCGTCCGGCACTTCACCGCGGTACGCCCCAGCGCGCTCCTCGCGGAACAGGCCGGCGGCACCGAACCCCGCCCGGCCGGGCACACGGACGAGGACACCTCCGGCACCGCCCTGCGGGACCGGCTGACGGGCCTGTCGCCCACGCAGCGCCCCGCGGCCGTACTGGACCTCGTACGCACCCGGGCCGCCGCCGTCCTGGGACACCCCACGGCCGACGCCGTCGGCGCCGACCGGGCGTTCCGGGACCTGGGCTTCGACTCCCTCAGCGCCGTCGAGCTGCGCAACCGGCTCAACGCCGCGACGGGACTGGCCCTCACCGCCACGCTCGTCTTCGACCACCCCAGCCCCGCCGACCTGGCGGGCCACATCCTGGGGCTGCTCGTCCCGGAGGGCGGACCGCAGGAGACGGACGCCGAAGGTCTCGACCAGTCCCGTATCAGGGCCCTGCTCACGTCCGTCTCCATGGCCCAGCTGCGTGAGATCGGCGTACTGGACCCCCTGCTGAAACTCGCCGCGCAGACCGCCGCCCCCGACGGCGACGCCTCCGCGGACACGGCAACCGACGCCTACGACGAGTCGATCGACGCCATGGACGTCGACGACCTGGTGCGGGCGGCACTCGACGGCGATTCCCACGAAGAGGGCTGAGAGAGCGGACCATGACCACACCCAGTGAAAAGGTAGTCGCGGCCCTTCGCGCCTCGCTCAAGGAGACCGAGAACCTGCGCCGGCAGAACCGCAGGCTCGTCGCCGCGGCCACGGAACCGATCGCGATCGTGGCGATGGGCTGCCGCTACCCGGGCGGCGTGAGCTCGCCCGAGGACCTGTGGGAGCTGCTGGCCTCGGAAAAGGATGCGATCTCCGCGTTCCCCGCGGACCGGGGCTGGGACCTCGCCGCCCTGCGCGAGGCAGGGGTCGACAAACGCGGCAACGCCGTCAGCCAGGAAGGCGGCTTCGTCGACGGAGTCGCGGACTTCGACGCCGGCTTCTTCGGGATCTCGCCCCGCGAGGCCGTCACCATGGACCCCCAGCAGCGGCTGCTGCTGGAGACCTCCTGGGAGACGATCGAACGGGCCGGCATCGACCCGAAGTCCCTGCGGGGCAGCCGTACCGGCGTCTTCGTCGGCACCAACGGCCAGGACTACGCCTACCTGCTCGTCCGTTCCCTGGACGACGCCACCGGAGACATCGGCACCGGCATCGCGGCCAGCGCCACCTCCGGCCGGCTCTCCTACACGCTGGGCCTGGAGGGCCCGGCGGTGACGGTCGACACGGCATGCTCCTCCTCGCTCGTGGCCCTGCACACTGCGACGCACGCCCTGCGGGCCGGCGAGTGCTCCCTGGCACTGGTCGGCGGAGTCAATGTCATGTCGTCCCCCGGCTCCCTGATGGAGTTCAGCCGGCAGGGCGGCCTGGCGGCGGACGGACGCTGCAAGGCGTTCTCCGACGACGCCGACGGCACGGGCTGGTCCGAGGGAGTGGGCGTGCTGCTCGTGGAGCGGCTCTCCGACGCCCGGCGCAACGGGCACCCCGTCCTCGCCCTGGTGCGCGGCTCGGCGGTCAATCAGGACGGCGCCTCCAACGGCTTCACCGCTCCCAGCGGCCCGTCGCAGCAGCGGGTGATCCGGCAGGCCCTCGCCGATGCCGGGGTCCCGGCATCGGACGTGGACCTGGTGGAGGCGCACGGCACGGGCACGCCGCTGGGCGATCCGATCGAGGCGCAGGCGTTGCTGGCGACGTATGGTCAGGAGCGGGGTGCGGGGCGGCCGTTGTGGCTGGGTTCGATCAAGTCGAATATTGGTCATACGCAGGCTGCTGCGGGTGTTGCGGGGGTCATCAAGTCGGTTCTGGCGATGCGGCATGGTGTGTTGCCGAGGACGTTGCATGTGGGTGCGCCGTCGTCGCATGTGGACTGGTCGTCCGGTGCGGTGGAGTTGTTGTCGGAGGCGCGGTCGTGGCCGGTGGTGGATCGGCCGTGGCGTGCGGGTGTGTCGTCGTTCGGGATCAGCGGTACCAATGCGCACGTCATCATCGAACAGGCCCCCGCCGCCGAGGAACCGACTGAGCAGCCGGAGCTCGTGCCGGGCGTCGTGCCCTGGCCGGTCTCGGCCAGGTCCGAGGAAGCACTGGCGGCGCAGATCGAGCGGATCTCGTCACTGGCAGGATCGCTGTTGCCCACGGACGTCGGGCTGTCACTGGCTGCGGGCCGTTCGGTGTTCGAGCACCGGGCAGTCCTGCTGGCCGGGTGCCCCGAGGGCGACCTGACCGAGGCGGCGCGCGGGCACGCGGACACGAGCCGTCCACTCGCGGTGTTGTTCTCGGGTCAGGGTGCGCAGCGGGTGGGGATGGGCCGTGAGTTGTCCGGCCGTTTCCCGGTGTTCGCGAGGGCTCTGGATGAGGTGCTGGCGCATTTCGATGGTGAGTTGCGGGAGGTGATGTTCTCCGACGGGGGGCGGTTGGACGAGACGGGGTTCACGCAGCCTGCGTTGTTCGCGGTCGAGGTGGCGTTGTTCCGCCTGGTGGAGTCCTGGGGGATTCGTCCGGACTTTGTGGCGGGGCATTCGATCGGTGAGGTTGCGGCGGCGCATGTGGCGGGGGTGTTCTCGCTGGAGGATGCGTGCCGGCTGGTCGCTGCGCGGGCACGGCTGATGCAGGCGTTGCCCGCCGGTGGTGCGATGGTGGCGATCCAGGCCACTGAGCAGGAGGCCGTGGAGCGGCTGGCCGAGGGCGTTTCCGTTGCGGCGGTCAATGGCCCGCAGGCCGTGGTGATCGCGGGTGACGAGGCCGAAGTGGTCCGAATCGCCGGTGATTTCGTCGCTGAAGGTCGTAAGGCGCAGCGGCTGTCGGTCAGTCACGCCTTCCACTCGCCGCTGATGGATTCGATGCTGGAGGACTTCCGCCGGGTTGTCGAAGGCCTGTCGTTCAGCACGCCGGGCATTCCGCTGGTGTCGAACGTGACCGGCGGGCTTGCCGCTGGCGATCTGGTGTGCTCGGCAGAGTACTGGGTGCGGCACGTCCGTGAGACGGTTCGTTTCGCGGACGGCGTTCGTGCGCTGGCGGACGAAGGGGCCTCGGTGTTCCTGGAGTTGGGCCCCGACGGCGTGCTGACCGCCATGGCCCAGCACACCCTGGACGAGGCGGCGCTCGCGGTCCCGGCCCTGCGCAAGGACCGCCCCGAAGGGACCGCCCTGCTCACCGCCCTGGCCCGGTTGCACGTGACCGGCGTCGAGGTCGACTGGTCCGGGATCTTCGACGGCACCGGTGCCCGCCGCATCGACCTGCCCACCTACCCCTTCCAGCGCGAACGCTACTGGCCGAGGCCGGCGGCCCCGGTGGGTGATGTGTCCGCTGCCGGGCTCGTGCCCGCCGGGCACCCGCTCCTGGGCGCGGCGCTGTCGTTGGCGGACTCCGGCGACGTGCTGTTCACCGGCCGGCTGTCGGCGCAGACCCATCCCTGGCTGCTGGACCACGTGGTGGACGGGGTGCCCGTCTTCCCCGCCGCCGGGTTTCTGGAACTGGCCGTTCACGCGGGCGACCGGGCCGGCTGCGAGCGGGTCGGCGAACTCACCTTCACCGACCCGCTGGTGCTGGACGGGGACGACGCCGCCGTGCTCGTCCAGGTGCGGGTCGGTGCCCCCGATGCGGAGGGTGCGCGCACGGTGCGCATCCATTCGCGGCCCGCGGACTCCGCGGACGGACCGTGGACGGAGCACGCCGAGGGCGTGCTGCTGAACTCCGATGCCCCGGCAGCAGAGTTCGACGCCGCGGTGTGGCCGCCGAGCGGTGCCGTGGCCATGGATCCGGAGGAACGCGCTGCGGAACACGGACCGGTGTTCCGCACCGTCCGCGCGCTGTGGAGCCGGGGCGAGGAGACGTTCGCGGAGGCCGCCCTCCCCGGTCACGTGGACGACGCCGGAGCCTTCGCGATGCACCCGGCACTGCTGGAGGCGGTGACACAAGCGACCAGCCACGACGGCGACTTCACGCCGTCGTCATGGACCGGACTGTCGCTGCACGCGACCGGCGCCTCGACGGTGCGGATACGCCTCGTCAAGACCGGCGCGCACACGTTCTCCGTCGCCGTGGCGGACCCCGAGGGCGCACCGGTCCTCTCCGCGGACGCACTCGTCCTGGGCCCCCGGAAGCAACCGGTCCACCGCGAGGGCAGCACGCAACAGGGCACGCTGCTGCGGCTGGAGTGGGTGGCGGCTCCCGAAGCGACGGCTTCTGACGAGGTGCGGAGTGTGACGCTCGGTGCCGCGGGCCTCGCATCGCTGACGGACGTCCCGGACCTGGTCGTGGTGCCGGTGGCGGGCACGGGCGGCGAGTACCCCGACACGGTTCACGGGCTGACGGCACAGGTCCTGGGCCTGATGCAGGAATGGCTGGCGGGGGAGCGGTTCGCCGCGTCGCGCCTGGTGTTCGTGACGCGCGGTGCGGTGGACGGCGCCGATCTCGCCGCAGCCGCGGTGTGGGGCCTGGTGCGCTCGGCCCAGTCGGAGAACCCGGACCGGTTCGTACTGCTGGACGCCGAGGAGAGCGACCTGCCGGCCGTACTCCCGGCCCTGCCGGGTCTACTGGCTTCGGGCGACGCTCAGTTCGTCGTGCGCGACGGCGCCGTGCACGTGGGCCGGCTGGCCCGCGCGGCAGCGCAGGACGGGCCGGCGCCCGCCGCATCCGCATGGGACCCCGACGGCACGGTACTGATCACGGGCGGTACGGGCGGCCTGGGCGGCCTGCTGGCCCGGCACCTCGTCGCCGAGCGGGGGATCAAGCACCTGGTGCTGACGAGCCGGCGGGGCGAGGCCGCACCGGGCGCGGCCGAGCTGCGCGACGAACTGTCCGCTCTCGGCGCCGACGTGGTCGTCGCGGCCTGCGACACGACCGAACGTGCCGCTGTCGCCCGGCTGTTGGACTCACTGGACCGCCCGCTGACCGCGATCGTCCACACCGCCGGTGTGCTGGACGACGGCGTGGTCACGTCGCTGACCCCCGAGCGGCTGTCGCACGTGCTGCGGCCGAAGGCCGACGGGGCCTGGCACCTGCACGAGCTCACCCGAGGCACGGACCTCCGCGCGTTTGTCGTCTTCTCGTCGGTCTCGGGCGTCATGGGCAGCGCCGGTCAGGGCAACTACGCGGCCGGCAACGTCTTCCTCGACGCCCTGTCCCGGTACCGCGCGGCGCAGGGCCTGCCCGCCCAGTCGCTCGCCTGGGGTGCATGGGCGCAGGGGAGCGGCATGACGGGGACCCTCTCCGAGGCGGAGATGCAGCGCATCGCCGCGTCCGGCGCACCGCCGCTGTCGGCCGAGCAGGGGCTGGCCCTGTTTGACGCCGCCACCGCGTCCGACGAGCCGTACCTCGTCGCCCTCGGGCCGGTCGCCGCGGGCACCCGGGCGCGCGGCGTGGTGCCGCCGCTGCTGCGCGGCCTCGTCAAGGGGGCGCGGCGCACGGCCGCGAGCACCGGGGGCGGTGCGGGAACGGCCGAGGCACTCGGCCGCCGGCTGCGCGAGGCACGGCCGGAGGAGCGCACGCGCTTCGTGACCGACCTCGTGCGCACCGAAGCGGCCGCCGTCCTCGGGCACGCCTCGGCCGGATCCGTCGACGCCCGGCGGGAGTTCCACGACCTGGGCTTCGACTCGCTGACCGCCGTGGAGCTCCGCAACCGGCTCACCGGCGCCACGGGGCTGCGGCTGCCCGCCACCCTCGTGTTCGACTACCCCAACCCCACCGCACTCGCCGGACATCTCGTCTCCCGGCTCGTGGAGGAGACCGCGGCCGGCACGGGCACCGCGCTCCTCGCACAGCTCGACCGGCTCGACTCCGCTCTCGCCGCCGGCGCACCGGACCCCCGCACCAGGGCCGCCGTCTCCGGCCGCCTCCTCCAGATGCTGGAGAACTGGCGGGGCACCGAGGCGGAGGACGCCGGCGCGGAGGTCGTCGAGCGGCTCGAAGCCGCCAGCACGGACGAGATCTTCGCCTTCATCGACAACGAGCTCGGCCGCCAGAGCGATCGCTGAGTCCGACCTCATTCATATCCACGGAAGGTTCTGCACCATGTCGAATGACAAAAAGCTCGTTGACTACCTGAAGTGGGTCACGGCCGATCTGCACCAGACCCGTCAGCGGCTGCGGGAGGCGGAGTCCGGAAAGCAGGAGCCCATAGCCATCGTCGGGATGTCCTGCCGGTTCCCGGGCGGGGTGCGATCGCCGGAAGAGCTCTGGCAGCTGCTGTCCGACGGACGGGACGGCATCTCGGAATTCCCCACGGACCGCGGCTGGAACCTCGATGCCCTCGGTGGCGAAGCCAGGAGCGTGACGACGGAAGGCGGATTCGTCGACGCCGCCGCGTTCGACGCCGGCTTCTTCGGCATCTCGCCCCGCGAGGCCGTGGCGATGGATCCGCAGCAGCGCCTGCTGCTGGAGACCTCCTGGGAGGCGCTGGAGCGGGCTGGCATCGACCCGGTGTCGCTGCGGGGCAGCGAGACCGGCGTCTTCGTCGGCACGAACGGCGTCGACTACGTCGGTGTCGTGATGAACTCCCGTGAGGACGTCGAAGGCCACGGCGGCACCGGCCTCGCGGGCAGCGTCCTCTCCGGGCGCGTCTCCTACAGCTTCGGCCTGGAGGGCCCGGCGGTCACCGTCGACACCGCATGCTCGTCGTCGCTCGTCTCGCTGCACCTGGCGGCCCACGCACTGCGCTCCGACGAGTGCTCGCTGGCGCTGGCCGGTGGTGTGACGGTGCTGTCGAGCCCCATGAGCTTCGCCGGGTTCAGCCGCCAGGGCGGGCTGGCGACGGACGGCCGGTGCAAGGCGTTCGCGGACGGGGCCGACGGCACGGGCTGGTCCGAGGGCGTGGGCATGCTCGTCCTGGAGCGGCTTTCCGACGCACAGCGCAACGGGCACGAGATCCTCGCGGTGGTGCGCGGATCGGCGGTCAACCAGGACGGCGCCTCCAACGGCCTGACGGCCCCCAATGGTCCGTCGCAGCAGCGCGTCATCCGTCAGGCCCTCGCCAACGCCGGCCTGTCCGCGTCCGAGGTCGACGTGGTCGAGGCCCACGGCACGGGCACGCCGCTGGGCGATCCGATCGAGGCGCAGGCGTTGCTGGCGACGTATGGTCAGGAGCGGGGTGCGGGGCGGCCGTTGTGGCTGGGTTCGATCAAGTCGAATATTGGTCATACGCAGGCTGCTGCGGGTGTTGCGGGGGTCATCAAGTCGGTTCTGGCGATGCGGCATGGTGTGTTGCCGAGGACGTTGCATGTGGGTGCGCCGTCGTCGCATGTGGACTGGTCGTCCGGTGCGGTCAAGCTGTTGTCGGAGGCGCGGTCGTGGCCGGTGGTGGATCGGCCGTGGCGTGCGGGGGTGTCGTCGTTCGGGATCAGCGGTACCAACGCGCACGTCATCATCGAACAGGCCCCCGCCGCCGAGGAGCCCGGCACCGAGGACGAGCCGAAGATCACGCCGTCGGCCGTGCCCTGGCTCGTCTCGGCGAGGTCCGAGGAAGCACTGGCAGCACAGCTGGGACAGATCACCGCGCTGACCGGCCCCTCGCCCCTCGATGTGGGTTTCTCGCTGGCGACTTCCCGTGCGTATCTGGAGCATCGTGCGGTGCTGCTGTCTGGTGTGGAGGGTGCTGCTGAGGTGGCGCGTGGGGTTGCCGGGGATGTCGGCGGCAAGCTTGCGGTGTTGTTCTCGGGTCAGGGTGCGCAGCGGGTGGGGATGGGCCGTGAGTTGTCCGGCCGTTTCCCGGTGTTCGCGAGGGCTCTGGATGAGGTGCTGGCGCATTTCGATGGCGAGTTGCGGGAGGTGATGTTCTCCGACGGGGAGCGGTTGGACGAGACGGGGTTCACGCAGCCTGCGTTGTTCGCGGTCGAGGTGGCGTTGTTCCGCCTGGTGGAGTCGTGGGGGGTCCGTCCGGACTTTGTGGCGGGGCATTCGATCGGTGAGGTTGCGGCGGCGCATGTGGCGGGGGTCTTTTCGCTGGAGGATGCGTGCCGGCTGGTGGCGGCACGGGCACGGCTGATGCAGGCGCTGCCGGCGGGCGGGGCGATGGTGGCTGTTGAGGCCACTGAGCAGGAAGTCACTGCGCGGCTGACGGAGGGCGTGTCGATCGCGGCCGTCAATGGTCCGCAGGCCGTGGTGATTTCCGGCGACGAGGCCGAGGCTCTCCGCATTGCCGGTGAGTTCGCGGCCGATGGCCGCAAGACGCAGCGGCTGTCGGTCAGCCATGCCTTCCACTCGCCGCTGATGGAGCCGATGCTGAAGGACTTCCGCCGGGTTGTCGAATGCCTGTCGTTCAACACGCCGGGCATTCCGCTGGTGTCGAACGTGACCGGCGGTCTCGCTGCGGACGAGCAGCTGTGCTCGGCGGAGTACTGGGTCCGGCACGTCCGTGAGACGGTTCGTTTCGCCTACGGCGTTCGTGCGCTGGCGGACGAAGGTGCCTCCGTGTTCCTGGAGTTGGGCCCCGACGGCGTGCTGACCGCCATGGCCCAGCACACCCTGGACGAGGCGGCGCTCGTGGTTCCGGCCCTGCGCAAGGACCGCCCGGAAGAGACCGCCCTGCTCACCGCCCTGGCCCGGTTGCACGTGAGCGGCGTCGAGGTCGACTGGTCCGGGATCTTCGACGGCACCGGTGCCCGCCGCATCGACCTGCCCACCTACCCCTTCCAGCACGAGCGCTACTGGCCCCGGCCCGCCGCGCCCACCGGGGACGTGACCGGTGCGGGTCTGCTGCCGGCCGAACACCCGCTGCTGGGCGCGATGCTCGCCCTCGCGGAATCCGGCGAAGTGGTGTTCACGGGCAAGCTGTCGCTCCAGACCTACCCCTGGCTCACCGACCACGCCATCGGCGGGAACGTCCTCTTCCCGGCCACCGGATTCCTGGAACTGGCCATGCGCGCCGGCGACCAGGTCGGGTGCGACCGGATCGAGGAGTTCGTCCTCCTCACCCCGCTCGTGCTGGCGGAGCAGGACGCGACGCTGGTCCAGGTGCTGGTCGGCGCCCCCGACGAGACGGGTGCCCGCACCATTTCCGTGCACTCGCGCCCCGACAGTGCGCCCGACGGACCGTGGATCCAGCACGCCAACGGAACGCTGGCCGCCGGAGAACGGATGGAGGCCTTCGACGCGGAGGTCTGGCCACCGCGGGACGCCGTGGTCGTCGACCTGGAGGGTTTCTACGACGGGACCGGGTACGGCCCCGCGTTCCAGGGACTGCGCTCGGTGTGGCAGCGCGAGGACGAGGCGTTCCTCGAAGCCGTGCTCCCGGGCGATGCCGCCGGTGAGGCGGGGGCCTTCGGCATCCACCCGGCGCTGCTCGACGCGGTGATCCAGTCCCACAGGATGGCCGGCGTCGGCGCAGCGGACCAGCTCCTCATGCCGTTCGCCTGGCGAGGCGTGTCGCTGCACGCCGCCGGCGCCCCGGTCGTCCGGGCCCGCGTGACGAAGACGGGCGACGACTCCGTGTCCATCGCGGCCGTCGACGTCGAAGGTGCTCCCGTGCTGTCGGCGGAGGCGCTGGTCCTGCGCGGCACGTCGGCCTCGGTGGCCCCGGCACTCGCGGCGCGCAGCACGGAGTACGACACGCTGCTGTCGCTGAACTGGGTCCCGGCCCCCGAGGTGCAGCCCGCCGAGGTCCGGTCCGTCACCCTGGGCGCCGAGGGACTCGGCACGGACGCATCCGTGACCTCCCTGGCCGGCCTCACCGGCGACGAGGACCTGGTGCTGGTTCCCGTGTCCGGTGCGGGAGACGACGTACCCGCCGCCACGCACGCGCTGACGGTCCGGATCCTGGCCCTGCTGCAGGAGTGGGCCGCCCGGCAGGAATCGGCCGGGTCGCGGCTGGTGTTCGTCACCCACGGAGCCGTCTCCGCCGACGAGGGCGAGTCCGTACCGGACCTCGCGGGCGCCGCGGTGTGGGGCCTGGTGCGGTCGGCACAGTCCGAGCACCCCGGCCGGTTCGTACTGCTGGACGCCGAGGACGGCGACCCGTCGGCCGTGCTTCCGGCCCTGCCGGGCCTGCTCGCCACCGGCGACGAACAGTTCGTGGTGCGCGACGGCGCCGTGCGCGTGCCGCGCCTGGCCCACCTGGGCGGCGGGGCCGGGCTGTTGCCGCCCGCCGGCGTGCCCTGGCGGCTGGACTCCCGGGACAGGGGCAGCCTGGACAACCTGCTGCTCGCGCCCTGCCCGGAGACCCTGGAGCCGCTGGAGCCGCGGCAGGTCCGGGTCGCGGTCCAGGCCGCCGGCGTGAACTTCCGCGACGTGCTCAACGCCCTGGGCATGTACCCGGGCGAGGCCGGCCTGCTCGGCGCCGAGGGCGCCGGCGTGGTGACCGAGACCGGTCCCGAGGTGCGCGGACTGCGCCCGGGCGACCGTGTGATGGGCACGCTGTTCGGCGGCTTCGGCCCGGTGGCCGTGACCGACGAGCGGCTCCTCGCCAGGATCCCCGACGGCTGGTCGGCCGACCGGGCCGCGTCGGTGCCGCTGGTCTTCCTGACCGCCCTCTACGCCCTGAAGGACCTCGCGGACCTCAAGCCCGGCGAGAAGATCCTCGTGCACGCCGGCGCCGGCGGCGTCGGCATGGCGGCGATCCAGCTGGCACGCCACCTCGGCGCCGAGGTCTTCGCCACGGCGAGCGAGGGCAAGTGGGACACCCTGCGCGAACTGGGCGTCGCCGACGACCACATCGCCTCGTCCCGCACCACCGACTTCGAGCAGCGCTTCCTCGACGTCACGGGCGGACACGGCGTCGACGTGGTCCTCAACGCCCTCGCCGGCGAGTTCGTCGACGCCTCGCTGCGGCTGACCGCACCCGGCGGCCGCTTCCTGGAGATGGGCAAGACCGACATCCGCGAGCCCGAGTCGCTCGCCGGGGTCCGCTACCGCGCCTTCGACCTCGCGGAAGCCGGCCCCGAACGGACCCAGGAGATGCTCTCCGAACTGCTGGAGCTGTTCGCCGCCGACGTACTGCGTCCGCTGCCGGTCGCCACGTGGGACGTGCGGCGGGCCCGCGAGGCGTTCCGCCACATGAGCCGCGCCCAGCACATCGGCAAGATCGTGCTGACCATGCCGCGCACCTGGGCACCGGACGGCACGGTACTGATCACCGGCGGCACCGGCGGCCTCGGCCGCGAACTCGCCCGCCACTTCGTGGCCGAGCGCGGCGTGAAGCACCTGATGCTGGTGAGCCGTAGCGGCCCGGACGCGCCCGGCGCGGCCGAGCTGCGGGAGGAGTTGGCCGCTCTCGGCGCCGAAGTCGCCGTCGTGGCATGCGATGTGGCGGACCACGAGGCGGTGGCCGGTCTGGTGGCCTCGGTGCCGGCCGGGCACCCGCTGACCGCGGTGATCCACACCGCGGGCGTGCTGGACGACGGCATGGTGACGTCGCTGACAGCCGACCGCCTGTCGGGCGTACTGCGGCCGAAGGCGGACGGTGCCTGGCACCTGCACGAGGCCACCAAGGACCTCGACCTGGCCGCCTTCATCGTCTTCTCCTCCGTCTCCGGCGTGACCGGCACACCCGGCCAGGGCAACTACGCGGCCGGCAACGTCTTCCTCGACGCCCTGGCCCGGCACCGCGCGGCGCAGGGCCTGCCCGCCCAGTCGCTGGCCTGGGGCGCATGGGCGCAGGGCAGCGGCATGACGGCCGACCTGTCGGAGGCGGAGATGCAGCGCATCGCCGCCTACGGATCGACCCCCCTCTCCGCCGAGCAGGGACTCGCCCTCCTCGACGCGGCGGGCGCATGCGACACCGCCAACCTCGTCGCGCTCGGCCGGACTTCCGGCCCGATACGCGTGACGGGCCCCGTACCGCCCGTGCTGCGCGGAGTGGTCAGGTCCGGCCGCCGCGCCGCTGCGACCACGGCGACGGGTGCCGGCACGGCCGTCCAACTGGCCGGGCGGCTCGCGGGACTGGCCGAGGACGAGCGCGTCCGCTTCATGGCCGACGTGGTGCGGGACGAAGCTGCTGCGGTGCTCGGCCACGCATCGGCCAAGTCCCTCGACGCACGGCGCGAGTTCAAGGACCTGGGCTTCGACTCCCTGACCGCCGTCGAGCTGCGCAACCGGCTGTCCGCCGTGACGGGCCTGCGGCTCTCGGCGACGCTGGTCTTCGACTACCCGAACCCCACGGTGCTGGCCGGGCACCTCGTCGCCCTGCTGCTCGACGAGCACGGCGACACGCCGCCCCCGGCGGTCGTGGCAACGTCGGTGGCCGAGGACCCCATCGTCATCGTGGGCATGGCCTGCCAACTGCCCGGCGGCGTCCGGACCCCGGAGGACCTGTGGCAGATGGTCCTCGAAGGCCGCGACGGCATCGGCGACTTCCCCACGGACCGCGGCTGGGACCTCGACGCCCTGCTCGGCGGAGCGGAGGGCGACCGCGGCCGCAGCGGCACCTCGCAGGGCGGGTTCCTCGACGGCGTCGGCAACTTCGACGCCGGCTTCTTCGGCATCTCGCCGCGCGAGGCCCTGTCGATGGATCCGCAGCAGCGGCTGCTGCTGGAGACCTCCTGGGAGGCGATCGAACGGGCCGGCATCGACCCGGTGTCCCTGCGGGGCAGCCAGACCGGCGTCTTCGTCGGCACCAGCGGCCAGGACTACACGCTGCTCGTGATGAACTCCCGCGAGGACCTCGAGGGTCACACCAGCACGGGCCTCGTCAGCAGCGTCGTCTCCGGACGCGTGGCCTACACCTTCGGCCTGGAGGGGCCGGCCATCACCCTCGACACCGCCTGCTCGTCGTCCCTCGTGGCGATGCACTGGGCAGCGCAGTCCCTGCGCTCCGGGGAGTGCTCGCTCGCCCTGGCCGGCGGCGTGACCGTCCTGTCGACCCCGATGAGCTTCCCCAGCTTCACCCGCCAGGGCGGGCTGGCGACGGACGGCCGGTGCAAGGCGTTCGCGGACGGGGCCGACGGCACGGGCTGGTCCGAGGGCGTGGGCATGCTCGTCCTGGAACGCCTCTCCGACGCACAGCGCAACGGCCACGAGATCCTCGCGGTCCTGCGCGGCTCGGCCATCAACCAGGACGGCGCGTCCAACGGCCTGACGGCACCGAACGGCCCGTCGCAGCAACGCGTCATCCGCCAGGCCCTCGCCAACGCCGGGCTGTCGACGTCCGACGTGGACGCCGTCGAGGCCCACGGCACGGGCACCACCCTGGGCGACCCCATCGAGGCGCAGGCCCTGCTCGCCACCTACGGCCAGGACCGCGACCCGGCGCGTCCGCTCCTGCTCGGCTCGCTCAAGTCCAACATCGGCCACACCATGTCGGCGGCCGGTGCCGCCGGTGTCATCAAGACGATCATGGCGATGCGGCACGGCAAGCTGCCGCGCACCCTGCACGTCGACACGCCCACCACGCACGTCGACTGGACGGCCGGCGACGTCGAGCTCCTGCTGGACACCACCGACTGGCCGGAGACCGGCCGGCCGCGCCGCGCCGCCGTGTCCGCCTTCGGCATCAGCGGCACCAACGCCCACACCATCCTGGAACAGGCTCCGGAGCCCATCGCCCGCCCGGCCGGGGAACCCCGGGCCGACGACGCGCGGACGGCGACTCCGTGGCTCGTCTCCGGCAGGACGCCCGAGGCACTGGACGCCCAGGTCGAGTCGCTGCACGAGTGGGTCGGGCAGCGTCCCGGACTCTCGTCGCTGGATGTGGGTTTCTCGCTGGCGACTTCCCGTGCGCATCTGGAGCATCGTGCGGTGCTGCTGTCTGGTGTGGAGGGTGCTGCTGAGGTGGTGCGTGGGGTTGCCGGGGATGTCGGCGGCAGGCTTGCGGTGTTGTTCTCGGGTCAGGGTGCGCAGCGGGTGGGGATGGGCCGGGAGTTGTCCGGCCGGTTCCCGGTGTTCGCGAGGGCTCTGGATGAGGTGCTGGCGCACTTCGATGGTGAGTTGCGGGAGGTGATGTTCTCCGACGGGGAGCGGTTGGACGAGACAGGGTTCACGCAGCCTGCGTTGTTCGCCGTCGAGGTGGCGTTGTTCCGCCTGGTGGAGTCCTGGGGGGTCCGTCCGGACTTTGTGGCGGGGCATTCGATCGGTGAGGTTGCGGCGGCGCATGTGGCGGGGGTGTTCTCGCTGGAGGATGCGTGCCGGCTGGTCGCTGCGCGGGCGCGGTTGATGCAGGCCCTGCCGGCGGGCGGGGCGATGGTGGCTGTTGAGGCCACTGAGCAGGAAGTCACTGCGCGGCTGACGGAGGGCGTGTCGATCGCGGCCGTCAACGGTCCGCAGGCCGTGGTGATTTCCGGCGACGAGGCCGAGGCTCTGCGCATCGCGGGTGAGTTCGCGGCCGATGGCCGCAAGACGCAGCGGCTGTCGGTCAGCCATGCCTTCCACTCGCCGCTGATGGAGCCGATACTGAAGGACTTCCGCCAGGTCGTCGAAGACCTGTCCTTCGAGGCTCCGCGGATCCCCGTCGTCTCGACCGTGACGGGTGAGCGTGCCTCCGCTGAGCTGGTGGGCTCTGTCGATCACTGGGTGCGCAATGTCCGTGAGACGGTTCGTTTCGCCGACGGCGTCCGTGCTCTGGCGGACGAAGGTGCCTCCGCGTTCCTGGAGTTGGGCCCCGACGGCGTACTGACCGCCATGGCCCAGCACACCCTCGACGCTGACACCACCCTCGCCGTCCCCGCCCTGCGCAAGGACCGCCCCGAGGAAACCTCCCTGCTGACCGCCCTCGCGCGGTTGCACGTGGCCGGCGTCGAGGTGGACTGGGCCGCGTTCTTCGACGGCACCGGTGCCCGCCGCGTCGACCTGCCCACCTACCGTTTCCAGCACGAGCGCTACTGGCCGAAGCCCGGGGCTGCGGTCGGTGACGTGTCCGCCGCAGGCCTGGTGTCCGTGGAACACCCGTTGCTGGGCGCGGCGTTGCCCGCGGCCGACTTCGACGGGGTGCTGTTCACCGGCCGGCTGTCGGCACAGACGCACCCCTGGCTGCTGGACCACGTGGTGGACGGAACATCCGTCTTCCCCTCCGCCGGGTTCCTGGAACTGGCCGTCCATGCGGGCGACCAGGTCGGCTGCGAGCAGGTCGGCGAACTCTCCCTCACCGAGCCCCTCGTGCTCGACGAGGACGCCGCCGTGCTGCTCCAGGTGTGGGTCGGTGCTCCGGACGAGTCGGGTGCGCGCAAGCTGCGGATGTACTCGCGAGCTGCGGGAGCGACGGACCGGGAGTGGACGGAGCACGCCCACGGCGTGCTGAAGCCCGCCGGGACCACGGTGGAGTTCGACGCTTCCGTATGGCCGCCGAACGGTGCCGTGGCCGTGGACCCGGAGGAGTTCGCCGCCGAACACGGCCCGGTGTTCCGGACGGTACGGGCGGTCTGGACCCGTGACGAGACGGTGTTCGTCGAGGCCGTGCTGCCGGGCGACGCGGACGCCGCCGAGTCCTTCGGCCTGCATCCGGCGCTGCTGGAGGCTGCGGTGCAGGTGGCCGGGGCCGGCCGTGAGGTCGCGCCGCAGTCGTGGGCGGGGGTCTCGCTGCACGCCGGCGGAGCCTCGGCCGTGCGGATCCGCGTCGCCAGGAACGGCGAGGACACCTTCTCGGTCGCCGTCGCGGACGCCGAGGGCGGGCCCGTGCTGTCCGCGGGCTCCCTGGTCCTGGGAGCCCGGACGGCCGTGCGCGAGAGGGCCGCTGCCGCCGGCTCGCTGCTGCGCCTGGAGTGGGTGGCCGCACCGCGGGCGGAGGCCTCGCCGGAGATGCGCAGCGTGGTGCTCGCCCCGCTCGGGACCGCTTCCCCGGCCGACGTCACGGACGCTCCGGACCTGGTCGTGGTTCCCGTGTCGGGCACCGGCGGCGGCATCCCGGAGACCGTGCACGTGCTGACGGCGCAGGCGCTGGAACTGGTCCAGCAGTGGCTTCGCGAGGAGCGGTTGACCTCGTCGCGGCTGGTGTTCGTGACGCACGGTGCGCTGTCCGGCGGTGACCTCGCCGCCGCTGCCCTCTGGGGCCTGGTGGGGTCGGCGCAGCTGGAGCACCCGGGCCGGTTCGTGCTGGTGGACGCCGAGGACGGTGACGTCTCGGACGTGCTGTCCCGACTGCCGGGCCTGGCCGCTTCCGACGGCGACCGGTTCGTCGTGCGCGACGGCGCCGTGCTCGTGGGCCGGCTGGCCCGTTCGGCGGCCGACGGTGACGCGCCGTCCGCCGTGCCGCAGTGGAACGCGGACGGCACGGTGCTGATCACCGGTGGTACCGGTGGCCTGGGCAGTGTGCTCGCCCGGCACCTGGTGGCCGAGCGTGGTGTGCGGCACCTGATGCTGGTGAGCCGTAGTGGGGCGGATGCTCCAGGCGCGGCCGGGCTGCGGGAGGAGTTGGCTGCTCTGGGCGCCGAAGTCGCCGTCGTGGCCTGTGATGTGGCGGACCGTGAGGCGGTGGCAGGACTGGTGGCCTCGGTGCCGGCCGGGCATCCGCTGACCGCGGTGATCCACACCGCCGGTGTGCTGGACGACGGCGTGGTGACATCGCTGACTGCCGACCGCGTGTCGGGTGTGCTGCGCCCGAAGGCGGACGGTGCCTGGCATCTGCACGAGGCCACCAAGGGCCTCGACCTGGCCGCCTTCGTCGTCTTCTCCTCCGTCTCCGGCGTCATGGGCAGTGCCGGTCAGGGCAACTACGCCGCCGGTGATGTCTTCCTCGACGCCCTGGCCCGGTACCGGGCGGCGCAGGGTCTGCCCGCCCAGTCGCTCGCCTGGGGCGTATGGGCGCAGGGGAGCGGCATGAGGGGCACGATGTCGGAGGCGGAGACGCAGCGCATCGCCTCCTCCGGAGTGCCGCCGCTGTCGATCGCGCAAGGACTGGCACTGTTCGACGCCGCCACCGCTACGGACGAGACGTATCTCGTCCCCATCGGCCCCATTGCTGCAGGCGCGCGCGTTCGCGGCGAGGTGCCCCCGCTGCTGCGCGGTCTCCTCAGGGGGACCCGCCGTGCCGCTGCGACCACGGCGACGGGTGCCGGCACGGCCGTGCAACTGGCCGGGCGGCTGGCGGGACTGGGCGAGGACGAGCGCGTCCGCTTCATGGCCGATGTGGTGCGGGGCGAGGCTGCTGCGGTGCTCGGTCACGCGTCGGCCAAGTCCGTCGACGCACGGCGTGAGTTCAAGGATCTGGGCTTCGACTCCCTGACGGCCGTCGAGCTGCGCAACCGGCTTTCGGCGGTGACGGGCCTGCGGCTGTCGGCGACCTTGGTCTTCGACTACCCGAACCCGACAGTGCTGGCCGGGCACCTGGTCGCCGTGCTGCTGGACGAGCACGGTGACGCGCCGGTCCCGGCGGTCGTGGCGGCGCCGGTGGCCGAGGACCCGGTCGTGATCGTGGGCATGGCCTGCCGGCTGCCCGGAGGCGTGCGGTCCCCGGAGGACCTGTGGCAGCTGGCCCTCGAAGGCCGTGAAGGCATGGCCGACTTCCCGACGGACCGGGGCTGGGACCTCGGCGCCGTCCTGGGCAGGGCCGAAGGCGAAACCGGCTACACCGGCACCTCCAAGGGCGGATTCCTCGACGCCATCGCGGACTTCGACGCCGGCTTCTTCGGCATCTCGCCGCGTGAGGCCGTCACCATGGACCCGCAGCAGCGCCTGCTGCTGGAGACGTCCTGGGAGGCGGTCGAGCGGGCCGGCATCGACCCGCTGTCCCTGCGGGGCAGCCAGACCGGCGTCTTCGTCGGCACCAACGGCGTCGACTACTTCGGTGCCGTGCTGAACTCCGGCGAGGACGTCGAGGGCCATGGCGGAACCGGACTGGCAGGCAGCGTCCTGTCCGGACGGATCTCGTACATCCTCGGCCTGGAGGGACCGGCGGTCTCCCTCGACACCGCATGCTCCGCGTCGCTGGTCTCCCTGCACTGGGCCGTGCAGTCGCTCCGTTCGGGCGAGTCCTCGCTCGCCCTGGCCGGCGGCGTGACCGTCCTGTCGACCCCGATGAGCTTCCCCAGCTTCAGCCGTCAGGGCGTGCTGGCGACGGACGGCCGCTGCAAGGCGTTCTCGGACGATGCCGACGGCACGGGCTGGTCCGAGGGCGTGGGCATGCTCGTCCTGGAACGGCTCTCGGACGCCCGCCGCAACGGGCACGAAGTTCTCGCAGTGGTGCGTGGTTCGGCCATCAACCAGGACGGTGCCTCCAACGGCCTGACCGCACCGAACGGTCCGTCCCAGCAGCGCGTCATCCGCCAGGCGCTGGCCAATGCCGGGCTGGGCACGGCCGACGTGGACGCCGTCGAGGCGCACGGCACGGGCACGGCGCTCGGTGACCCCATCGAGGCGCAGGCCCTGCTCGCCACCTACGGACAGGACCGTGACCCCGCACGTCCGCTGCTGCTGAGCACGATCAAGTCCAACATCGGCCACACCCAGGCCGCCGCCGGCGCCGCAGGTGTGATCAAGACGGTCATGGCGATGCGGCACGGCGTGCTGCCGCGCACCCTGCACGTCGGCACGCCCACCACGCACGTCGACTGGACGGCCGGCGACGTCGAGCTCCTGCTGGAGACGACCGACTGGCCGGAGACCGGCCGTGCGCGCCGCGCAGCCGTCTCCTCCTTCGGCATCAGCGGCACCAACGCCCACGCCATCCTGGAGCAGGCCCCCGACGTCCCCGCGCATTCCGCCCAGGACGCCCGGACCGCTGACACGGGGACGGTCCCGTGGCTCCTGTCCGGCAGGACGCCCGAGGCGCTGGACGCCCAGATCGAGTCGGTCTGCGAGTGGGTCGGGCAGCGTCCCGGACTCCCGCTGCTCGACGTGGGCTACTCCCTGGCCACGACCCGCTCGGTCCTCGAACACCGCGCCGTGCTGCTCGCCGGGGAGGACGGCACCGCCGAAGTCGCGCGCGACGCGGCCACGGACCGGTCGCTGACGATGCTCTTCCCGGGGCAGGGCGCGCAGCGGGTGGACATGGGCCGTGAACTGTACGACCGGTTCCCGGTGTTCGCGAAGGCCCTGGACGAGGTCCTGGCCCACTTCGACGCCGAGCTGCCGGACGTGATGCGCACCGACGCCCGGCGCCTGGACGAGACCCGCTTCACCCAGCCGGCACTCTTCGCGATCCAGGTGGCGCTCTACCGGCTCGTCGAATCCTGGGGCGTCCGCCCCGACTTCGTCATCGGACACTCTTTCGGCGAGATCGCGGCGGCCCATGTGGCCGGAGTGCTCCCGCTGGCCGATGCGTGCACTCTGGTGGCGGCCCGTGGACGGCTGATGAACGACCTGCCGGTCGGCGCCATGGTGGCGATCCAGGCCACCGAGCAGAAGGTGGCCGCGCGCCTGGTCGAGGGGGTGTCGATCGCGGCGGTCAACGGACCGGAGGCCGTCGTCATCTCCGGGGAAGAGGCCCCGGTGCTGCGCATCGCCGACGAACTCGCCGCAGAAGGCCACAAGACGCGGCGGGTGGCGGTGCACAACGCCGGCCACTCACCGCTGATGGACCCGATGCTGGACGAATACCGGAGCATCGCCGAGGGCCTGTCGTTCCGCACCCCGAAGATCCGGGTCCTGTCGACCGTGACCGGTGCGGAGGCCTCCGACGAGCTGATGGGCTCGGCCGACTACTGGGTCCGCAACGTCCGTGAACCCGTCCGCTTCGCCGACGCCGTCCGCTCCGCGGCCGACGAAGGAGCCTCCGCCTTCCTGGAACTGTCCCCGGACACCGTGCTGACGGCGATGGCCCAGCACAATCTGGAGGGCATCCCGGTGGCCGTGCCGGCGCTCCGCAAGGACCATCCGGAGGTGACCACCCTCCTCACCGCCGTCGCCCGTCTCCATGCGGCCGGCGTCGGGGTGGACTGGTCCGTGTTCTTCGAGGGCACCGGTGCCCGCCGCGTCGACCTGCCCACCTACGCCTTCCAGCGTCAGCGGTACTGGCCCAAGCCCGGTGCTGCGGTGGGCGATGTGGCCTCGGCCGGTCTGACACCCGCCGCGCACCCGCTGCTGGGCGCCGCGGTGTCCCTGGCCGGATCCGGCGGCATGCTCTTCACGAGCCGGCTGGCGGCGGAGTCCCACCCCTGGCTGAAGGAGCACGCGCCGGGCGGCAAGGCCGTCTTCCCGGCCTCCGGGTTCCTCGAACTCGCCGTCCGGGCGGGCGACCAGGCAGGCTGCGAACAGATCGGCGAACTCGCCCTGGGCGCACCGCTGGTGCTCGTCCCGGGCACGGCCCTGGTGACACAGGTCCGGCTCGGCGCACCGGACGAGAAGGGCCACCGGGAGATCCGGTTCTTCTCGCGGCCGGAGGACGCACCCGACGACGAGTGGACGGAGCACGCCACCGGCACGCTCCTCCCGGGCGAGCGCGCCGCGGACTTCGACGCCTCGGCCTGGCCGCCCAGCGGCGCGTCCGCCGTCGACCTGGACGGCTTCTACGACGGGACGGGATACGGCCCCGCCTTCCAGGGGCTGCGGGCGGCCTGGGTCCGCGGCGACGAGGTGTTCGTCGAAGCCGGGCTCGAAGGCGACACCGCCTCCGACGCCGAGCGCTTCGGCCTGCACCCGGCACTGCTCGAAGCGGCGCTCCACGCCTCGTCCCTGTCCGGTGCGGGGGAGGAGGACCGCATCCAGCAGGCCACTTGCTGGAACGGAGTGTCCCTGCACGCCTCCGGGGCGACGGCGGTGCGCGTACGCATCACCAAGACCGGAGAGGAGTCCGTCTCCCTGGCCGCGGTCGACGATTCCGGGGCCCCCGTGCTGACGGCCGAGTCCGTCACCGTGAGCACCCCGCCGGACGCGCCGGAGCCCACTGCGGCTCGCCAGAGCAACACCCTGCTGCGGCTGGACTGGCTGCCCGCTCCCGAGGCGGAGCCCGCGCCGGACACGCACAGCGTGGTGCTCGCGCCGCTCGGCACGGCCTCCCTGGCCGATGTCGAGGGCGCGCCGGAGCTGATCGCGGTGCCGGTGCCGCCCACGGAAGGCGACGTTCCCGAGGCGGTCCACCGGGCGACCGCACAGGCGCTGGACCTGGTGCAGGGGCTGCTCACCGAGGAGCGGTTCAGCACGTCGCGGCTGGTGTTCGTGACGAACGGAGCGGTCTACGGGGACGACCTCGTCGCCGCCTCCGTCTGGGGCATGATGCGCTCGGCACACGCCGAACACCCCGGCCGCTTCATCCTGGCCGACCTCGACGAGAGTGCCGACCTGACGGAGTTCCTCACGAAGCTGCCGGCCCTGACGGCCTCGGAGGACGTCCAGTTCGCCGTACGCGACGGCGTGGTGCACATCGGCCGGCTGGGCTGGCTGCCCGCCCCCGTCAACCCGGGGCGGTCGTCCTGGAACCCGGAGGGCACCGTCCTGATCACCGGCGCCACCGGAGCGCTGGGCATCCACCTCGCCCGGTGGCTGGCCGACACGGGCACCCGGCACCTGCTCCTGGTCAGCCGCAGCGGCCCGGCGGCGCCCGGCGCGGCCGAACTGGCCGACGAACTGCGGAAGCTGGGCGCCGTGCCCACGATCGCCGCCTGCGACACGGCGGACCGTGCCGCCGTCGACGCCCTGCTGGGCACGATCCCGGAGCAGCACCCGCTGACAGCGGTGGTGCACCTCGCCGGCATCCTCGACGACGGCCTGGTGACGTCGCTGACCCCCGAACGGTTCTCCGGCGTGCTGCGCCCGAAGGCGGACGGCGCGTGGCACCTGCACGAGGCCACCAAGGACCTCGACCTGGACGCGTTCGTGATGTTCTCGTCCCTCTCCGGTCTGCTCGGCGCCCCGGGCGTGGCCAACTACGCGGCGGCCAACGCCTTCCTGGACGGACTGGCCCGCCACCGCACCGCCCTGGGCCTGCCGGGTCAGGCACAGTCGTGGGGCCACTGGGCCGTGGAGTCCGGCATGATGGGCGAACTGCCGGAGAGCGTCATGAACCGGATGCGGGCCAACGGCCTGTCGCCGGTGACCATCAGGCAGGGCACGGCCATGTTCGACGCCGCCCTCGGGTCCCCCGAGCCGGTCGTGGCGGCCATGGGCGACATCACCGGACCTGCCCAGAACCAGGGCCTGTTCCCGGGCGAAGTGCCTCCGCCCTACCGCGCCCTGGTCCGGCGGAGCCGACGGGCCGCGGCGAACGCCGCGAGCGCGTCGGGCACGGCCGGATTCGTCCAGCAGCTGCGGGAACTCCCGGAGGCGGAGCGCGCACGCCGCATCATCGACCTGATCCGCGCCGAGGTCGCAGTCATCCTCGGCTACGCATCCGCCGACGAGGTCAAGGACGACCGCGACTTCTTCGAGCTGGGCTTCGACTCGCTCACCTCGGTCGAGCTCCGCAACAGGATGGCCGCGGCCACCGGGCTGCAACTGCCCGCCACCGTGGTCTTCGACAACAGGACCGCCGAGAACCTGGCCACCTGGCTGCGCAGCGAACTCGCCGCACAGTCCGGCCCGGACGGCGCCTTCTCCGGCACCGACCTCAGGGGCCCGGCCGCGGGGCAGGAGATCGACTCGATCGACCGGCTGTTCCTCGACGCCATGCACAACGACAGGGTCCCGGAGGCACAGCGCCTGCTCTCGGCCCTCAGCGCCCTCCGGCCGTCCTTCGAGAACACGGCGGAACTGGAGGACCTGCCGCTGCCGACCACGCTCGCCGAGGGCACCGCGGAGCCGCGGCTGATCTGCATCAGCACGCCCACGGCCAACGGCGGCGTCCACGAGTACGCCCGGCTCGCCGCGCACTTCCGTGGCGAGCGGCAGGTCTCCGCGGTGCCCCTGGTCGGATTCTCCGCAGGAGAGCGGATGCCGGCCACGATCGACGCCGCGGTCAGGGTCATCGCCGAGAGCGCGCTGCGGGCGAGCGACGGGCACCCCTTCGTCA
This sequence comes from Streptomyces sp. AM25, assembly GCF_058146165.1. Classification (NCBI taxonomy): domain Bacteria; kingdom Bacillati; phylum Actinomycetota; class Actinomycetes; order Kitasatosporales; family Streptomycetaceae; genus Streptomyces; species Streptomyces sp. AM25. The sequence goes on along the minus strand of NZ_JBKIWN010000001.1, from coordinate 116,492 downwards.
TGGTCGGGCACTCCTCCGGCGGGTCGTACGCCTACGCGGCGGCGGGCCTGCTGGAAAGCACCTGGGGCATCAAGCCCGCGGCGGTGATCCTGCTCGACAGCCTCAGCTTCCGGCACGAGGCCCACGAGCCCATCGACTACCCCGGGATGATGCGGCAGAACTTCCTGAACCAGGAGGACTCGCCGGTCCGCATGACGAACTCCCGGCTGTCCGCGATGGGTCGGTGGATGGGATTGATCAACCGGCTCGAGGTGCAGCACACGAGCGCCCCGGTGCTGATCGTCCACGCGCTCAAGGACCACGACGGCATGACGCTGAAGGACCCCGCCAACCGGCCCGGGATCGACCGGTCCAGCGGTGAGGAGAAGAGCGACCTGATCCCCACCGCGCATCTGCGGAAGGTGGAGGCGGACCACTTCTCCATGGTCGGGGACGACGCCGCGCTCACCGCGCAGATCATGCAGGAGTGGCTCGGATCCCTCGGCGCCGAGTGACGGCACCGGGGTGACCCACCCGGCGGGCGGCCTTCGGCCGCCCGCCGGGCCGCGCCGGTCACCTGCACGCACCTCCACGAGAAAGGCAGGACACGCACATGACCGCTCCCTCCCAGGGTCTGCCCTCCCTCGACCTCGCGCCCCCCGGCCTGCTGCGGCTGGGCCCGAAACTGCGCGAACTGCAGGAGCAGGGGCCGATCTGCCGGGTGCGCACCCCCGCCGGGGACGAAGGATGGCTGGTGACCCGCCACGCCGAACTCAAGGAACTGCTCAACGACGGGCGCGTCGGCCACACGCACCCCGACCCCGAGAACGCGGCACGGTACGTCAAGACCCCGTTCCTGGACCTGATGATCATCGACACCGACGCCGAGGCGGGACGCCGCACGCACGCCGAGGTGCGGCGCCGGCTCACGCCGATGTTCTCCGCCCGGCGGGTGCGCGAGATGGAACCGAAGGTGGCGTCCGTCGTGGACGCCGTACTGGACCGGTTCATCGCCCAGGGGCCGCCCGGCGACCTGCACAGCGGCGTCTCCGTGCCGGTTGCCCTGACGGTGCTCTGCGACATCATCGGCGTCCCCCCGGAGAACCGCGAACAGCTCACGACGAAGCTGGCCGGCATGGCCATGCTGAGTGACCGGGAGAGCGTGAAGGAGGCGCAGCGCGAACTCTTCGCGTTCGCCGGAGGACTCGTCGAGCAGAGGCGGGCCCGGCCCGACAGCGACATCATCACGCGGCTGTCCGAAAGCGGCCTTCCCGAGGAGCGCGTGGCACCGCTCATCGTGTCCCTGCTGTTCGCCGGCCTCGACAGCGTCGTGACGTTCCTCGACCACGGCGTGGTGCTCCTGGCCACCCACCCCGAGGAGCGCGCGGCGGCCCTGGCGGACCCGGACCTGATGACCCTCGCCGTGGAGGAAATACTGCGGGCCGCCAAGGCCGGCGGGTCGATCCTGCCCCGCTACGCCTCCGAGGACGTCGAGATGGGCGGCGTGACGATGCGGGCCGGAGACCTGGTCCTGTTCGACTTCAGCCTCCCCAACTTCGACGAACGGGTCTACGCCGAACCGGAACGGTTCGACATCACCAGGACCCCCAACCCACACCTGACCTTCGCCCACGGCATGTGGCACTGCATCGGCGCCCCCCTGGCGCGCATCGAACTCAAGACGCTCTACACCCGGCTGTTCACCCGTCTGCCGGACCTGCGCCTGGCGCTGCCGGCGGACGAACTGCGGCTGCTCGACGGCCAGTTGTCCGGCGGCCTCACCGAACTGCCGGTGGCCTGGTAGCCCGGAGCCGGACTCCACCACGCCGACGCCCGTATGCACCGCCCCGCCCGCCCCTGCGGACGCGGCCCGTGCATACGGGCGACGTGCGTTCGGCGTGCTTTAGGGAAACCCGGAGTCGGCCTTGAAACAGGATGGCCTTGATAACGGGTCAGACGTGAGTGTCGACGCTCTGTGCCCCAGAACCCGGCATTCCACGAGGGGTTGGCATCCTGATGTCGAACGAGGCGAAGCTGCGCGAGTATCTCAAGCGGGCGATTGCAGATCTCCAGGAGACGCGCCAGCAGTTGGACGAGTCCGAGCAGAAGCAGCGCGAGCCCATCGCGATCGTCTCCATGGCCTGCCGCTTCCCCGGCGGCGTCCGCTCACCGGAAGAGCTGTGGGAACTGCTCCGCGACGGCGTCGACGCGGCCTCCGCCCTGCCCGGCAACCGCGGCTGGGACCTCGACGCGCTCTACGACCCCGACCCGGCGCACCAGGGCACCAGCTATGCCCGCGAGGGCGGATTCCTGCACGACGCGGGCGAGTTCGACCCCGCCTTCTTCGGGATCTCCCCGCGCGAGGCCCTCGCCATGGACCCGCAGCAGCGCCTGCTGATGGAGACCGCCTGGGAGACCGTCGAACGGGCCGGCATCGATCCGGAGTCCCTCGCGGGCAGCCGCACCGGCGTCTTCGTCGGCACCGGCCACGCCGGCTACGACACGGCCGCCGGACGGCAGCTGGACGAGGTCGGCGGCCACCTGATCACCGGCAACTTCATCAGCATCGCCTCCGGCCGCATCTCCTACGTCCTCGGCCTCGAAGGCCCGGCCCTCACCGTGGACACGGCGTGCTCCTCCTCGCTGGTCGCCCTGCACCTGGCGGCGCAGGCACTGCGGCGGGACGAGTGCTCCCTCGCCCTCGTGGGCGGCGCAACCGTCATGTCCACCCCGCAGCTGTTCGTGGAGTTCTCCCGCCAGCGCGGCCTGGCGCCCGACGGCCGCTGCAAGCCGTTCGCGGCCGCCGCCGACGGCACCGCCTGGGCCGAAGGCGTCGGACTCGTGCTCGTCGAGCGGCTCTCCGACGCCCTGCGCAACGGCCACCCCGTGCTCGCCGTACTGAAGGGATCGTCCGTCAACCAGGACGGCGCCTCCAACGGCCTGACCGCCCCCAACGGCCCCTCCCAGCAACGCGTCATCCGCCAGGCACTGGCCGACGCCGGGCTGGGCGCGGCCGACGTCGACGCCGTCGAGGCGCACGGCACGGGCACGGCGCTCGGCGACCCCATCGAGGCCCAGGCCCTGCTCGCCACCTACGGACAGAACCGCCCCGCCGACCGGCCGCTGCTGATCGGCTCCATGAAGTCCAACATCGGACACACCCAGTCCGCCGCAGGCATCGCCAGTGTCATCAAGATGGTCATGGCGATGCAGCACGGCGAACTGCCCGGCATCCTGCACCTGGACGCCCCCACCCCGCACGCCGACTGGAACGAGGGCAACGCCAGGCTCCTCGCAGAACTCGAACCCTGGCCCGCCACCGACCGGGTGCGCCGCGCAGCCGTCTCCTCCTTCGGCATCAGCGGCACCAACGCCCACGTCGTCCTCGAACAGGCACCCCCGCGCGAGACCGAGCCGGCCCCCGCAGCGCCGGCCGCCCCGCCCGGCGCCCTGCCCTGGATCCTGTCCGCGCGCACCGGTACGGCCCTGCAGGCCCAGGCCGCGCGGCTCGCCGGCCACGTCCGCACCCGTGCCGGCCTCGAACCGGCCGACGTCGCCCGCTCCCTCGCGGCCACCAGGTCCCTCATGGAGCACCGCGCCGCCCTCGTCGCCGACGACCGCGACACGTTCCTCGCGGGTCTGGACGCCCTCGCCGAAGGCCGCACCGCAGCCGGCCTCGTGACCGGCGCCGCCGCCAAGGCGACCACCGCCTTCCTCTTCACCGGACAGGGCTCCCAGCGCCCCGGCATGGGACGCGAACTCCACGAGACCCACCCCGAGTTCGCCAAGGCCTTCGACGCGGCCTGCGCCGAACTCGACCCCCACCTCGAACTCCCCGTCCGCGACGTCGTCTTCGCCGAGGAGGGCACGCCCGAGTCCGCCCTGCTCGACCGCACCGTCTACACCCAGGCCGCGCTCTTCGCCTTCGAGACCGCCCTGTACCGGCTCGTCGAATCCTGGGGCATGACACCGCAGTTCGTCGCCGGCCACTCCATCGGCGAGCTCGCCGCGGCCCACGTGGCCGGAGTCCTCTCCCTCCAGGACGCCGCACGGCTCGTCGCCGCACGCGGCACCCTCATGCAGGCGCTGCCCGCCTGCGGCGCCATGCTCGCCGTCGAGGCCACCGAGGACGAGGCCCGCGCCGCCCTGGCCGACCACGCCGACCGCGTCGCCGTCGCCGCCGTCAACGGCCCCCGCTCCACGGTCCTCTCCGGCGACGAGGACGCCGTCTCCCGCATCGCCGCCCACTGGGAGGAGCAAGGACGCCGCACCAAGCGGCTGCGGGTGAGCCACGCCTTCCACTCCCCGCACATGGACGGCATGCTGGAGGACTTCCGGCGCGTCGCCGAGAGCCTGGAGTACCAGGCCCCCCGCATCCCCGTGGTGTCCACCGTCACCGGCGAGACCGCCACCGGCGAGGAACTCCGCTCGCCCGAGTACTGGGTGCGGCAGGTCCGGGACACCGTCCGCTTCTGCGCAGGCGTGCGCACCCTCGAAACCGAGGGCGTCACCGCCTTCGTGGAGATCGGCCCCGGCAGCGTGCTCACCCCCATGGTCCACGACTCCCTCGCCGGCCCCGAACAGCCCGTCCTCGTCAGCCTGCTGCGCACCGGCCGCCCCGAGACGCACGCCCTCGCCGAAGGCATCGCCACCGCCTTCGTGCACGGTGCCGCCGTCGACCGCGCCGTCTGGCTCGGCACGCCCGGCACCGCCCGCGTCGAACTGCCCACCTACGCCTTCCAGCGCCAGTGGTACTGGCTGGAACCGGACGGGCCGGCTGCCGACGGACCGGCCGCCACCGAGGCCTTCGAATCCGGATTCTGGGAAGCCGTCGAACGAGAGGACCTCGAAGGACTCTCGGCCGTCCTCGCCATCGACGGCAGCGACGCCGACTCGCTCGGCAGCCTCCTGCCCACCCTCTCCGCATGGCACAGGAAGCGCAGGACCCAGGCCACCGCGGACAGCTGGGGCTACCGCACGCACTGGACCCCCCTCCCGGCCCCCAACACCCTGATGACCAGCGGGAACTGGCTCGTCGTACTCCCCGAGAGCGCCGCCGGCGACCCCTGGACCACCCGGCTCCTCGACACCCTCCGCGAACAGGGCCTGCGCACCGAACAGTTCGTCCTGCCCGCCACCGACGAGACCGCCGCCACCCTCCCGCAGCCCGGCACACCTGTCGACGGCGTCCTCTCCCTGCTGGCCCTCGACGAACAGCCGCACCCCCACCACCCCTCCGTACCGCGCGGCGTGACCGCCACCGCGGCCCTGCTGCGCGCCCTGGAGACCTCCGGCATCCAGGCCCCGCTGTGGTGCGCCACCCGCGGCGCCGTCGCCGTCGACCGGCGCGAGACGGTCACCAGCCTCGCGCAGGCCCAGGTGTGGGGCCTCGGACGGGTGGCCGCACTGGAATCCCCGCACAGCTGGGGCGGGCTCGTCGACCTCCCCGAGGACATCGACGCCCGGATCGCCGCCGGCCTCCTGGGCACCCTCGCCGCACGCGAGGACCAGGTCGCCGTCCGCCCGGCCGGCCGCTTCGCCCGCCGCCTGGCACGCATCGCCCCCGGCGGCGACACCGGAACCGAATGGACCGCCCACGGCACCGTCCTGGTCACCGGCGGCACCGGCGCACTGGGCGCACACGTCGCACGCTGGCTCGCCGACGCCGGAGCCGAACACCTGGTGCTCACCGGCCGCCGCGGCCCCGATGCCCCCGGCGCCCGGGAACTCGCCGCCGAACTCACCGAACGCGGCACCCGCGTCACCGTCGCCGCCTGCGACGCCGCCGACCGCGACGCCCTGGCCGCCGTCCTCGCCGCCATCCCCGCCGACCTGCCCCTGACCGGAGTCGTGCACGCCGCCGGCGTCCTGGACGACGGCGTCCTGGACGCCCTCACCCCCGAACGGTTCGAAACCGTCCTGCGCCCCAAGGCCACCGCCGCACTGCACCTGCACGAACTCACCAGCGACCTCGGCCTGGACATGTTCGTCCTGTTCTCCTCGGTCACCGGCGTCCTGGGCAACCGCGGACAGGCCAACTACGCCGCCGCCAACGCCCTCCTGGACGCCCTCGCCGAACAGCGCCACCGCCAGGGACTGCCCGCCACCTCCGTGGCCTGGGGCCCCTGGGCCGACCACGGCATGGCCACCGGCGACCTGGCCGACCGGCTCAGCCGCGACGGACTCGTCCCCATGGCCGCCGTCCCCGCACTCGCCGCCCTCCGCCAGGCCCTCGCCCAGGACACGCCGAACGTCACGGTGGCCGACATCGACTGGGCCGCCTACGCCCCCGCCCTCACCGCCGTCCGCCCCAGCCCCCTCATCGGCGACCTGCCCGAAGCACGCCGCGCCCTCGACACCGGCGACGGCCCGCGCGCCGCACGCTCCCCGCTGAGCGAGCGGATCGGCGCCCTCCCGGCCGCCGAGCAGGAACGGGCCCTGCTGGACCTGGTCCGGGAAGAGGCCGCCAAGACCCTCGGCCACAGCTCACCGGACACCATCGACGCCCAACGCCCCTTCCACGCCCTGGGCTTCGACTCGATGATGGCGATCGACCTGCGCAACCGCCTGTCCGCCACGACGGACCTGCTGCTGCCCGCCACCCTGCTGTTCGACCACCCCACGCCCACCGCGATCGCCGCGTACCTGCACGCCGAGGTCCTGGGCACGGCCGCCACCGCAGTCGCCGTGCAGCAGGCCGCCGTCGTCCTCGACGAACCGGTGGCCATCGTGGGCATGGCCTGCCGCTTCCCCGGCGGGGTGAGCTCGCCCGAGACCCTCTGGCAACTGCTGGCCGACGGCACCGACGGCGTCTCCGACTTCCCCGGCGACCGCGGCTGGAACCTCGACCGTCTCTACCACCCCGACCCCGACCACCACGGCATGAGCTACGCCCGCACGGGCGGCTTCCTCGCCGACGTGGCCGGCTTCGACGCGGACTTCTTCGGCATCTCCCCGCGCGAGGCCCTGGCCATGGACCCCCAGCAGCGGCTGCTGCTGGAGACCGCCTGGGAGGTCCTCGAACGGGCCGGCATCGCCCCCGCCTCCCTGCGCGGCAGCAGCACGGGCGTCTTCGCCGGCACCAACTCCCAGGACTACCGCACCGTCCTGGACGCCGCACAGGACGAGGTCGCCGGCCACGCACTCATCGGCAACGCACTGAGCGTGGTCTCCGGCCGGGTGTCCTACACCTTCGGCTTCGAGGGCCCCGCGGTGACGGTGGACACCGCATGCTCGTCGTCACTGGTGGCCCTCCACATGGCCGTGCAGTCGCTGCGCTCGGGCGAGTGCTCGCTGGCGATGGCCGGCGGCGTGACCGTGATGGCCACCCCCTCTTCCTTCGTGGAGTTCTCCCGGCAGCGCGGCCTGGCCCCCGACGGCCGCTGCAAGCCGTTCGCGGCCGGCGCGGACGGCACCGGCTGGAGCGAAGGCGTCGGCCTGCTTCTCGTGGAACGGCTGTCGGACGCCCGCCGCAACGGCCATCAGATCCTCGCGGTCGTCCGCGGCTCGGCCGTCAATCAGGACGGCGCCTCCAACGGCCTCTCCGCCCCCAACGGCCCCTCGCAGCAGCGCGTCATCCGCCAGGCGCTGGCCAACGCAGGCCTGTCGGCGTCCGACGTGGACGCCGTCGAGGCCCACGGCACGGGCACCGCGCTCGGCGACCCCATCGAGGCGCAGGCCCTGCTGGCCACCTACGGCCAGGACCGCGACCCCGCACGTCCGCTGCTGCTCGGATCGGTGAAGTCCAACCTCGGGCACACGCAGGCCGCCGCGGGCGTGGCCGGCGTGATGAAGATGGTCCTGGCCATGCAGCACGGAGAGCTGCCCGAGAGCCTGCACGTCGACGAGCCCACCCCGCACGTCGACTGGACCGCGGGCGCGGTCGAACTGCTCACCGAACGGACCGGCTGGCCCGAAGCGGACCGGCCGCGCCGCGCCGCCGTCTCCGCCTTCGGCATCAGCGGCACCAACGCGCACGTCATCCTCGAACAGCCCGAGCCCACGGCCTCCGAGGCCCCGGCCGCACCGGTCGACGGCACGCTGCCCCTCCTGCTCTCCGGCAGGAGCACGAACGCCCTGCAGGACCAGGCCGCCCGGCTGCTGACCCGCCTCCAGGACGACCCCACCACCCGGCTCGCCGACCTCGCGTACACGCTGGCGACGCGCACGGCCTTCGATCACCGCGCGGTCGTCCCGGCCGACAGCCACGCTGCCGCGGTGCGCGCCCTGACCGCCCTGGCCGAGGGCGAGAGCGACGCTTTCACGGCCACGGGCACCGCCCACGAGGGCAAGGACGCCGTCCTCTTCACGGGTCAGGGGTCGCAGCGGCTGGGCATGGGCCGCGAACTGCACGCCCGCTACCCGGTGTTCGCGGAGACGTTCGATGCGGTGTGCGCGGCCTTGGACGAGCACCTGGAGCGTCCGCTGCGGGACGTGGTCTGGGGCGAGGACGCCGAGCTGCTGAACCAGACCCTGTACGCACAGACCTCGCTGTTCGTCATCGAGGTCGCCCTGTTCCGACTGGTCGAGTCCTGGGGCATGCGCCCGCAGTACGTCGCCGGCCACTCGGTCGGAGAGATCGCCGCCGCGTACGTGGCCGGTGTGTTCTCGCTGGGGGATGCGTGTGCGCTGGTGGCGGCGCGTGGCCGGCTGATGCAGGCTCTGCCTGCGGGTGGCGCGATGGTGGCCGTGCAGGCCACTGAGGAAGAAGTGCTGCCGCACCTGACCGACGACGTTGCGATTGCTGCAGTCAACGGTCCGCAGTCGGTGGTGGTTTCCGGCACGGAGACCACGGTCGAGGCGGTGCGCGCCCACTTCGCGGCTGAGGGGAGGAAGACGAACCGGCTGCGGGTCTCGCACGCCTTCCATTCACCGCTGATGGAACCGATGCTCGAAGACTTCCGCGCCGTCGCCGAGCGCGTGTCCTACGCCGAGCCGGAACGCACCGTCGTCTCGAACGTGACCGGCCGCCCCGCCACCCTGGGCCTGTTGTGCACCGCCGCATACTGGGTGACCCATGTCCGCGAAGCCGTACGCTTCGCCGACGGCGTACGGGCCCTGCACGAGGAAGGCGTCACACGTTTTCTGGAACTGGGCCCCGACGGCACGCTCTCGGCCATGGCCCGCGAGTCGGCACCGGAAGAGATGCTGTTCGCCCCCGCGTTGCGCAAGGACCGCCCCGAAGAGACGACACTGCTCGCCGCCATGGGTCAACTGCACGTACACGGAACCGTGTTCGACTGGCCCGGCTTCTTCGCCGGCACGGGCACGCACCTCGTGGACCTGCCGACGTACGCCTTCCAGCACGAGCGGTACTGGCCGACCCCCGACCCCGCCGGCGCCGGGGACATCGGCGCCGCCGGCCTCGACGCGGCCGGACACCCGCTGCTGAGCACCGCCGTGGAACTCGCCGACGACGAGGGTCTGTTGTTCACCTCGCGCCTGTCCCTCCACTCGCACCCCTGGCTGGCCGACCACGTGGTGATGGGCTCGGTCCTGCTGCCGGGCACGGCATTCGCCGAACTCGCCGTCCGCGCCGCCGACGAGGTCGGCTGCGACCGGATCGACGAACTGACCCTGGCCGCCCCGCTCGTCCTGCCCGACCACGGCGGTGTGCAGCTCCAGTTGCGCGTCGGCCCCGCCGACGAATCCGGCAACCGCACCCTCACCGCCCGCTCCCGCCCGGAGGGCGAGGGCGACCGGCCGTGGGTCCGGCACGCCACCGGCATCCTCGCGACGGGCGACCGGCCGGCCGGCCCCGGCCACGACTTCCACACCGAGGCCTGGCCGCCCGCCGACGCCGACCCCGTCGACCTGACCGGCATCTACCCGGACCTGGCCGAGAGCGGCCTCGCCTACGGACCGCACTTCCAGGGCCTGCGGGCCGCGTGGCGCCGTGGCGACGAGGTGTTCGCCGAGGTCGCCCTGCCCGAAGCCGCCGAGGACGACGCGTCCTCCTACGGCCTGCACCCGGCACTGCTGGACGCGGCCCTGCACGTCTGCGGCTTCAATGGAGTGGACCGGGGCGCCGTCCCGTTCTCCTGGGAAGACGTCTCGCTGCACGCATCCGGCGCCTCGGCCATACGGGTCCGGGTCGTCCGGCACAGCGCCGACACCATCTCCGTCGATGTCGCGGACACCACCGGCGAGCCGGTCGCGACCGTGGGCACCCTGGTCCTGCGATCGGTCTCCGCCGAGCAACTGGCGGGCGGCACGGGCCCGGCCGGGCGCGACTCCCTCTTCCGCCTGGACTGGACGCCCGTACGCCTGCCGTCGGCCGCTGCGGCCGAGACCGTCGTGACACTGGATACCCATACAGACCTCGCCTCGCTGGCCGAGGACCGGCCCCTGCCGGGCGCGGTGCTGGTGCCGGTCGACGCCGACCGGGGCGAGGGCACGGTGGAGTCCGTGCATGCTGCTGCTGCCTGGGCGTTGGAGCTGGTGCAGTCGTGGCTGGCGGAGGAGCGGTTCGCGGATGCGCGTCTGGTGTTTGTGACGCGGGGTGCGGTGGACGGTACGGACCTTGCCGCCGCTGCGGTGTGGGGGCTGGTGCGGTCGGCGCAGTCGGAGAACCCGGGCCGGTTCGCCCTGGTCGATCTGGGCGGTGACGCCGATGTGAGCGTGCTGCCGCGGGCGCTGGCCACGGACGAGCCGCAGTTGCTGGTCCGTGGTGGCGAGGCGCTGGCGGCGCGGCTGGCACGTACCCGGGCGCAGGGTGCTGTTGCCTGGGGCGAGTCGGGCACGGTGCTGATCACTGGTGGTACGGGTGGTCTGGGCCGTGTGGTGGCGCGGCATCTGGTGGCCGAGCACGGGGTGCGGAGTGTGCTGCTGGTCAGCCGTCGTGGCTCGGAGGCCGAGGGCGCCGCGGAGTTGGTGGCCGAGCTGGCGGAGCATGGTGCCGAGGCGGTCGTCGAGGCGTGCGATGTGACCGACAGTGCGGCGGTGGCGGACCTCATGTCGTGGCACGAGATCACTGCCGTCGTTCACACGGCAGGCGTTCTCGACGACGGTGTTGTGGGTTCGCTGACGCCGGAGCGGCTCGCTGCCGTCCTGCGCCCGAAGGTGGATGCGGCCTGGAACCTGCACGAGGCCACCAAGGACCTGGACCTCGACGCGTTCGTCGTGTTCTCCTCCGTGGCGGGCACGCTGGGGAGCGCGGGCCAGGCCAACTACGCAGCCGGGAACGCCTTCCTGGACGCCCTGGCGCAACACCGACGCGCGCAGGATCTCCCTGCGGTGTCGCTGGCGTGGGGTCCGTGGTCGCAGGACGGCGGCATGACCGGCACCCTCACCGAGGCCGACCTCCAGCGCATCGCGCGCATGGGCATGCCCGAACTCACCCCCGCAGAAGGCGTCGCGCTCTTCGACGCGGCGTTGGCCGCCGACGAAGCACGTGTTCTCCCCGTGCGCTTCGACCTGGCCGCGCTGCGCGAGCAGGGGGACGTCCCCGCACTGATGCGCGGACTGATCAGGACCCGTGCCCGACGCTCCGCGGTCGCCGGTTCGGCCGTGGCGGCGGGCCTGGTGGGACGTCTGTCCGGGCTCGGGGCGGTCGAACGACGCGAAGTGCTGCTCGACCTGGTCCGGGCCCAGATCGCGGTCGTCCTGGGCCACGCGAGCCCGGACGGCGTCGACCCGACCCGGGCGTTCCAGGAACTCGGCTTCGACTCCCTGACAGCAGTGGAACTGCGCAACCGGATCAACAAGGCGACGGGGCTGCGCCTTTCGGCGACCGCCGTCTTCGACTACCCGACGGCGGGCGCACTGGTCGACTTCTTGCTGGACGAGCTGTTCGGCGGGGAGGCGGAGACCGATGAAGCGGTGCCGGTTCCGGTGTCGGTGGCGGACGATCCGGTGGTGATCGTCGGGATGAGCTGCCGCTACCCGGGTGGTGTGGCGTCGCCGGAGGACTTGTGGCGGTTGGTGTCGGACGGCGTGGACGCGGTCTCGGACTTCCCGGCCGACCGTGGCTGGGACGTGGAGTCGCTCTACAGCTCCGACCCCGATGCGCTCGGCACCTCGTACACCCGCAGCGGTGGGTTCCTCCACGACGCGGGGGACTTCGACCCCGAGTTCTTCGGGATGAGCCCCCGGGAGGCGCTGGCGACGGACTCGCAGCAGCGCCTGCTGCTGGAGACCACGTGGGAGGCGATCGAACGGGCCGGCATCGACCCGGCCGCGCTGCGCGGCAGCCGGACGGGCGTCTTCGCCGGCGTGATGTACACCGACTACAGCGAGATCCTGGTCGGTGACCAGTTCGAGGGCTATCGCAGCAACGGCAGCGCGGCCAGCATCGCGTCGGGCCGGGTGTCGTACACCTTCGGCTTCGAAGGCCCTGCGGTCACGGTGGACACGGCGTGCTCGTCGTCGCTGGTCGCCCTGCACTGGGCGACGCAGGCGCTGCGCTCGGGGGAGTGCTCGCTCGCTCTGGCCGGCGGTGTGACGGTGATGTCGACGCCGACCACGTTCGTGGAGTTCTCGCGGCAGCGCGGGCTGTCGGCGGACGGACGGTGCAAGGCGTTCTCGGATGCGGCCGACGGTGTCGGCTGGGGCGAGGGCGTGGGCATGCTGGTGCTGGAGCGCCTGTCGGACGCGCGCCGGAACGGTCACCGGGTGCTGGCCGTCGTACGTGGCAGTGCGGTCAACCAGGACGGTGCGTCGAACGGTCTGACCGCGCCGAATGGTCCGTCGCAGCAGCGGGTGATCCGGCAGGCGCTGGCCAGTGCCGGGCTCTCGGCTGCGGATGTGGATGCGGTGGAGGCGCACGGTACGGGTACGACGCTGGGTGACCCGATCGAGGCGCAGGCCTTGTTGGCCACCTACGGCCAGGACCGTCCGGAGGACCGTCCGCTGCTGCTGGGCACTGTGAAGTCCAACATCGGCCACGCACAGGCCGCCTCGGGCGTTGCCGGTGTCATCAAGATGGTCATGGCGATGCAGCACGGTGTCCTGCCGAAGACCCTGCACGTCGACGCGCCCTCGACGCACGTCGACTGGAGCGCCGGCGCCGTCGAGCTCCTCACCGAGTCGGCCGAGTGGCCGGTGTCCGAGCGCCGCCGTGCGGGTGTCTCGTCCTTCGGCGTGAGCGGGACGAACGCGCACGTCATCCTTGAACAGCCGGACCGCGAGCCGGTGGCCGCCGCCGAGCCCGAAGCGGCTGCCTTCGACGGCCTGGTGCCGCTGCTGCTCTCCGGCCGGAGCGAGGAGGCCCTGCGGGCCCAGGCGGCCCGCCTGCTGTCGCACGTCCAGGACAAGCCCGGGCAGCGGCTCGTGGACGTCGCGTACTCGCTGGCGACGGGCCGTTCAGGGTTCCAGCACCGCGCGGTCGTCCTGGCCGCCGAGCGGGACGGTCTGCTCGGGTCCCTGTCGGCGCTGGCCGAGGGCCGGAGCGATGCGGGGATCGCGGGGGAGGGGCAGGTCGGTTCGGGCCGGCGTGCGTTCTTGTTCTCGGGGCAGGGTTCGCAGCGGCTGGGTATGGGCCGGGAGTTGCATGCTCGCTATCCGGTGTTTGCGGAGGCGTTCGATGCGGTGTGTGCGGCGCTGGATGAGTATGTGGCGCGTCCGTTGCGGGGTGTGGTCTGGGGTGAGGATGCGGAGTTGCTGAATCAGACCGTGTATGCGCAGGCTGCGCTGTTTGCGGTCGAGGTGGCGTTGTTCCGGCTGGTGGAGTCGTGGGGTGTGCGTCCGGACTTTGTGGCGGGGCATTCGATCGGCGAGGTCGCGGCTGCGCATGTGGCGGGTGTGTTCTCGCTGGGGGATGCGTGTGCGTTGGTGGCGGCGCGTGGTCGGCTGATGCAGGCTCTGCCTGCGGGTGGTGCCATGGTGGCTGTCCAGGCCACTGAGGATGAAGTGCTGCCGTTGTTGACCGGCGATGTTGCGGTTGCGGCGGTCAACGGGCCGCGGTCGGTGGTGGTTTCCGGTACGGAGGCTGCTGTCGAGGCGGTGCGGGTGCACTTCGAGGGTGAGGGGAGGAAGACGAACCGGCTGCGGGTCTCGCATGCCTTCCACTCGCCGCTGATGGAACCGATGCTCGACGACTTCCGCGCCGTGGTGGAAGGCCTGTCGTTCGGTGCGCCGGTGGTACCGGTCGTGTCGAACCTGACGGGCCGGCCGGCCACCGGGGAGCTGCTCTGCTCGGCCGATTACTGGGTGCGCCATGTCCGCGAGGCGGTCCGCTTCGCCGACGGGATACGTGCGCTGCGGGCAGAGGGCGTGACACGGTTCCTGGAGCTCGGCCCGGACGGCGTGCTGTCGGCCATGGCCCGCGAGTCGGCACCGGAAGAGACACTGTTCGCCCCCGTGCTGCGCAAGGACCGGCCGGAGGAGACGACCGTACTGAGTGCCCTGGCACACCTGCACGTCCATGGCGTGTTGGTGGACTGGGCAGCGGTCTTTGCGGGTTCCGGTGTCCGACGGGTGGATCTGCCGACGTATGCGTTCCAACACGAGCGGTTCTGGCCGTCCGGTGGGCCGGTACGTGCGGGGGACGTGCGGTTCGCGGGTCTGGGCTCTGCGGAGCACCCGTTGCTCGGTGCTGCGGTGGAACTGGCCGGGTCCGGTGGTCTGTTGTTCACTGGTCGGCTGTCGACTGCGTCGCATGCGTGGCTGGCGGACCATGTGGTGCTGGATTCGGTCCTGGTGCCGGGTACGGCATTGGTCGAGTTGGTGCTGCGGGCGGCCGATGAGGTCGGCTGCGACGTGCTCGAAGAGCTCACGCTCGCCACGCCGTTGGTGCTTCCTGCCTCTGGGGCGGGTGTGCAGGTGCAGGTGTGGGTCGGTGAACCCGATGCATCGGGTCGCCGGTCCGTGGCGGTGCACTCGCGTGAGGGGGAAGAACCGTGGACCCTGCACGCGAGCGGTGCCGTGACCACGGGCGCGGAGCCGCCGGTGTCCGACGCGTTGGTGTGGCCCCCGCAGGGTGCTGAAACCCTTGATGTGGCGGGCTGCTACGAGCAGTTCGCAGCGGCCGGGTTCGCGTACGGGCCGGCGTTCCAGGGCCTGCAAGCAGCCTGGACGTCCGGCGAGGACATCTTCGCCGAGGTCCGGCTGCCGGAGGGCATGGACGGTGCTGCCTACGGTCTGCACCCGGCGCTCTTCGATGCCGCACTGCACGCGGCGCGATTGCGAGACTTTGACGAGACGGGCGTCCCGTTCTCGTGGAACGGTGTCTCCCTGCACGCCTCCGGTGCCTCGCGCGTCCGCGTCCGTATCCGCCCCGTCGACAGCGGCCTGGCGATCGCCATCACCGACCCGGCCGGCACGCTCGTGGCTTCGGTGGATTCGCTCGCTGTACGTCCCATCTCCGCCGACCAGTTGCAGGCCGGCAACCGCGACTCGTTGTTCAAGCTGGACTGGACTCCCGTCCCGCTCACGAACGAGAGCGTCGACCTTGCCGCAGGCGCGGACGGGGGGCCGTTCCGGATCGGCTCGGACGTGGAGTTCCCGACCGGAGCCGATGTCCGCGAGACCGTGCTGGTCGCGCCGCCGACCGGTTCCTCCGACGTGGTCGAGTCCGTGCATGCTGCTGCTGCCTGGGCGTTGGAGCTGGTGCAGTCGTGGCTGGCGGAGGAGCGGTTCGCGGATGCGCGCCTGGTGTTCGTGACGCGCGGTGCGATTTCCGGCGGCGATCTGGCCGGTGCTGCGGTGTGGGGACTGGTCCGTTCCGCACAGTCGGAGAGCCCGGGCCGGTTCGTCCTCGTGGACCTGGACGGTGACGCCGATGTGAGCGTGCTGCCGCGGGCGCTGGCCACGGATGAGCCGCAGTTGCTGGTGCGTGGTGGCGAGGTGCTGGCGGCGCGGCTGGCACGTACTGAGGCGCAGGGTGTTGTTGCCTGGAGTGAGTCGGGCACGGTTTTGATCACTGGTGGTACGGGTGGTCTGGGTCGCGTGGTGGCCCGGCATCTGGTGGCCGAGCACGGGGTGCGGAGCCTGGTGCTCGTCAGCCGTCGTGGCCCGGAGGCCGAAGGCGCCGCGGAGTTGGTGGCCGAGCTTGCCGAGCACGGCGCCGAGGCGGTCGTCGAGGCGTGCGATGTGACCGACAGCGCGGCGGTGGCCGCCCTGGTCGCCCAGCACCCGATCACCGCCGTCGTCCACACGGCCGGCGTCCTCGACGACGGCGTCGTGGGTTCGCTGACGCCGGAGCGGCTTGCCGCTGTCCTGCGTCCGAAGGTGGACGCGGCCTGGCACCTGCACGAGGCCACCAAGGACATGGACCTCGACGCGTTCGTGGTCTTCTCCTCCGTGGCGGGCACCTTCGGCAGTGCAGGTCAGGCCAACTACGCAGCGGGCAACGCCTTCCTGGACGCCCTGGCGCAACACCGCCGGGAGCACGGCCTTCCGGCGGTGTCGCTGGCGTGGGGTCCGTGGTCGCAGGACGGCGGCATGACCGGCACCCTCACGGATGCCGACCTCCAGCGCATCGCCCGTTCCGGGATGCCCCCGCTCTCCGCCGAGGAAGGCGTGGCCCTCTTCGACGCGTCCCTCGCCGCCGGAGAGCCCATGGCTCTTCCCGTCCGCCTGGACCTCACGGCCCTGCGTGCGCAGGGCGACCCCCTGCCGCTGCTGCGCGGCCTCATCCGCACGCGCGCCCGGCGCTCGGCGGCTGCCGGTTCGGCCACGGCGTCCGGGCTGGTGCAGCGTCTGGCCGGGCTGGCCGCGGAGAACCGGCGCGCAGCACTGCTGGACCTGGTGCGCGAAGGGATCGCGGTGGTCCTGGGCCACGCGCTCCCGGAGACGATCGATCCGTCGAAGGCCTTCCAGGACCTCGGCTTCGACTCCCTGACCGCGATCGAACTCCGCAACAAGCTGGGCAAGTCCACCGGTGTGCGGCTGCCGGCCACGGCCGTTTTCGACTACCCGACGGCCGACGCGCTGACGGACCACCTCCACGACGAGCTGTTCGGCACGGACACCGGGGAGTTGCTCCCCGTGTCCGCCCTCCCGTCCTTGGCGGACGACCCGGTCGTCATCGTCGGCACGAGCTGCCGCTTCCCCGGCGGCGTCAGCTCGCCCGAGGACCTGTGGCGGCTGGTGTCCGAGGGCGGCGACGCCGTCTCCGGCTTCCCGACCGACCGTGGCTGGGAGATCGACGACACCTACGACCCCGACCGCGAAGGCGCCATCGCCACCCGCTCCGGCGGATTCCTCCATGACGCGGCGGAGTTCGACCCCGGCTTCTTCGGGATGAGCCCCCGAGAGGCCCTGACCACCGACGCCCAGCAGCGGCTGCTGCTGGAGACGTCCTGGGAGGCCCTGGAGCGCACGGGCATCGACCCGGCCGTCCTGCGCGGCAGCCGTACCGGTGTCTTCGCGGGCGTCATGTACCACGACTACGCGCAACTCCTGGCCGGGCGCGAGTTCGAGGGATACCAGGGGAGCGGCAGCGCGGGCAGTGTGGCGTCTGGCCGGGTGTCGTACACCTTCGGTTTCGAGGGTCCGGCCGTGACCGTGGACACGGCGTGCTCGTCGTCGCTGGTCGCTCTGCATCTGGCTGCGCAGTCGCTGCGGTCCGGTGAGTGCTCGCTGGCGCTCGCAGGCGGTGTGACGGTGATGGCCACCCCGCTGACGTTCGTGGAGTTCTCCCGCCAGGGCGGACTTTCCGAGGACGGCCGCTGCAAGGCGTTCTCGGACGCGGCCGACGGTGTCGGCTGGTCCGAAGGCGCCGGCATCCTCGTACTGGAGCGTCTGTCGGATGCTCGTCGGAACGGGCACCGGGTGCTGGCCGTCGTACGCGGCAGTGCGGTCAACCAGGACGGTGCGTCGAATGGTCTGACGGCGCCGAACGGTCCGTCGCAGCAGCGGGTGATCCGGCAGGCGCTGGCCAGCGCGGGCCTGTCGACGGCGGATGTGGATGCGGTGGAGGCGCACGGTACGGGTACGACGCTGGGTGACCCGATCGAGGCGCAGGCCTTGTTGGCCACCTACGGCCAGGACCGTCCGGAGGACCGTCCGCTGCTGCTCGGCTCGGTGAAGTCCAATATCGGCCACGCACAGGCCGCCTCGGGCGTCGCCGGTGTGATCAAGATGGTCATGGCCATGCACCACGGCGAGCTTCCGCCCACCCTGCACGTCGACGCGCCCTCGACACACGTCGACTGGAGCGCCGGCGCAGTGGAACTGCTGTCGCGGGCCGAGACCTGGCCCGAGACCGGTCGGCCGCGGCGCGCAGGCGTCTCCGCCTTCGGCATCAGCGGGACGAACGCGCACGTGATCCTGGAGCGCCCGGAGCCGGTGACCGCGGAGCCCGAAGCGGCCGCTCCCGAGGGCCCGGTGCCCGTACTGCTCTCCGGCCGGAACGACAAGGCCCTGAAGGCGCAGGCGGCACAGCTGCTGGCGCACCTCGAACGCGAGCCCGGACAGCGGCTCGTGGACGCCGCCTACTCGCTGGCGACGGGCCGCTCCGGCTTCCAGCACCGCGCGGTTCTCCTGGCCTCCGGCCGCGACGCCCTGCTGCGCTCCCTCGCCGCGCTCGCCGAAGGCGGGAGCGACACGGACATCGTCGCGACGGGCGAGGCCGGTTCGGGCCGGCGTGCGTTCCTGTTCTCGGGTCAGGGTTCGCAGCGGCTGGGTATGGGCCGCGAACTGCACGGCCGTTACCCGGTGTTCGCAGAGGCGTTCGATGCGGTGTGTGCGGCGCTGGACGAGCACCTGGAGCGTCCGCTGCGGGACGTGGTCTGGGGTGAGGACGCCGAGCTGCTGAACCGGACCCTGTACGCGCAGACCTCGCTGTTCGCGATCGAGGTCGCCCTGTTCCGGCTGGTGGAATCGTGGGGCATCCGCCCGGACCAACTGCTGGGGCACTCGGTCGGTGAAATCACGGCTGCGCATGTGGCGGGTGTGTTCTCGCTGGGGGATGCGTGTGCGTTGGTGGCGGCGCGTGGCCGGTTGATGCAGGCCTTGCCTGCGGGTGGCGCGATGGTGGCCGTACAGGCCACTGAGGATGAAGTGCTGCCGCTGCTGACCGGCGATGTTGCGGTTGCGGCGGTCAACGGGCCGCGGTCGGTGGTGGTTTCCGGTACGGAGGCCGGGGTCGAGGCGGTGCGGGTGCACTTCGAGGGTGCGGGGAGGAAGACGAACCGGCTGCGGGTCTCGCATGCCTTCCACTCGCCGCTGATGGAACCGATGCTCGACGACTTCCGCGCCGTCGCCGAGAACGTGACGTACGGCACGCCGGGCATCCCGATCGTCTCGAACCTCACGGGTGAACCGGCCACCGCGGAACAACTCGGCTCCGCCGACTACTGGGTGCGCCATGTCCGTGAGGCCGTACGGTTCGCCGACGGCGTGAGCACGCTGCGGGAGCAGGGCGTGTCCGTGTTCCTGGAACTCGGTCCCGACGGAGTGCTCTCCGCACTCGCCGCGGAGTCCGTTCCGGACGAGGCCGCCTTCGCGCCGGCACTGCGGAAGGGACGTGCCGAGGAACCGACCTTGCTCACGGCCCTGGCACAGCTGCACGTTCACGGTGTCCCCGTCGACTGGGCGGCATACTTCGCGGGCTCCGGCGCACGGTGGGCCGATGTGCCGACGTACGCGTTCCAGCGCGAGCGGTTCTGGCCCCCGGCCGCGGTAGCGCGGTCCGGCGATGTGCGGTCTGCGGGACTCGGCTCGGCGGAGCATCCGTTGTTGGGCGCTGCGGTGGAACTGGCCGGGTCCGGCGGGCTGCTGTTCACGGGCCGCCTGTCGACTGCGTCGGCCGGATGGCTGGCGGACCATGTGGTGCTGGATGCGGTCCTGGTGCCGGGTACGGCGCTCGTCGAGCTGGTGCTGCGGGCGGCTGACGAGGTCGGCTGTGGTCTGCTCGAAGAGCTGACGCTGGCCGCGCCGCTGGTGCTTCCGGCCTCCGGGGCGGGTGTGCAGGTACAGGTGTGGGTCGGCGAACCCGATGCATCGGGTCGTCGGTCCGTGGCGGTGCACTCGCGTGAGGGCGAGGAACCGTGGACCCTGCACGCGAGCGGCGCGCTGGCCACGGGTGAAGCGGAGCTGCCCGTGTTCGACACATCGGTGTGGCCCCCGGCGGGTGCCGAGCCCTTGGCCGTGGCCGGCTGCTACGAACAGTTCGCCGATGCCGGGTTTGCGTACGGGCCGGCGTTCCAGGGCCTGCAAGCAGCCTGGACGTCCGGCGAGGACATCTTCGCCGAGGTCCGGCTGCCGGAGGGCACGGACGGTGCTGCCTACGGTCTGCACCCGGCGCTCTTCGATGCCGCACTGCATGCGGCGATGTTGAGCGGGTCCGACGAGACGGGCGTCCCGTTCTCATGGAACGGCGTGTCCCTGCACGCCTCAGGCGCCTCGCAGCTACGGGTCCGGCTCCGGCCTTCCGGAGAGGGCACGTCGATTGCCCTGGCCGACGCCGCCGGCGCGCCCGTGGCCTCGGTGGAGTCGCTGACTGTACGACCGATCTCTGCCGAGCAGTTGCAGACCGGCGAGCGTGACTCGCTCTTCACGCTCGACTGGGTGCCCGTCCCGCTCACTGATGAGCACGTCGTTCTTGGCACGCTGAGCGACGCAGATGTCCCCGAGGCCGTACTGGTCGAGTACAGGGCTGAGGATGCCGGCACGGTGGAGTCCGTGCATGCTGCTGCTGCCTGGGCGTTGGAGCTGGTGCAGTCGTGGCTGGCGGAGGAGCGGTTCGCGGATGCGCGTCTGGTGTTTGTGACGCGGGGTGCGGTGGACGGTACGGACCTTGCCGCCGCTGCGGTGTGGGGGCTGGTGCGGTCGGCGCAGTCGGAGAACCCGGGTCGGTTCGTCTTGGCCGACCTCGACGGTGACACGGACACGACCGTGCTGCCGCAGGCCCTGGCCTGTTACGAGCCGCAACTCCTGCTCCGCGACGGCGAGGTGCTCGTTCCGCGCCTTGCCCGTATGGACTTCTCCACGGCAGCGGAGTTCGCCTGGGGCGAGTCGGGCACGGTTTTGATCACTGGTGGTACGGGTGGTCTGGGCCGTGTGGTGGCGCGGCATCTGGTGGCCGAGCACGGGGTGCGGAGTGTGCTGCTGGTCAGTCGTCGTGGTTCGGAGGCCGAGGGTGCCGCGGAGTTGGTGGCCGAGTTGGCCGAGTATGGTGCCGAGGCGGTCGTCGAGGCGTGCGATGTGACCGACAGCGCGGCGGTGGCGGACCTTATGTCGTGGCATGAGATCACTGCTGTGGTGCACACGGCGGGTGTGCTTGATGACGGTGTTGTGGGTTCGCTGACGCCGGAGCGGCTCGCTGCTGTCCTGCGTCCGAAGGTGGACGCGGCCTGGCACCTGCACGAGGCCACCAAGGACATGGACCTCGACGCGTTCGTGGTGTTCTCCTCCGTGGCGGGCACGCTGGGGAGCGCGGGCCAGGCCAACTACGCAGCCGGCAACGCCTTCCTGGACGCCCTGGCTGCTCACCGGCACGCCCAGGGTCTCCCGGCGGCATCGCTCGCCTGGGGCCCGTGGGCCCAGGACAGCGGCATGACCGGCACCTTGACCGACGCCGACGTCGAACGGATGGCACGCTCCGGCATGCCGCCTCTCTCGGCGGAACAGGGACTGGCCCTCTTCGACGCCGCCCTGCGCGGGGCGGAGGCCCCGGCGGTCCTCCCCGTGCGCCTGGACCTTGCGGCGCTCCGTGCGCAGGGCGAGCCCCTGCCGTTGCTGCGCGGCCTGGTCCGTACCCGTACGCGCCGGTCCGGCGCAGCCGCGGTGTCCGGGCTGGTGCAGGGGCTGACCGCCCTGTCCCGTGAGGGCAGGCGCGAGCACCTGCTCGACGTCGTTCGCGCAGAGATCGCCACGGTTCTCGGGCACACCGGGACCGAAGAGGTCGACTCCTCGCGGGCCTTCCGCGACCTCGGCTTCGACTCCCTGACGGCGGTCGAACTCCGCAACCTGCTGAGCACGGTGACCGGTCTGCGGCTGCCGGCGACGGTGGTCTTCGACTATCCGACGGCGGACGTGTTGGTCGACTACCTGCTGGACGAGCTGTTCGGCACGGAGAAGCAGACCGGCGAGGCCCTGCCGATGCCGGTTTCGATGTCGGTGGCGGATGACCCGGTGGTGATCGTCGGGATGAGCTGCCGCTACCCGGGTGGTGTGGCGTCGCCTGAGGACTTGTGGCGGTTGGTGTCGGACGGCGTGGACGCGGTCTCGGACTTCCCGGCCGATCGCGGCTGGGACGTGGAGTCCCTCTACCACCCCGACCCCGACCACACGGGAACCAGCTACACCCGTGCGGGCACGTTCCTCCGGGAGGCGGCGCAGTTCGACCCGGGCTTCTTCGGGATGAGCCCCCGGGAGGCGCTGGCGACGGACTCGCAGCAGCGCCTGCTGCTGGAGACCACGTGGGAGGCCATCGAGCGGGTCGGCATCGACCCGGTCACGCTGCACGGCAGCCGTACCGGTGTCTTCGCGGGCGTCATGTACAACGACTACATCAACCTTCTGACCGGCCCCGACTTCGAGGGACACCAGGGCAACGGCAGCGCCGGCAGTGTGGCGTCGGGCCGGGTGTCGTACACCTTCGGTTTCGAGGGTCCGGCCGTGACGGTGGACACGGCGTGCTCGTCGTCGCTGGTCGCTCTGCATCTGGCTGCGCAGTCGCTGCGGTCCGGTGAGTGCTCGCTGGCGCTCGCCGGTGGTGTGACGGTGATGTCGACGCCCAGGACGTTCGTGGAGTTCTCGCGGCAGCGCGGGCTCTCCCCGGACGGACGCTGCAAGGCGTTCTCGGATGCGGCCGACGGTGTCGGCTGGGGCGAGGGCGTGGGCATGCTGGTGCTGGAGCGCCTGTCGGACGCGCGCCGCAACGGGCACCGGATCCTGGCGACAGTCCGTGGCTCGGCGGTCAACCAGGACGGTGCGTCCAATGGCCTTACGGCACCGAACGGTCCGTCGCAGCAGCGGGTGATCCGGCAGGCGCTGGCCAGTGCGGGCCTGTCGACGGCGGATGTGGACGTGGTGGAGGCGCACGGTACGGGTACCACGCTGGGTGACCCGATCGAGGCGCAGGCCCTCCTGGCCACCTACGGCCAGGACCGTGACCCGGCACGTCCGCTGCTTCTCGGCTCGATCAAGTCCAACATCGGCCACACGCAAGCCGCGGCGGGTGTCGCAGGTGTGATCAAGATGATCATGGCCATGCACCACGGTGAGCTTCCGCGCACCCTGCATGTCGATGCGCCCTCGTCCCGCGTGGACTGGTCGGCCGGCGCCGTCGAACTGCTCACGGAGCGGACCGCCTGGCCCGAGGGCGACGGCCCGCGCCGTGCGGGAGTCTCGTCCTTCGGCATCAGCGGGACGAACGCGCACGTCATCCTGGAGCGACCCGAGCCCGAACCGCAGCAGCCCGCCGATGCGTTGGAACCCGTGGCGGCATCCGAAGTTCTCGTACCGCTGGTGCTGTCCGGCAAGTCCGCGAACGCGCTGCGCGCCCAGGCGGCCAGGTTGCTGTCCCACATCGACCGCATGTCCGACGCAAAGGCCACGGACCTGGCGTACTCGTCCGCCGTGGGCCGGTCACGCTTCGCGCATCGCGCGGTGGTGTGGGGCGCCGACCGGGATGCCCTGGAACAGGGCCTCAAGGCGCTCGTGGCCGGTGAGGCCGGCACGGGCCTGGCCGAAGGAGCGGCCCGACCGGGGAAGTCGGCGTTCTTGTTCTCGGGTCAGGGTTCGCAGCGGCTGGGTATGGGCCGGGAACTGTACGGCCGTTACCCGGTGTTCGCGGAGGCGTTCGATGCGGTGTGTGCGGCTCTGGACGAGCATGTGGAGCGTCCGTTGCGGGGTGTGGTCTGGGGTGAGGATGCGGAGCTGCTGAACCAGACCGTGTATGCGCAGGCGGCGTTGTTTGCGGTCGAGGTTGCTCTGTTCCGGCTGATGGAGTCGTGGGGTGTGCGTCCGGACTTCGTGGCCGGGCATTCGATCGGCGAGGTCGCGGCTGCGCATGTGGCGGGTGTGTTCTCGCTGGGGGATGCGTGTGCGTTGGTGGCGGCGCGTGGCCGGTTGATGCAGGCTCTGCCTCCGGGCGGTGCCATGGTCGCAGTCCAGGCCACTGAGGATGAAGTGTTGCCGCTGCTGACCGGCGATGTTGCGGTTGCGGCGGTCAACGGGCCGCGGTCGGTGGTGGTTTCCGGTACGGAGGCCGGGGTCGAGGCGGTGCGTGCGCACTTCGAGGGTGAGGGGAGGAAGACGAACCGGCTGCGGGTCTCGCATGCCTTCCACTCGCCGCTGATGGAACCGATGCTCGACGACTTCCGCGCCGAGGTGGCCCGGCTGTCGTTCGGCACGGCGACGGTGCCGGTGGTGTCGAACCTGACCGGTGCACTGGCCGGCGGGGAGCGGTTGGGCTCCGCCGACTACTGGGTGCGTCACGTCCGCGAGGCGGTGCGTTTCGCGGACGGCATACGGGCCCTGCAAGCCGAAGGCGTGTCCCGGTTCCTGGAACTCGGGCCGGACGGCGTGCTGTCGGCCATGGCCCAGGAATCGCTGACCGAGGATGCCGTTCTCGTTCCCGCCCTGCGCAGGAACAGGGACGAAGAATCGGCCGTCGTGAGCGCACTAGGCCAGCTGTACGTCCGTGGAACGAGCGTCGACTGGGCACCGTTCTTCACCGGTACCGGCGCGCGGCAGGTGGATCTGCCGACGTATGCGTTCCAGCACGAGCGGTTCTGGCCGTCGGCGTCCGTGGGGCGTGCGGGGGATGTGCGGTTCGCGGGTCTGGGCTCTGCGGAGCATCCGCTGTTGGGTGCTGCGGTGGAACTGGCCGGGTCCGGTGGTCTGTTGTTCACTGGTCGGCTGTCGACTGCGTCGCATGCGTGGCTGGCGGACCATGTGGTGCTGGATTCGGTCCTGGTGCCGGGTACGGCATTGGTCGAGTTGGTGCTGCGGGCGGCCGATGAGGTCGGCTGTGGTCTGCTCGAAGAGCTCACGCTCGCCGCGCCGTTGGTGCTTCCCGACTCGGGGGCGGGTGTGCAGGTGCAGGTGTGGGTCGGTGAACCCGATGCATCGGGTCGTCGGTCCGTGGCGGTGCACTCGCGTGAGGGCGAGGAGCCGTGGGCGCTGCACGCGAGCGGCACGGTGACCGCGGGCGCGGAGCCGTTGGTGTCCGACATGTCGGTGTGGCCCCCGCAGGGTGCTGAAACCCTTGATGTGGTGGGCTGCTACGAACAGTTCGCAGCAGCCGGGTTCGCGTACGGGCCGGTCTTCCAGGGCCTGCAAGCAGCCTGGACGTCCGGCGAGGACATCTTCGCCGAGGTCCGGCTGCCGGAGGGCACGGACGGTGCTGCCTACGGTCTGCACCCGGCGCTCTTCGATGCCGCACTGCATGCGGCGATGTTGAGCGGGTCCGACGAGACGGGCGTTCCGTTCTCGTGGAACGGCGTGTCCCTGCATGCCACAGGGGCTTCGCACGTCCGTGTCCGTATCCGCCGTCTCGACAGCGGCATATCGCTTGCTGTCGCCGACGCTGCCGGCGCGCCGGTGGCCTCGGTGGAGTCGCTGACCGTACGCAAGCTGTCTGCCGAGCAGTTGCGGACCCGGGACCGTGACTCGCTCTTCACGCTCGACTGGGTGCCCGTCCCGCTCACTGATGAGCACGTCGTTCTTGGCACGCTGAGCGACGCAGATGTCCCCGAGGCCGTACTGGTCGAGTACAGGGCTGAGGATGCCGGCACGGTGGAGTCCGTGCATGCTGCTGCTGCCTGGGCGTTGGAGCTGGTGCAGTCGTGGCTGGCGGGGGAGCGGTTCGCGGATGCGCGCCTGGTGTTCGTGACGCGCGGTGCGATTTCCGGCGGCGATCTGGCTGGTGCTGCGGTGTGGGGACTGGTCCGTTCCGCACAGTCGGAGAGCCCGGGCCGGTTCGTCCTCGTGGACTTGGAAGGCGACGCCGAGGCGGAAATGTTGTCCCAGGCGCTGGCCACGGACGAGCCGCAGTTGCTGGTGCGTGGTGGCGAGGTGCTGGCGGCGCGGCTGGCACGTACTGAGGCGCAGAATGCTGTTGCCTGGGGCGAGTCGGGCACGGTGCTGATCACTGGTGGTACGGGTGGTCTGGGTCGTGTGGTGGCGCGGCATCTGGTGGCCGAGCACGGGGTGCGGAGTGTGCTGCTGGTCAGTCGTCGTGGTTCGGAGGCCGAGGGTGCCGCGGAGTTGGTGGCTGAGCTTGCCGAGTACGGTGCCGAGGCGGTCGTCGAGGCGTGCGATGTGACCGACAGTGCAGCGGTGGCCGCTCTGGTCGCCCAGCACGCGGTAACTGCCGTCGTTCACACGGCCGGTGTTCTCGACGACGGCGTAGTCGGTTCGCTGACGCCGGAGCGGCTCGCTGCTGTCCTGCGGCCGAAGGTGGACGCGGCCTGGCACCTGCACGAGGCCACCAAGGACCTGGACCTCGACGCGTTCGTGGTGTTCTCCTCCGTGGCGGGCACCTTCGGCAGCGCAGGTCAGGCCAACTATGCGGCCGGCAACGCCTTCCTGGACGCCCTGGCTGCTCACCGGCACGCCCGGGGCCTCCCGGCGGCATCGCTCGCCTGGGGTCCGTGGGCCCAGGACAGCGGCATGACCGGCACCTTGACCGACGCCGACGTTCAGCGGATGGCGCGTTCCGGGATGCCCCCGCTGTCCGCGGAGGAGGGCACGGCGCTCTTCGACGCCGCGCTCGGCGCCAACGAACCGGCGGTACTCCCTGTCCGTCTCGACCTCGCAGCGCTGCGGGCCCAGGGCGAGCCCCTGCCGCTGCTGCGCGGCCTGATCCGTACGCAGGTACGGCGCACGGCCGGGGCCGGTACGGACAGTGCGGCGGCGGAGGGTCTGGTGCAGCGCCTGTCCGGGCTGTCCGCGGAAGAGGGACGCGAGGCCGTGCTCGACGTCGTACGCGGCCAGGTCGCGCTCGTACTCGGTCATGACGGAGCTGCCGGGATCACCCCGGACCGGGCGTTCCAGGACCTCGGCTTCGATTCGTTGACCTCGGTCGAACTCCGCAACCGGCTCAGCGCGCTGACCGGCGTGCGGCTGCCGGCGACCCTGCTCTTCGACTACCCGACCCCCGGCGAGCTCGTCGGCCACCTCCACGGGCTGATCGCTCCCGAGGCGCCGTCCGGACCGGACCTGCTCCTGGGTGAACTCGAGAAGCTGGAGAAGGCGTTCGGCGGACTCGAGGTCACCGAGGAGGTCCACGAGCAGATCGCGGGCCGTCTCGAAGTGCTCAGGGCGAAGTGGGGTGCCCTGCGGGACACCGCCGGCACCGGAGCCGACGGTGAGGGTTCCTCGGACGAGGAGGGCTTCGACTTCGACTCCGCCTCCGACGAAGACGTCTTCGACCTCCTCGACAACGAGCTCGGCCTCTCCTGACCCCGGCCGCCGGCCCGCACCGGGTGAACCCCGGACCCTGCGGGCCGGTCCGGGCCCACGGCGTCGGCCCCGGGATCCGTTCGAGGATTCCGGGGCCGAGGTCTGCCGACGGATGACCGGCGATCGGCACGGTCAACGCAGGGAGCGCATCGCCGGGCTCGTGGCGACCAGACCGGCGCACGCCAGGACGGCGCTGCCGGAGACCAGGAACAGCGTCGTCGTGCCGTACGGGAGCAGGACGCCGGCGATCACGTAGGAGAACGGGTCGAACGCCACCGTGGCCAGGACGACGAGGCTGAGCACCCGGCCCAGCAGTTGCCTGGGCACGCGCTCCTGCAGAGTGGCCACGATGACCACTCCGAGGAACCCGGACCCGAGGCCGACGAGAGAGACGACCGCCGTTGCGGCGACGACATGGGTGACGGCGGCGAGTCCGGCCATGCCCGCGCCGATCGCCGCGACCCCGCCGACCACGGTCCAGCCGCGCCGGGCGGGCGGCCGCCACCCGGCCGTCAGCGAGCCGGCCAGTGAGCCGGCACCGAAACCGGAGAGCACCACGCCCAAGGATCCCGCGCCACCGAGGCGTTGATCGGCGAGCACCGCGCCGCCCACGAGCACGGGACCCACGACCGCAATGTTGATCAGGCCGATGGCTGCCAGCATTCCTCGCACCGGCGGGTCGTGCCAGGCGTATCCCAAGCCCGCGCCGAGGGCACGTGCAAAGCCGAGTTGCTCACCGTCGACGGCGTCCGGACCTTCGCCACGTCGTACCACGCGGACGAGCGTGCTGAGGGCGACGGCGGCCAGCGCGGCCATCGCCACGATCACACCGAGCGTCGCATCGAAGCCGACCGCGGCGATGGCTCCGGCGGCCACCGCCGGGCCGACCAGATCGCCCCCCGACTCCGCGCCCTGCACCAGCGCGTTGACCCGGGAGAGCTTCTCGACCGGCACGACGACGGGCAGCAACGCCAGGGCCGCCGGGAAGTATGCGGCGTCGGCGGCGCCGAGCAGCCCGCCGAGCAGCGCAACCGTCGTCACCGATGGTGAGGTGAAGGTGACCAGTGCGCCGAGGGCGAGCAGGACGGCGACCCGGAGCCAGGAGGCGCCGGCCACGACACGGGTGGGACCGAGGCGGTCGACCAGCACTCCTCCGGGAAGCAGGAGCGCCGCTCGCGGCAGTGCCACGGCCACGAGAACGAGCCCTGTGGCGATCCCGGGTTCCGACAGTTCGAGCACGAAGAGCGTGAGCCAGATGACGAACAGCGCATCGACCACGGCCGCCAGCCCTTGGCCCACGACCAGGCGGAGCAGGTGCGGATCGCCGAGCGGTTCGCGTGGAAGAGAACGGGCGGTCGGCTCCGTCGTCATGGCAGGCCCCCCGGGCCGCCGAGTGGCTCACTGATCAACACCATGAACACATCCGCTCGCAGATTCCGTTGGGGACGCGCTGCTCGGCCGGAGGAGACCGCAGCCGCGAGGTCCACGCCGCGTGTCACTACGCGATGTGTGTGCCCCCGTCGACCGTCAGGGTGGTGCCGGTGATGTAGGACGCCGCGTCGGAGACGAGGAAGACCAACGCCGCAGCGAGCTCCGCGGGTTGCCCGATGCGGCCCGAGAGCACCCGCGGCATCATCGCCTCGACGTAGCCCTCGGCGTAGCCGTCGGTCATCGCGGAGGTGAAGAGGCCCGGCGCGAGGGCGTTCACGCGGATGCCTTTGCCGGGCGTCCACTGCTGGGCGAGATCGCGGGTGAGCCCGAGGATCCCGGCCTTCGACGCCGAGTAGGCGGCCTGCGGCAGTCCGCCCGTGACCAGCGCGAGGATGCTGGAGACGTTGACGATGGCGCTGCCGGGCGGCATCACCGCTCCCGCGGCCTGGGCCATCCAGTAGGAGCCGTTGAGATTGGTGTCGATGACCTCGCGGAACTGCTCCGCCGTCTCCTCCGTCGCGGGTTGTTCACTGCTGATCCCGGCGTTGTTGACAAGAATGTCCACACGCCCGAATGCGTGCACGGCTGCGTCGATCAGCGCCCGGCAGTCCTCCGGCCTGGCGACGTCGGTACGCACCGCGACGGCCCGGCGGCCGAGCCTCTCGACGGCCGTGCGCGTGGCCTCCAGCCTCTCGGTGCGCCGCGCCCCGAGCACGACATCGGCGCCGGCCTCGGCCAACGCGGTGGCGAAGGCGATCCCCAGCCCGGAGGAAGCGCCGGTGACCACGGCGACGCGACCGTCGATCCGGAAGCGGTCCAGGACGCTCAAGGTCGTCTGGCCTCAAGGTGGTTGGCGACGTAGCTCACCGCGTCGCCGACGGTCTTCAACTCCGCGACCCGGTCGTCGGGGATCGTCACCTCGAAGCTGTCCTCGATCTGCACGGTGATCTCCACCATCGACAGGGAGTCGATGTCGAGATCGTCGGTGAAGGACTTCTCGGTGGTCACCTCGGCGGAGTCGACGCCGACGACCTCTTCGACGATCCCGGCAATGGCGTTGAGGATTTCGGTGCTGTTCACCACGGGGTTTCCTTCTCGGGACGGGGGCGGCGGACGAGGGCGTCAGAGCCCGAGGCGCCGTCGGTAGGTGAGGAGGGTGCGCAGGAAGCCGTCCATCTGCTCCTCGGTGTGGCCCGCGTGCGGGAACAGGCGCAGGAGCGCCTGGTTGCGTGAGACGGCCGGGTAGGAGAAGACGGGTACGAGGTAGCCGTCCTCGACGAACCACTCGCGCATCTGCAGGGCGGCGGCGTCGTTCCCGATCGGCACCGAGAGCATGTACGACTCGGTCGGCGTCGTCGGCGTGCCGGCTTCGTGCATCTGCCGGCGAAGGCGGGCGGCATGCGCCAGGTAGTCGTCGACGATCTTCGGGTTGCCGGCGAGGGCGTCGATCGTGCGCTTGGCGGTGTAGGCGGTGGGCGGCTGGATGGCGGCCGTGAACATCGAGGTGCCGGAGAGCAGTTCGAAGGCGTCGACGGCCTCCGCCGGCCCGGCGATCGCGCCGCCTTCCAGACCGATGGCCTTCGACAGCGACACCATGACGAAGTCGGCCCGCTCCCGGATCGCAGCCGCCTCCCGGGCGTACGGACGGTTCTCGGGGCCGTAGACCATGAAGCCGTTCGCGTCGTCGATCATGCTGATGGCGCCGTGGCGGTCGCACTCGTCGAGAATCTCCACGATCGGCCCCATGGTCCCGTCGGCCGAATAGATGCTCTCGGCGATCACCACGGTCTTGCCGGCCCGGGTGCGGTCCAGGACGCGTGCCAGGTGGGAGACGTCGTTGTGCCGGAACGCGTGGACGTTGCGGCCGTAGCCGAGTCCCTCGACGCCCTTCCAGATGCTCCAGTGGACGTCACGGTCGACGACGAAGACGGTGTCGCGATTGCGCACCTCGATCCCGGTGTCGAAGTGTGCGGAGCTGCTCATGGCGTGGACGAACCCGATGTTGGCCAGCAGCCCCGTGGCGAAGCTGATGGCCCGCTCCTTGCCGGTGTGCAGGGCGATCGTCTCCTCCAGCATCTGGTGCGGGCGGCAGATCCCCTGGGTCATCCTGGATCCGCTGGTGCTCAGGCCGTGGGCGAGCGCCCCCTCGGCGAAATGGCGTTGCAACGGGATGTGGCGCTCCAGATCGAGAAAGCTGATGCTGGCGAAGTTCACCAGCTCGCGGCCGTTGCGGACGATGGTCGGCCCGACGGGACCGTCCACCACCGGCGGGCGGTACGCCGTTTCGTGCGTGTTCGCCTCGACGAAAGCGGCGAAGGCCCACGGGGCCAGGCGGTCCGCGGACGGTGCGCGGGTGCGGGGCGCGGTCATGGTGAGGTCTCTCCTCCACGAGGGGCGCGGGGCGGTAGGGGCTCCAGGGCTGCGGCGAGGTGGCCGAGCGAGGCCGTTCCGGCCAGCTCGTCCGACGCGATCCCGGTGAAGCCGGACTGCTGGAGCAGCGCCAGCAGACGGGGGACGGCGACCAGGGTGACTCCGTGGTCGGCGAGGCAGCGGTTCATGTCCACGGCGACAGGGCTGTCGAAGGGGCCGGCCGGCGGGCCGCCGGGGCCGACGGCGGCCACGGCGGCGGCCAGCACCCGTTCGGCGCCCGTCGCGGGCGGTCGCGACGGGACCTGCAGGGTTCCCGCGCCGCCGGTCGCGGTGCAGAACCGGCCGGACACACGGCCGGATGCGCAGTCGGCCGGGGACAGGACGTAGCGGCCCGGGGCCAGCAGGCCGGGCACTTCACCGAGGTGGTCCAGGACGTGGCGGTGCACATCGCCGGGGGTGACATCGGGGGCGGTGCGGGCGTGCACGACGAGGTGCGGTTCGTCGCCTTCCCCCGCGGCGTCCCCGCTGGGCGCCACCGACACGTCGAGCACTCCGGGGTGGCCGCGCAGCACGTCTTCGACCGTGGCCAAGCACACCCATCCCTGCGGAGCACGCCACCATCCGGGGGCGGCCGGTGCGAGCGGGTGCGCCGGAACCGGGCACTCGGCACCGCCGGCGAGCGTGCGCAGGAGACCGCACAGACGGGCGGGCAACGCCACGGCCTGCCCGGCGTCGAGCAGGTGATCCCCGACGGTGACATCGAGGGTGACGAACCCCGCGTCGCGGCTGAAGTCGACGTAGAGCGTCTCGCAGGGCTCGTCGGGCGCGCTGCTGATCCAGGTGGCGGACCCGTCCGGCAGAGTGTTCTGTACGGGGACCAGGTAGTCGCGCGGCCACGAGTAGCAGTTGTACTCGATGGTGGGCACGGTCACGACACCGCGGCGACGGTCCATGCGGGCCTGGGCGGCGACCAGTTCCGCGGGACGGTACTGACCGTGCCGGTAGGCCGCGGCGGAGGCGGCGACGACCGAGGCGACCACCTCGCCGAACGCCGCACCCGGCCGGAGATCGATCTGTACCGGAACCGTCAGGGCCCGGACGCCGATGCTGTTCCGCAGAGCGGCCCGGGCCCGGTTGGAGACCACCACCGACGCGAGGAACCGGTGTTCGCCGGTGCGGGTGGCGACGTCGTGGGCCAGCGCCGCGAGCACAACGGCCTCCGGGCTGACCCGATAGCGCCGGGCGACGCGGTCGAGGTCGTCGTACGCGCCCACCGAGCGGTGCTGGAGACGGTGGCGCCCGTTGCCGTCGCCGGTCCCGCCGAACGGGGCCAGCACACCGGTCGGATTGCCCGCCAGACGCACGAGCCACTCACGCTCCGCCGCGCGGGCACGCTCCGGCGGCTGGTCGGCGACCGTGTCGAGCAGATGCACGGGTGCCTCCGACGGTGCGTCGTCGCCGCGCAGTTGACCGTGCAGCTGGTCGATCAGCACCGCCAGCCCCCACCCGTCGATCACCACGTGGTGGGCGGCCACCAGGACCGCACGCGGCTTTCCCGCCTCGAGCAACACCCGCGCGCGCCAGGGCGGATGTCGCTCGGGATCGATCGGGCAGGCGGCCAGCGCCGCCGTGGCGGCCTCCAGGGTGCCGGCATCGACGACCGGGACGTCGACGCAGTCGAGCGGCAACGGGGCCCAGTGCGCGCGGTGGACATGTTGGATCGGGCGGAGC
This sequence comes from Streptomyces sp. AM25, assembly GCF_058146165.1. NCBI lineage: Bacteria > Bacillati > Actinomycetota > Actinomycetes > Kitasatosporales > Streptomycetaceae > Streptomyces > Streptomyces sp. AM25. The sequence goes on along the minus strand of NZ_JBKIWN010000001.1, from coordinate 83,684 downwards.
GGGTCGACCGTGGTGCGCAGTGCCTCGTGGCGGGCGGTGAGGGACGCGAGCGCCTCGTGGACGTCGGCGACGGTTGCCGAAGGCGGGACGTGGCAGTGGTCGGCGAGCGGCGTCGGGTTCACCCGCCGTGGCGAGGGAATGGTGCGTTCGAACCAGTGCCACCGCTGCACCCAGGTCAGCGGCCCGCTGCGGGTGACGGTGGCGGGGCTCGGGGCCGGTTCCGGAAGGTGACTCACGGCCGGGACCTCATACGGCCCGGACCACGAGAGCGGCATTGTGGCCGCCGAAGCCGAACGAGTTGCTGAGCGCGATCCGCATGCGCTCGTGGTGCTGCGCCCGGTGCGGCACGAAGTTGATGTCCGGGTCGATCGGCTCGTCGCAGTTGATGGTCGGCGGGACGTCACCCGTGCGGAGGGCCTGGATCGACGCCACGAGCTCGACCGCCCCGGCGGCACCGATCATGTGCCCGGTCATCGACTTGGTGGAGCCGACCGGGATCCGGGTGACACGATCACCCAGCACCTTGCGCAGGACGGCCGTCTCGACGGCATCGTTCAGCAGCGTTCCGGTGCCGTGCGCGTTGACGTAGTCCACGTCCGACCCCGCTATCCCCGCGTCGCGCAGTGCCGCCTCGACGGCAAGGCACGCGCCCCGCCCCTCCGGATGCGGGGCGGTCCAGTGATGAGCGTCGGAACTCGCCCCGTAACCCGCGAGTTCGGCCAGGGCCGTCGCCCCTCGCCGGTCGGCCACCTCGGCGGCCTCCAGCACCACCACGGCGGCTCCCTCACTCATCACGAACCCGTCGCGGTGCACGTCGAACGGCCGGCACGCCGCGGTCGGGTCGTCGTTGCGCCTTGACAGTGCGCGGGCGTTGCCGCTGCCCGCGAGATCGACGGTCGTGACGCAGGCGTCGGCGCCGCCGGCGAGGACGATGTCGGCCTCCCCGTTGCCGATCATGCGCATCCCCGCGCCCACCGCGTCGGCGCCGCTGGCGCACGCCGTGCTCTGGGCACGGCTGGGCCCTTGTGTGCCGAGACGCATGCTGATCTCGCCGGCAGCGCTGTCCATGGCGGTCGTGACCTGGGTGAACGGGCTGATGGCCCGTGGCCCTTTGTCGCGCAGGGTGTTGGCGGCGCGGTAGATCGACCCCACCGGGCCGTAGCCACTGCCGATGATCACGGCGACCCGCGGCGCCAGGCGGTCGTCGACGACGAGTCCGGCGTGCTCGCAAGCCTCCAGCGCCGCGGCGAGGGCGTACTGCGCGTACGGGTCGGCGCGACGGCTGACCGTCGGGGGCATGTAGCGGCCGGGCGTGAATCCGCGCACCTGGCCGCCGATCCGGACTCCGAGACCGGTCACGTCGATCGCGTCCACGGTGTCGATGCCGCTGCGCCCGGCCAGCATCGCCGTCCACGTCTCGCCGACGCTGTGACCCAGCGGCGTCACCGCCCCGTACCCCGTGACCATCACCCGGCGCCGGGCCCGGCTGCGCCCCGCGTCACCTCGCTCTCCTGCGTCCGTCACTGGGGAACCGCCTCGGCGTCGCGGAGGGCCGGGAGGATGTCGTCGGGGGCGACCGGCACCATGAGCACGGCTGTGCCTCCCCCTGAGCAGAACCGCCGCGCGGCGAGAATCTCCTCGGTCAGCGCGGCCTTGTCGCGCAGTACTCGACAGTGGACGCCCGACTCGTCCATCACGGGCGGCGGCGTGCCCGGGCGGGCGAAGGGGTAGCGTTCGGCGTCGAGTCCGAGGCGGGCGCGCTGGGCGTCCAGCCAGCCGTAGCCGCCGTTGCACAGCACCACGTACAGAACGCCGCCGTGGGCCGGAGCGGTGACGGCGATCTCCGCGCGGCCCGCGAGGAACGCTCCGTCCCCGATGAACGCGGTGACCTCGTGGTCCGGGGCGGCCCGCTTGACCCCGATGGCCGCGGCCGCTCCGAAGCCCAACGGGGTTTGCTCCGACGGCACGATGGACCCGCCACCCACGTGGAAGGGGAAGCCGTAGGACCACATGTCCTGCAGCCCGTTCTCCTGGACCAGCACGCGGGGCTCGCCGGCGGTGGCGTCGAGTGCGGCGAGCAGCTCGGCGATGCGGATCCCCGGCAGCGTCGCCGCACGGGCCAATTCCGCTTCCGCTTCGAGTGACATGGCCTTGCGGGCGGCGGCGATCTCGTTCGTCCACGCCTCGGCCGCGTCCGCGCGCTCGGCCTTGCCGTCCTCGTCCAGTGCCCGCGCCCAGCCGAGCACGGCGTGCCGGGCGTCGCCGAGCACGCGCGGGCCCGGGAACTCGGCCGACAGCCCGCCCGGATCGATGTTGACCTGCACCACCGCGACCGAGGGCCAGGGCGTTCCGCCTTCGACGACCGTCTCCTCGAGCCGCCCGGCGAGCGACACCACCAGGTCGCAGGACGACCACAACCCACGGGCGGGGGCCGCGGCGTAGAGGCCTGCCAGGCCGCAGAACAGCGGGTGGCGTTCGTCGACGGCACCGCGGCCGGACGCGGTGGTGAAGAGCGCCGCGCCGAGGCGTTCGGCGAAGCGCTCGACCGCACCGTCGTCGTTGCGGTGCCGCATTCCGCCGCCCACCAGCACCACCGGACGTCGGCTCGTGCGGATCGCCGCCAGTGCCGCTCCCGGCGCCACGGGGACGGGCTCGAGGACCAGCGGTTCGGGCAGTGTCGGCTGCGGTCCGGTGACGAGGATCTCCGCCGTGCGGACGTCGTCGGGTACCTCCAGGTACACGGGTCCGGACGGCGGCCCCACGGCCCGGGTCAGCGCCGTCACCGTCGCGGGGACGACCCGGTCGGGATGACCCACCCGGTGCGCCCACCGCACGAGGGGCGCTGTCACGGCGACCTGGTCGACTTCCTGGAATCCGCCGCTGCCCCGGCGCCGTTCGGGCACGCCGGCGGCGAGCACGAGGACCGGTGCACCGGACTCCCGCGCCTCGAGCAGCCCCGTGGTCGCGTGTGTGACAGCCGGACCTTTGCCCAGGGCGCATACGGCGAGCCGGCCCGACTGCAGCGCGTAGCCGGTCGCCATGTACATCGCGTTGCGCTGGTCACGGCACGGCACGAGGTCCAGGCCGGCGGCATCGAGGGCGCGGAGCAACTCCAGGTCGTCGCCGGGCAGTCCGAAGCAGGTGTCCACCTCGTTCGCCACCAGCAGGTCGACGATCGCCGACCACGCGTCGGCGTACCGTTTGCTCACCCGGGTCACTCCCCACGCACCGCGACGGGGACGGCCGTCGGTAGATTCTGTGCCACGGCCTGCGACATGAGCAGCGGTTCGGCGTGCCGCTCGCCGTCGTAGGAGAGGTAGTTCGCCCTCAGCCCGAATCCGCCGAACGGGCGGTTGCCGTCGTCGGCGTCGAGCAGCGTGTGGCCGACACAGGTTTGGTGACGCTTGGACAGAACGTTCACCGTCTCCGGATCGTTTCCGTAGACCATCGCTCCCAGCGCGCGTTCGCTGAAGTAGGGGCTGGACAACCGTTCACGCAACCGCCGCGCACTGGGATAGGCCACGACGTTGAACACCGGGGCGAACATCTCGGCAAGGGGGATTTTGTCGTCGAAGCCCCACAGCAGCACGGTCGGTTCGATCCTGCGGGACAGCAGATCGATGCGCCCGCCGTGCCGGATGCGGCTCACATGACGCACCAGGTAGTCCGAGCAGCTCACCAGTGCCGAGTCGTAGTGGATCGGACCGTAGTCGACGGCAGGGTCGCTGTTCTGCCCGAAACGCAGCGAACTCAGTTTGCCGGCCAACAGATTGACGAATTCCTCGGTGCGGCCCTGCGGCGCGAACACGACGTCGGGACCGAAACAGTCCTGGCCCGAATTGTGGAGCCGGATCCTCGTGACGTCGTCCACGGCGCGCGTGAGGTCGGCGTCGGGTGCGATCACGAAGGGGTTGATGCCGTGACCGAAGAAGAGGAAGAGCTGATCCTCCGCCAGCCCTTCGCGAATGGTCTCGGCATTGGAGTATTTGCCGGTGAAGACGATGAGGTCCGCCTCGCGTACCGGCCCTGTCACGAACTTGCGCTGGCTGAGTTCGAAGAGCTCGATGGGTAATCCGTGAACCGGCGCCAGCAGGGCGTGCAGGCGTCGCATCTGGTCATTGATCTCGGAGGACGGCCGGAAGGCGATCCTGTCGGTGTAAAGGGATGCCACGAGCATGTACAGCGCATAGGAATAGAGCGGGATGTTGGAGGGCATGAACACCGCGGCCCGGGGCACGCAGCCGGGCCGGACCCGGCGTATCTCCTCCTCCGCTCCGTCGAGAGTGGCGAGGAACGAACGAATCTCCGCGTCGGCGGTGTGGTGGGGTGAGATGTCGGTGAGAATCCTCATCACCGCGTCCTCATTGTCGGCCACATAGCGGCGCACTGCGCGTAGCGCATCGACACGGTCGGCGAAGGGGATGCGGTAGTCGGTCGCACTGACGGCCGAGCCGAACGCGGCTGCGTCGGTGGCCGTGTGGTGCGACACGGGCAGCGAGGTCATGGCGATCTTCTCCAGAACGGCCAGGTCGGGCTTTCCCGTGTGCGTGAGAGGCAACGCGGGAAGCACGACGATGTGGTCGGGCTGCTCGTAGCGGGCGAGCACAGAGCGCAACACCCGTTTCCAGTGCGCAGGTTCGTGACCGTCCGGGTCCGCGATCACGAACACCAGGCGACAGCCCAGACGCTCGTCGGGGACGGCGACGACCTCCGTCTGCGCGCCGGCCGACTCGGCCCGCTCGGCGAGATGGTCGGGATAGAGCGTGTGGCCGTCACGGTGCACGGCGTGCTTGCGCCCGACCGGGAAGACGCGGCCGGCGGCGTCGAGCAGGCCGATGTCGCCGGTGCGGTGGACGGGGCCCGAAACCGGAACGATCTCGCCGTCATCGTCCAGACAGCCGGTCATCAGGCCGTCACTGCGTACGACGAGTTCGCCGAGCCGGCCGCTGGGAAGCGGCCTGCCGTGGTCGTCGTGGACTTCGACGACCACCCCGGGCAGCGGTGTGCCGCACCCGACCGGATCGGCAGGGGGCGCCAGCGCGATGTTTCCCACCTCGGTCGCTCCGTAGCCGTCGAGCAGGTGCCGGCCTGTGCGGGCGTGGAACCGGGCCGCCAGGTTGCGCCCCAGCGGTGCGCCGCCCACACACCAGGCCCGTACCGTCTTCAGCGCGTCGGCGAGAGCGAGACGGCGGTCGAGCAGGTTGAGCAGGCTGTAATAGGTCGACGGGGCCCCGTCGACGATGGAGAGGCCGTGGTCCACGCCGACTTCAAATGCGCGGTCCAGGCGGGTGGTCGGCCCGTAGACCACCAGCGTGCCTCCGTTCAGCCACCAGCACAGGACCAGCGACAGACCGTATTGGTGGGAGTACGGCAGGACGGGCAGGAAGACGTCGTCGGGCCGGTACCCCATGCGTTCCGCGCTGAGTGCGAGGTTGTCCAGAATCGAGCGACCGGAGCGGACGATGCCCTTGGGGCTGCCCGTCGTACCCGACGACCAGGAGATCGCGGCGTCCTGGCGCCGCGCCCAGGCCGCGACATCGGGCACGGCCGCCGTGTGCGATGCGGGGCGTGGCGCCGCGGTGTCGCCCGTACCGTCGCCGATTTCGAGCACCACGCGCGCCTGTGCGCGGATCTGTAATCGCTGTGACGGGGTGGCTCGGTGATCGGCCAGGACCACCGAAGCGCCGAGGTGAATGAGTGCGAGCAACTCGACGACCCATTCCGGGGAATTGGCCCCGCTCATCATCGCCCGAGAACCGGGTTCGATGCCTCGCTGTGCAAGAAATTCGGTGGCACCGCATATGCGCGCCACGATTTCGGCTGTCTCCCAGGTGCGTCCCTCGGGCGAGACTAAGCGCCTTAAAACGGGCAACTCGTGCTCCTTGAGGCCTACTTCGCGGGCCCGCCCGAGCGCGCTTCAGAAGGGCTGTGGCCTGCCGCGATGCGGGGTTTCAGCGTTCTGTCCCGGAGGTACACGTTCGTCAACCCGTAATCGCGCGACAACGTCTGATTCCGCTCAAGAATGATTCGTTTTGAACGACTATCCCATGCCTGTAGGCCGGTGTCGAGAGGTCCTGTGGCTCACCGCCGATGAGGCCTATTGATCCGAATCGCCGTGCCCCCGCCGGGAACCCGACGGGGGCACAGGAGCAGCAGGAATGGAGTGCGGAATCAGAGCGGGCGGCGGAACCCCGTCACCGCAAGCAGCCCGCCCGCGGCCGCGATGCACACGCTGATGATCACTGCGGGGATCACGGCCCCGACGCCGGGCAGGTCGAGTGCGAGGGCGCGCGTCGCATTGATCGCGTACGTCAGCGGGTTGGCCTTCGCGATCGCACCCAGCCATGTGGGCATGTCCTCGATCGGGACGTAGGCGCTCGACGCGAACGTCAGGGGGATGAGCACGACGACCGCGAGGTTCTGCATGGGCTCCGCGCGCCGCAGCCACGTGGCCGCGGCGATGAACGCCCAGCCCAGGGTCCAGGTGAGGAAGAGCGCCAGCCCGGCTGCGGCGAGGAGCTTGAGCGCCCCGCCCCTGGGGGAGTACCCGAGCACGACGACGGCCAGCACGATGACGATCGCGATCTGGGCCGCGGCGCGGACCAGGTTCGCCAGGCTGCGGGCGACGAGCAGTGACGCGGGGTGGACGGGCATCGAGCGGAGCCGGGCGACCATGCCGTTCTTCAGGTCGTCCACCACCCCGATCCCGGACTGGATCGCGGACTGCACCGCGTTGTCCACCAGGACCGCGGGCAGGACGAAGCCGAGGTAGTCGACCCCTTTGGGGAAGTGGGCCGAGGTGTTCATCCCCCGGAAGACCTGGGTGAAGACGAACAGGATGATCACCGGCTGGAACAGGCCGAAGAGGATCACGCCGGGGTCGGTCACCAGTGCCCGCAGCGACCGGCCGGTGAGCACGCGGATCTGGGTCGCCGTCGAACTGCCGCACCAGGCGGGTGCCGGCCCCGCGAGGTGATCGGGGGCCGGCGGCGCCGGGTCGGTACGGCCGGCGAGTTGTTGTGTGGTCATGGGGTCTCCACGGTCTGGACGCTGAGCACGGTGCAGGGGAGGGTCATACGGCGGAACCCGCCGGGCCGGCGGTGTGGCCGGCGAGGGTGAGGTAGACGTCGTCGAGGCTCGGTTCTCCGAAGGTCAGTTCCGTGGCCTCGATCCCTGCGTGGTCGAGGGCCCGGATCACGACGGCGATGTCCTTCGAGGTCTCGATGAGGACGACGACGGTGCCGTTCTCGTGGTCCCAGACCGGTTCCAGGCCCGCCTGCCGCACGGCGGCGCAGGCCGCGTCCGGGTCGGCGGCGGCGTCCGGGGTGACCGTCACCGTGCGCTGGCCCACCGTGGCCTTCAGCTCGGCGGCGGTGCCGCTGGCGATCACCGCCCCGGCCGACAGGACGGTGATGGAGTCCGCGAGCCGGTCCGCCTCGTCGAGGTACTGCGTGGTGAGCAGGACCGTGGTGCCCTCGGCCACGAGACCCTCCACGATCTCCCAGAGGTTGAGCCGGCTCGACGGGTCCAGGCCCGTGGTCGGCTCGTCGAGGAAGATGACGTCCGGGTGGCCGACCAGGGAGGCGGCCAGGTCGAGCCGCCGGCGCAGGCCGCCGGAGTAGGTGCCCGGCCGGCGCGTGGCGAACTGCTGCAGCCCGAACAGCTCCAGCAGCTCATCGGCCCTGTTACGGGCCGACTTGCGGTCCGCGCCGAGCAGCCGGGCCAGCAGCACCAGGTTCTCTCGCCCGGTGAGCTGAGCGTCGACCGAGGCGAACTGGCCGGTCAGGCCGATGTGCCGGCGCACGTCGGGCGCCTCGCGCACGACGTCGAAGCCGGCGACCGCCGCGCGCCCCGCCGTGGGCGGCAGCGCGGCGGTGAGGACGTTGACGAGCGTGGTCTTGCCGGCACCGTTGTGCCCGAGCAGGGCCAGGACGGTGCCGCGGCGAGCCGAGAGGCTCACCGAGTCCAGGGCGCGCAGCGGTCCGAAGACCTTGCTGACGTTGTCCGCCTCGATCATGATGTCGCCGCCCGTCCGGGCGGCGGTGGGCCGAACGAGCCCGTTCATGGGTGATCTCCTGCAGTTGAGCCGAGCTGAGTCGAGCGGTGTGTAGTCGCGTCGAGACGCGAGTGCCGGGCCGACGCCGGGCGGGTGCGGGCCGTCGAAGGGAACGGCCCGCACCCCTGGCGTCAACTCCGCGTGTCCAGCAGCCGGAACAGGTCTTCGTCGCTGGCCGAGTCCAGGTCCACGGCGCTCTCGGCAGGACCGCTTGCCGCGGTCTGCCGCCCCGCCGTCAGCGCCTTCAGCCGCGACACCGTCTCCGCCGAGAGCTCCGTGCCCGTAGCGACCAGGGCCTCTAGCTCGGCCACGACGGAGTCCGCGTCCCGTGCCGGCGCCGTCGCCCGGGCGAGCCTGTCGCGCACCAGGCGGACGACGCCGTCCGGCGTGGGGCGGTCGTAGACGACGGTGGCGGGAAGGTGCATGCCGGTGGCGGCGATCAGCCGGTTGCGCAGCTCGACCGCGTGCACCGAGCTGATGCCCATGTCCTTGAACGGCCGCTTGCGCTCGTCGCTCCCCAGCTCCAGGCCGAGGACGGCCGAGACCTCGGCGAGGACCAGGTCCAGCACCAACGCGTCCTGTGCAGGGTCGTCGAGACCGGACAACCGGGCGGCCAGCTCCGGCAGTTCGTCCCCGGGCCCCGCCGTGTCGCCGCCGACGGTCCCGGTGTCCTCGGTGACCGCCGACCCCGCAGGCCCGGACGCCAGCCAGAACCGCCGCCGTTGGAAGGCGTAGGTCGGCAGGGGAACGGGCCGCGCCCCGGGCAGTACCGCCCGCCAGTCGACGGGAACGCCGTGGGCGTGCATCCGGGCGACCGCCCTGAGCACCGAGTGCCGTTCACTCTCCCCGGTGCGCATCGTCGGCACCACGGCGGCCGCGTAACCGGGATCGGCGGACTCCAGGCACTCGTCGATCATCGGGGTGAGGGCAGGGTGGGAGCCCAACTCCAGGAATCCGGTGATGCGTTCGTCCCGGAGCCGGTCGATCGCGTCCTTGAAGCGCACGGAATCCCGCAGATGCCGTACCCAGTAGTCGGGATCGTGGGCGTCCTCGGCGGTCATGTGCCTGCCGGTGACGGTCGAGACCACGGGGATGACGGGCGTGGAATAGGTCAGCGTGCGGGCGACTGCGCCGAGCTCCTCCAGAATGGGGTCCATGAGCGGCGAGTGGGCCGCCACCTTCACCGCGACCCGCCGGGTCTTGTGGCCGGCGGCGTTGAGCCGGTCCGTGAGCAGGGCCAGCGGCGCCTCCGCACCCGAGAGCACGAGGGAGTGCGACCCGGTCACGGCGGCGATCGCCACAGGATCCGGCAACTCGGCGAGGTACGGTGCCACTTCGCTCTCCGAGATGCGCACCGCCACCATCGCCGCACCGGCCGGCAACGAGCCCATCAGCCGGCCCCGGGCAGCCGTCAGCGTGCACGCGTCCTCAAGGCCGAGCCCGCCCGCGACGTGAAGGGCGGTGGTCTCGCCGGCGGAGTACCCCACCAGACGGTCCGGAACCACGCCCCAGGACTCGAAGAGCCGGTACAGGGCGAGCTGGACGGCGAACAGCGCCGGTTGCATATAGGCGGAGTCGTCGAGGAGCGCCGCCTCCTCGGAGTCCGGATCCGCCCACATCACCGAGGTGAGGGGCCGTTCCAGCAACGGGTCCATGACGGCGCACACCTCGCGCAGCACGGCGTCGAACACGGGGAACGCCGCGGCCGCCTCGCGCCCCATGCCGAGCCGTTGTGAGCCCAGCCCGGGGAAGAGGACGGCCAGCTCGCCGGGCGAGGAGTCCTCGACGGCGACCCCCGCGGCCCGCTTGCCACTGGCGAACCGGGCCGTAGCGGAGAGAAGTTCCGCACGGCCGGAGCCGCTGACGACAACCCGGTGCCGGTGCGTGGCGCGCGTGGTGGCCAGCGAGTAGGCGACGTCCCGTGCGGACAGACCGGGGTCGTCCTGCACGCGCTCGGCCAGCCGCTGCGCCTGGGCGCGCAGCGCCGCCCGGCTGCGGGCCGACAGGATCCAGGGCGCGGTCACTTCGCCGGCCTGCTCCGGGCTCCCGGTGCCGGCCGCGTCGTCCGTGCTGCTCGCCTCGTTCCCGGAGGGCGCTTCCTCCAGGATCACATGGGCGTTGGTGCCGGCGATCCCGAAGGAGGACACGCCGGCCCGGCGCGTGCGTCCGTTCTCCCGCGGCCAGGGCCGGGCCTCGGTCAGCACCCGCACCGAGCCGGAGGACCAGTCCACCCGGGACGACGGCTCGTCCACGTGCAGGGTCCTGGGCAGCACGCCGTGGTGCAGCGCGAGCACCGTCTTGATGACCCCGACGACGCCGGCCGCCGCCTGCGTGTGCCCGACGTTCGACTTCACCGAGCCCAGCCACAGCGGTCGTTGCCGCGGGCGCTCCCTGCCGTACGTGGCCAGCAGCGCCTGGATCTCGACGGGGTCCCCGAGGGGGGTGCCGGTGCCGTGGCCCTCCACGGCGTCGACGTCCTGGGGCGCCAGCCGGGCGTCGGCCAGGGCCTGGTGGATGACGCGCTGCTGTGCGGGGCCGCTCGGTGCGGTCAGCCCGTTGGAGGCGCCGTCCTGGTTCACCGCGGAGCCGCGCACGAGCGCCAGCACGGGGTGCCCGTTGCGCCGGGCGTCGCTCAGCCGCTCCAACAGCAGCAGCCCCGCGCCTTCGGAGAAGGCGGAGCCGTCGGCGGAGTCCGCGTAGGCCTTGGCCCGGGCGTCGGGGGACAGCGAGCGCAGCCGGGAGAACTGCGTGAACGGCGCGGGGGAGGCCATGACGGTCACGCCGCCGGCCAGCGCCAGGTCCGACTCGCCGGACCTGAGCGACCGGCACGCCAGGTGCAGCGCGACCAGGGACGACGAGGAGCCGGTGTCCACGGTCAGCGCGGGGCCCTCCAGACCGAAGGTGTAGGCGATGCGCCCGGAGACGGCACTGTCGGAGGACCCGGTGGCGAGCATGCCCTCCAAGTCGCCCTGGGAGACGGCCGTGTTGGCGGCGTAGTCGCGGTGCATCGCGCCCGTGAAAACGCCGGTGCGGCTGCTCTTGAGGCTCGTCGGGTCGATGCCTGCGCGTTCGAAGGTCTCCCAGGCCGTCTCCAGCAGCAGCCGCTGCTGCGGGTCGGTGGCCGTGGCCTCCCGGTCGGAGAAGCCGAAGAATCCGGCGTCGAAGCCGCCCGCGTCGGCCAGGAAGCCGCCCTCGCGCGCATAGGTGGTGCCGGGCCGGTCGGGATCGTCGTCGAAGAGCCGGTCGAGGTCCCAGCCGCGGTCCTCGGGGAAGCCGCCCATCACGTGCGCCTCGTCGGTGAGCAACCGCCACAGGGCGTGCGGGGAGTGGGCGCCGCCGGGCAGCCGGCAGGCCATGCCGATGACGGCCACCGGCTCGTCCTGCTCCGGTGCACGGTGCGCGGCGGTGTTCCCGGCGCCGTCCTCCTGGCCGGCCAGCACCCGTGCGACGGCCTGCGGGGTGGGGAAGTCGAAGGCCAGGGTGGTGGGGAGGGGCAGGCCCGTCTCCTCGCGCAGCAGGTTGCGCAGCCGGACCGCGCGGATGGAGTCGAGGCCGAGCCGGCGGAAGTCCTCGCCGGGGGAGAAGGGGACCGCGGTGCCGTCGGGCCCGAGCACCCTGGCGACGCACGTGCGCACCAGCTCCAGCGCCTCACCGGGCGTGCGCGGCGGGACGGAGCCGGGGCGGGCCGGGGCGGGGGCGATCTCGCCCCCGGCGAGCAGGCGTTCCAGGGCCCTGCGGTCGAGCTTCCCGGCGGGCGTCCGGGGAAGGGCGCGCACCGTGACCAGGTCGAGGGGGATCTTGTGGTCGGCGACGCCGAGTCCGCGCAGGAACGCGGTGACCTCGTCGAGGCCGGTCGCCGGGTCGGCGCGGTCGGTCACCACCAGGCAGGGGTACTCCCCGAGCCGGGGGTCCGCCGCGCCGACCACGGCCAGCGGGCCCAGCCCCGGCAGGCCGGCGAGCAGGGCCTGGACCTCGGTGGCGCTGAACTTCCGGCCGCCCACGTTGATCAGCTCGGTCGCCCGGCCGTGCAGGACCACCACCCCGTCCGTGCCGATGCAGGCGAGGTCGCCGGTGCGCAGCCAGCCGTCCTCGGTGAGCGCGGCCCGCGTGAGCTCCGGTTCGCGGAAGTAGCCGCGGAGCAACCCGGGCCCGCGGTACTGGAGTTCACCGGTCTCGCCGGGCCGGCACTCCGCGCCGTGCTCGTCGACGACGCGCACCCGGGAGCCGTTGACCGGCCTGCCCACGCTGCCGTCGGGGTCGTCGGTCCGCGCGCAGGTGCCGGTGCCGAGCTCGGACATCCCCCACACCACGACGACGCCGCAGCCGAGGGCGGCGCGGACGTCCGCGGCGAGCGCGGGCGGCACGGGCGATCCGGCCGTGCGCACTTCGTGCGGGCGGAAGCCGGCCGGCTCCCGCGTCACGGCCAGGCGGTCCACGACGTCGTGCAGCTGTGCCGGCACGGCGAAGACGACGCGCGGGTCGTGCGCGCGGGCCAGCTCCAGGAAGCGGTCCGGGTGCCATTCGGCGAGCAGGACCTGCGTGCCGGCGGTGAACAGGGCCGTGTGCAGGCACTGGAGGCCGAACAGATGGGTCGGCGGGCAGGCCGTGAGGATGGTGCCGTGGAAGGTGCCGGGGGCCTCGGCGGTGACGGCGGCGGTGTTGGACAGGAGCCCGTCGTGGCTGTGCACGCACAGCTTCGGCCGCGCCGAGGTCGTCCCCGAGGAGGGGAGGAGCAGCAGGGGCATGCCGGGGGTGATCTCCACGGGCCGGGGTGCCGTGCCCGCCCAGGCCGTCAGCATGTCCGCCAGCAGGGCGACGCCTTCCGCCCCGCAGGCCGGGGAGTCCCCGACGAGCAGGACGGTGTGCAGTGACGGTATGGCGTGGAGCAGCGAACGGGCCGTGTCCGCGGCCTTGTTGTCGCCGTGGCCGTCGTTGCCGTCGTGTCCGAGGACGAGGAGGGCGGGTTCGGCGCGGGTGAGCAGCGCGTGGAGATCGGTGTCGGTGGTGCCCTGGTGGACGGGCAGCAGCACGGCGCCGACAGCCGCGACGGCCAGGTGCAGGGTGGCGAACTCCCAGCGGTTCGGCAGGCGCACCGCGACCACGTCGCCGGGCCCTGCGCCCGACTCCTGCAGGCCCCGGGCGAGCGCGGCGACGTCCGCCTGCCACTGCCGCCACGTCCACGAGCGGTCCCCGTCGACGACGGCCACGGTGTCGGGGGCGGAGTGCACGGCGGCTGCGAACACGGCGGGGAGCGTGAAGCCGCCCAGGACCTCGGCCGTATCGGCGGGTGGGTCGATCGTGTAGTCATCTGTGTGGACGGGCACCATAACTCCCGGATCTCTTCAGCACTTTCATCGGTGGGGGGCGCGGCCGGCGGATCGCCCGGGCTGTCGTCAGTCCTCGTGCACGGTGAGCGAGCGGGACGGGCACAGACCGGCCGCCAGGCGGATCCGGTCCTCGTGGCCGGCGCCGGTGCCCAGGAGGGTCACCAGTCCGTCCTCGTCCTGGTCGAAGACCTCCGGAGCGGTCAGCACGCACTGACCTGCTCCCACACAGCGGCCGGTGTCGGCGGTGATACGCATCGTGCATCTCTCCTGCGGTGGAACGGGGCCCGCCGGACGGTGCCCGGACCGTCCGGCGGGCAGGCCTGATGAGGGGCTGCCGGCGGACCTACCAGCGGACGGGCAGTTCGCTGAGGCCGTAGAGCACGCCGTCGTACTTGACGGCCAGTCCGTCGAGGGGCACGGCGAGTTCGAGCTGCGGGATGCGCTCGAAGAGCTTGCGGTAGGCGATCTCCATCTCCGTGCGCACCAGGTTCTGGCCCAGGCACTGGTGCACGCCGTAGCCGAAGGCCACGTGGTGGCGGGCGGAGCGGGAGGGGTCGAACCGGTGGGGGCACTCGAAGGCGGTCTCGTCGTGGTTGGCCGCGGCGACCAGGGGGATGATGCCCTCGCCCGCCTTGACGAGCTGCCCGGCGATCTCCACGTCCTCGACCGCCACCCGCAGCGACACCAGATCGGCGACCGAGTGGAAGCGCAGCGTCTCCTCCACCGCCCGGTCGTCACCGATCCACTGAGGGTTCGTCAGGAGCGTGACCACGCCGAGCGCGATGTTGTTGGCGGTCGTCTCGTGCCCGGCGATGAGCAGGAGCATCAGCACGCCCGGCATCTCGTGCGGGGCGATCGTGCCGGTGGCCAGCAGCCTGCTGACCAGGTCGTCGCCGGGCCACTTCGCCTTGATCTCCACGAGCCGGCCGACATAGCGCAGGAGGTCCTTGGCGGCGGCCTCGCGCTGCTGGTCGGTCGAGGCGCGGATGGCGACCAGGGTGCGCGTCCTGGACTCGAAGAAGTCGCGGTCGGAGGGCGGCACGCCGAGCAGCGCGGAGATCACCAGGGAGGGGACGGGCAGCGCGAAGTCGGCGACGAGATCGGCCGAGTTCCCGGCGGCCAGCATCTCGTCGAGACGCTTCTCCACCGTCTGCTCGATCGCCGGCCGCATCGCCTTGACGCGGCGGACGGTGAACTCCGGGATGAGCGCCTTGCGGAACCGGTCGTGCTCGGGGGAGTCCATGCCCACGAACCAGCCCGGAATCTGGTCCTGCTTGGGCACGCCCAGGGTGGCCCCGACGTTCGGGAAGCCCTCGTGGGCCGGGTTGGAGCTGATCCTGGGGTCGGTCAGGACGGAGCGTACGTCCTCGTGCCGGGTGACCAGCCAGACCCGGTCGCCGTTGGGCAGGTGCGAGAGGACCAGCCCCTCGTGCTGCCGGTAGTCGGCGTAGCCGGGCGGCGGGAAGGGTACGCCGGGCTTGCGCAGCGGGAAGTCGACCACCCGCGGTTCGGTGTGCGTCATGTGCGGTTGTCCCCTTTCGGACGGGCCGGTCAGCCGACGCCGTAGAAGGCGCGGACCTTGCTGATCACGAAGTCCTGGTCGGCGGTGGTCAGTCCGGTGTGCGTGGGCAGGTACAGCCCGTCCTCGGCGAAGACGTTCGCCTTGAGCGAGGGCCAGTCGGGGTGGAAGTACATGGGCTGCCGGCTCATCGGCTTGAAGAACAGCCGGGTCTCGATGGACTCGCCCGCCAGAAACTCCTGCAGCTCCGTGCGGCGTTCGGCCCGGAGGTCGTACATCCACAGCACGTCGCGCGGCGGCATCAGCGTGATGCCGGGGACGTCGGCGAGGCCCTCGTCGTAGCGCTTCTCGATCGTGCGGCGCGTTTCGAGGATCTCGTCCAGCCGCTCGACCTGGCCCAGCGCGACGGCGGCCTGCATGGCCGTCATGCGGTGGTTGTAGGCGACCTTCTTGTGCAGGAAGCTGTGGTCCCTGGTGAAGGCCATGGCGCGCAGGTGCTCCATCTGCCCGGCCAGCCTGGGGTCGTCGGTGAGGCAGATGCCGCCCTCGCCCGAGGTGATGATCTTGTTGGCGAAGAGCGAGAAGCAGGCGATGTCCCCGACCGGGCGGATGCCGTGGGCCTCGGCCGAGTCCTCGACGACGCGCAGGTTGTACTGGAACGCGATGTCCATGATCGCATCCATGTCGCAGCGCCGCCCGTAGATGTGGACGGGCATGACGGCCTTCGTCCGCGGGGTGATCTTCTCCTCGATGCGGGTGACGTCGATGTTGAGGTCGTCCGCGCAGTCGACGAAGACAGGCGTCGCGCCGGTGTAGGTGACCGCCCAGGCGGAGGCGACCATGGTGAACTCGGGGACGATCACCTCGTCGCCCGGGCCGACGCCCAGGGCCCGCAGGGCGAGGGTGAGCGCGGCGGTCCCGGAGGAACACGCGACGCCGTGCGCGACGGCGTTGCAGTCCGCGAAGGCGCGCTCGAAGCGCTGGATCATCGGCCCTTGGGAGGATATCCAGCCGTCGCTGACGGTGGCGGTGACGTACTCGAGCTCCCTGCCGTCCAGGGCGGGCCTGGACACGGGGTACTTGAACGGCATCGTCGGTTTCTTCCTTGTCGTTCGTGTCGTTGTGGTGCGGGTACGCGTGCGGCTCAGGCCAGGACCGGGAGTTCGAGGATCAGGTTCGCGGCGGTCTCGCGGCCGCCCGCGGCACGCTGAAGGGCCCCGAGCCGCTCGGCGTTCTTGCGGAAGGAGGGGGTCTCGAGCACCCGGGTGAGCTTGTCGACGACGTCGTCGGCGGACAGGGACCGCGGCCGGTCCAGGGTCAGGCTGATACCGAAGTCCCGGCCGCGGACGGCCTGGTCGTAGCAGTCCACCCACAGCGGCCGGGTCACGAGCGGCTTGCCGAAGTAGACGCCTTCGTTGAACCCGTTGCCGCCGCCGTGCGTGAAGAACACCTTCACGTTCGGGTGGGCGAGGACGTCGTGCTGGGAAGGGACCCAGCTCTCGATGCGGAGGTTGGCCGGCAGCGACTCCGCGGGCGGCAGCAGGTGCTGCTGCTCCTCGGCCAGCTTCCACAGCACCTGGTGCCGGCCCTGGAGCCGGTGGGCGACCTCGACGACGGAGGCGACCTCCGCCCGCGTCAGCCGGGTGATGGTCCCGAGCCCTATGTAGACGACGGACGACTGGGCGTCCAGCCAGCCGGAGAGGTCCTCGTCGTCCGGCGCCTCCGGCAGCGACGGGACCATCGCGCCGACCAATTGCATCTTCTTCGGGATGTCGAAGGGGTAGTCCAGCTCGGCGATCGAGTTGCACAGGACCATCTCGGCCTTGTCGATCCTCGTCATCGGACTGACCGGCGGGATGCCGAGCGCCTTGCGGCGCCGGTTGTCCTCGGCGAGGACCTTGCCCATCCCGGGCGTGCAGAACATCGCGACGGTCCGGAGTTTGAACAGCTCGTTGCTGATGCGCTGGGCGAGGTTCATCCTGGCCGGCAGCCCGGTGTGGGGGACCGGGAAGCCCTTCGGGGTGTAGCTCTTGCCGAACGGGGTGTAGGCCGTCAGCACGTTGCTGGGCAGGAACGGCACGCTCAGCACGAACGGGATGCGGCGGGCGACGGCGAGGTCGATCGCGAATCCGCTGATGCAGTCGATGACCATCAGCGCCGGCTGCACCTCGTCGACGATGGCTTCGAGCCGGCGGAGCTTCATGTCCTGGACGCCGGGCTTGTAGGACTGTCTGATGACGGCGCGATGAGCCTTGAACCGCGAGGACTGGGTGACCTCACGGTAGACGTCGTCGCTCCAAGTCACCGCGGACAGCTCGGAGATGACCTCGCCCAAGGAGGCGAACTCCACCGGAGAGCGCTCCGCGATCCGCTTCACGTCGTCGCGCCGCGGCTCGTCGGTGGCGAACCAGAGATCCTCCACCCCCTGACGGGAGAGCTCGCCCGCCAGCACGAGCAATGGGTTGAGCAGGCCGCTCTCCGGAAGACTGACGAAGAGGATCGGCCGTCGGGCGGAGTCCATGGGTTCCCTTTCGGCGGTGGCGGGCGGGCCACATCGAGCACGCCCCCGGGTGGATCGGCTGGCCGTACCCACCTTTGATCTCACGCCGGATACCGGGAAATCCGTAGACTTGGCCCCTGCCGGTCGGCCCCCTAGCGGCTGGTGACCGCTGTGTGCGTGGGCGGGGGGCGATGCGCGATCTCGCGCGCGCAGGGAATTCTTGACGGTTCTTCATTCGCATGCGCATTGCGGTTCGGCGCCCGTGATCACGGGGCGAATCGCGGCCCTGGGCGGCTACGAATCCGGCCACGAATCCGGCCACGATGCCGACAACCCCTGTGACGCCACCACCGCCCTTACCTGCTCCGCGAGGCCGCGGCCCACGAGGGCTGTGCCGAGCGCGTCACCTGGCCGGAGGTGCGTTGCTGCAGGGGCGTGGGGGGTGGCGGGGGCAGCCCGGCCCCGCGAAGTCGTGGTTTTCCACGATGCCCGACGTGGTCGTCCCCCTGCGAGACTCGTGCCACCGCCGCCCCCTGCCCCTGGACAAGGGAACGATGAATTCAAGAATCGCCACCGGAAACCGGTGCCGAGCCGGTGAGTGATCCCGTCGATCACATGCCGGTGGCCCCGCCATCGGCCGCACCGGTTGTTATCCGGTATCCCAATGAATCTCACATTTCACTTTGCACGTGAAGTTCGATGAAAGGGCATTCCCTTGCCGAATGCAGCCCCCACACTCGTTGATTCGGCCCGGCTCGTGGTGCACGGCAATCTGTTGGACCAGGTCGGGGACGCGGACGGGCAGCTGTCCCAGCAGACCGGCGTGTGCATGGCCAGCCTCGACGCGTCCCTGACCTTCCAGCGGGCGAACCAGGAGTTCTTCCGGCAATTCAACGTCACGTCCGAGGAGTTGTCCGGCCGTAGCATCCGTGACGTGGTGCACCCCAGCGTCCTGCAGCCGCTGATGCGCCAGTTCGCGCACCTGCTGGAGGGCAAGCGCCAGCGTTTCGTCACCCCCGTCATCGCCATGTGCCGGGGCGAGGAGCCCGCGTTCACCGTTCCGCTCACGGCGGTTGCGGTGAGCGGTGGCCTGCCCGGCACGACGGCGATCGTGATCATGATGCCCACGACACGGAGTACGGAAGGAGCGCGCGTGGTCTCCAACCGGAAGAAGCTCCTGTCCGAGATGGACGCGCGCATCCTCGAAGGCATCGCCGCCGGCATCTCCACCGTCCCCCTGTCTTCGCGCCTGTATCTGAGCCGGCACGGCGTCGAGTATCACGTGAAGTGCCTGATGCGGAAGTTGAGGGTGCGCAACCGTGCGGCGCTGGTCTCCCGCGCCTATTCCATGGGTGTGTTCAAGGTCGGTGTCTGGCCGCCCGAGGTCGTGGACGACTTCGTGAAGTAATGGGGTGCGGGGCGAGGCGCCGTACCCGATGGCAATCCCGTCCAATGATGGGAGAGTAGTGGGGAGTTGGCTGGTTGCGCGGAAGCTCAGGCGAGGGGGTGGGCGTCCACGTCCTCCAGCCGGACTCCTGAGCACCGGGCAGGGATGCCCGCCCGCAATTGTTCGGCCCACTGGGGGTCAAGGCGGCTCAGCAGCTCGATCTGCTGGTTATCGTCATGGCGACGATTATTGCATGGGATCTCACCGCCGCGGCAGCGCGAATCGGCTGACACCGCGTACGTGGCGGCTGCGGGCGGGTCGCCCGGATGGCGGAGCCGGGCGGGACGCAGCAGTCCCGTCATGAGTTCCTGGGAAGCGCGACAGCAACCACTCCCGGGAGGCATGCCATGGGTGCCGGAGACCAGTTCAAGGACAAGGCCAAGCAGCTCGAGGAAGAGGCGAAGAAGAAGGCGCAGCGCGCACAGGACGAGGCTTCGGAGCGCGGTCGGCAAGCCCAGGACGCGGCAGAGAAAGCGGCGCAAGAGGCACGGGACCGATTCGACCAGGACTACGACGCCTGAGCCCCGCACAGCATCCGAGGGGGCGCCCCATGTAGCCCGGGGCGCCCCCTCGGCGCGAAGACGCCGGCCCTTCCGGGACCCCCTCGAGGTCCACGCCTTGAATGCGGCCTCTGAGCGCCGCAGCAGAACACAGGCCGCCTGAGCCGCCACCGCCTCATCCCGGACAGGTCAGGAATCGGCGATGCAGTCACGCAGCGTGACCGATCTCCTCTGCTGGAGACAGGTGGCCCCTCGCGCGGCCCGATCGATGTCAAATTATCAATCAAGATGTGACATCAGGTCCTCGCGCCTTGCGTAGCGTGCCCGCTTTGGTCAAGCTTTCACGCATTCATCCCACGCGAAACCTCCTCCTGGGTCTCGGGTGAGGGTGAGAGATATAACGGGAAGGATTAAAAATCACGCCATGGGTGTTAACTTAACGGCGTTGCAAAGTGGCGCCCAGGGAGTGTGAAGTGATGTCCCCAACCCCCCGCGGTCTCGGGTACGACGCCGGGGCCTTCCGTGAGGACTGGCTCGAAGGCTTGACGGACGCGTACGCGCGCACCGTCCGCCGTGTGCCCGGTGCCTTCGGTGTGATCGGCCGGCACGCGCCGCGCCCCGGCAAGGTCTCCGTCGTGATCGGCGGCGGCTCCGGGCACTACCCCGCCTTCGCCGGTCTGGTCGGTCCCGGTATGGCGGACGCCGCGGCCGTCGGAGACGTGTTCGCCAGCCCGAGCGCCGAGCAGGTCTACCGCACCGCCCGCGCCGCCGACGGTGGCGCGGGGGTTCTCCTGGCCTACGGCAACTACGCCGGTGACGCCATGCACTTCGGCCTGGCCGCCCACCGCCTGGCCGCCGAGGGCATCGCGGTCCGTACCGTTCCGGTCACCGACGACGTGGCCAGCGGTCCGCCGCCGGTGGAGGGCGCGAAGGCCGACCCGTCGCGCGACCGGCGCGGCGTCGCAGGCATGTTCCTCGTCTTCAAGGCCGCCGGTGCGGCCGCGGCGCGCGGTGACGACCTGGACACCGTGGCCCGCCTCGCGGGCAAGGCCAATGCCATGACCCGCACCTTCGGCGCGGCCTTCGCCGGCTGTACGTTGCCGGGCGCGGCCGAGCCGCTGTTCACCGTGGATCCGGGCACCACCGAGCTGGGCATAGGCATCCACGGCGAGCCGGGACTGCGCACCACCTCCCAGCTCACCCCGCGCGAACTCGCGGACGAGCTGGTCGCCGAACTGCTTCCCGAGCTGCCCCAAGGAGGCGACGGCCGGGTTGCCGTACTTCTCAACGGACTTGGCGCGACCAAGGGGGAGGAGCTGTACGCTTGCTACCGCCACGTCGACGAGCGCCTCCGGCGAGCGGGCCTGCGGCCCTTCCTGCCCGAAGTCGGCGAGTTCGTCACGTCCTTCGACATGTCCGGGCTCTCGCTGACACTGATGTCCCTCGACGACGAGCTGGCCGAACTGTACGCCGCACCGTGCGACACCCCGGCCTTCCGTCTGCTGTCCGATACGCCCACCGAGGCCGCTCCGGCACCAGTAGCCGCCGACACCGCCGACTCCACGTCCTTCGTGCCGGAACCCAGCGCGGACGACGGGCCCGTCACCACCGCCCTGCAGGCCGCTCTCGACCTGATCGCCGCGAACGAGGACGAGTTGGGCCGCCTGGACGCGGTCGCGGGCGACGGCGATCACGGCCGGGGCATGGTGCGCGGCCTGAGCGCCGCCGTCGCCAGGGCCCGTGCCGTGGAGTCCGACGCCTCCGGAACCCCCCGCACGGCCGGCGCCACGCTCATGGCCGCGGGGCTCGCACTGGCCGACGCCTCCGGGGGCGCCTCCGGCGCCCTGTACGGAGCCCTGCTCGCCGAGACGGGTGCCGCCCTCACCCGCGCCGCAGCCGCAGGCGAACTCCGCATCACCACCGCACTGTTGGCCACCGCAGCCGACGACGCCCAGCAGACCGTCTCCGCACTCGGCGGCGCCCAGGTCGGCGAGAAGACCCTGCTCGACGCCCTCGACCCGTTCCGCACCGAGCTGCACGCCCAGGCCGAACAAGGCAGCACGCTCGCCGAGGCGTGGCGCACAGCCGCGCACGCCGCGACGCGCGCCGCCGCCGACACCGCCCATCTCACTCCGGCCCGCGGCCGCGCCGCCCGCATGGGCATGCTCGGCCTCGGCCACCCGGACGCGGGCGCCACCTCGCTCGCGCTGCTCCTGACGGCGGTCGGCGACGAACTGCGCCGACGAGGATGTGAGGCACGATGAGCCCGATACGCACACGGCGCCCCGTCGTCGGCGTCTCGCTCAAGCTCTACATGGGCGTGGCGCAGACAGCTGCCTGGCTGACCGAAGTCGCAGCCGTCGCGGGGGAGTTCGAGAACCGCCCCATCGACCTGTTCGTCCTCCCCTCCTTCCCCTCCCTGGCCGACGCCAGGGAACGGCTCGCCGGCACGTCCGTCGGATACGGCGCGCAGACCGTCCACTGGGCCGACAGCGGCCCGTGGACCGGTGAGGTATCCGCCGCGCACCTGGCCGAACTCGGCGCCCGCTACGCCGAGGTGGGGCACGCCGAGCGGCGCCGCCACTTCGGCGAGACCGACCGGATCGTCACCGCCAAGACCGAGGCGATCACCCGCAACGGGCTGGTCCCCGTCATCTGCTGCGGCGACATGGCCGAACGCGACCCGGTGGCCGCCGTCGACCAGACCCTGCGCCAGGCACGGGCCGGACTGGACGGTGCCCTGCCGGGCAGCGAGGTGATCGTCGCCTACGAACCGGTGTGGGCGATCGGCGCCGAGCGCCCGGCGCCGCCCGAGCGGGTGGCCACGGTCACCACCGCCCTCGCCGAGTGCCTGGCCGCGTACGACGTGACCGGCCGCATCCTCTACGGCGGGACGGCAGGCCCCGGAACGTACACCGAACTCCTCGAACACGGCGCACCGGTGGACGGCCTCTTCCTGGGCCGCCGCGTCCACGACCCGGCCGAACTGCGCAAGGTCCTCGACGAGGTGGACCACCACCTCTCTCCCCACGCCCCCGCCCATGACAGCGCATCGGAGTGATCCTGATGTCCGCCACCCCCACCAAGCCCATCGCCATCGGCTGTGACGACGCCGCCTTCGCGATGAAGGACGAGCTGGCCGCGTTCATGACCGAGCGCGGGTACCGGGTCGTCGACCTGTCCGCGGCTCCCGACGAGGACTACCCGGACGTCGCCTCGCGCGTCGCGGAGGCCGTCGCCGCCGGTACGTACGACCGGGCCGTCCTGGTCTGCGGCACCGGCATCGGCATGGCGATCACGGCCAACAAGGTGCCGGGCGTGCGCGCCGCGCAGATACCCGACACGTACTCCGCCGAGCGGGCCCGCAAGTCCAACGACGCGCAGATCGCCTGCTTCGGCACCCGCACCATGGGTGTCGAGACCGCCAAGCTGTGCCTGGAGCACTGGCTGGACTCCGAGTTCGCGGGAGGCAACAGCGCCCCCAAGGTCGAGAAGATCAAGCAGGTCGAATCGCGCTTCGCAGGAGCGGCCTGATGTCCGCCGCCGTGACTGCCCTCGACCGGACCGGCCTGGACCGCCGTGCTGTCGACCACGCCCCGGACCGGGCGGGCCGCGACCGCGGAATCACGGCCGAAGCCGTGGCGGAAGCCGCGCGATCCTCCCTCGACCCCTCAAGCAGCCAAGCGCAGCAGTGACAAAGGAGTCATCATGCGTGCCGTCGTCATCGAAGCCCCGAACCAGCTGAACATCACCACCGTTCCCGACCCGACGCCCGGCCCGGACGACGTCGTCATCAAGGTCGCGGCAGTCGGCCTGTGCGGCACCGATGTGCACATGCTGGCCGGGGAGTTCGGCCCCACCGCCTACCCCGTCGTGCCGGGCCACGAGTTCTCCGGCGAAATCGTCGAGGTCGGCAGCGAGGTCACCGGCCTGTCCGTCGGCGCCCGGGTGGCCGCCGACCCGGCCGTCTACTGCGGAAGCTGCCACTTCTGCTCCATCGGCCGTGGCAACCTGTGCGAGAACTGGCGCACCATCGGCATCACCCAGGACGGCGCCTGTGCCGAGTACGTCAAGGTGCCCGCCGCCAACGTCCACCGGCTCCCGGACAGCCTCCGGCTCGACCACGCCCCGCTGATCGAACCGCTGTCGACCATCGTGCACGGCGTCGACGTCGTGAACCCGGCGGTGGGCGACCACTTCGCCATCTACGGCGCCGGCACCATGGGCCTGCTCTACCTGCAGGTCGCCCGGCGCATCGGGGCCGCGTCCGTGTCCGTCGTCGACTTCAACAAGGACCGGCTCGCGGTGGCCCGCACGCTGGGAGCCGACCACGTCGCCGTCGCCTCCAGGCTGCTGCCGCGCGCCGCGACCGGCTGGGAGGTCGTGGTCGACTGCACCGGGGCCGTGCCCGCCATCGAGGACGCGTTCAGACGGGTCCGCCGCGGCGGCACCCTGCAGCAGTTCGGCTGCGCGCCCGATCAGGAGCAGGCGGCGTTCTCGCCGTTCCGCATCTACAACGACGAGATCCGGATCGTGGGCGCCATGGCCATCCTGAACAGCTACGGCCGGGCCATGGAGTTGCTGGGGAAGGGGTGGATCGACTGCGAGACCATGATCACGCACCGCTTCGGCCTCGACGGCTACGAGGAGGCCCTGGCGACCTTCCGCACGGGCAGCGGACGGAAGATCCAGATCGTGCCCGGCCTCACCGCGGGTGCGTAGACTCGCCGTACCGGCAGCACGACGAAACCGAGGAGCCAGCAGTGACCAGCAGCGGCGGCAGGACCAGCAGCCCCAGGGCCCGGCGCCGCCGTATCGCCGACCAGGTCCTCGAACAGGGCCAGGTCACCATCGAGGAGCTGGTGGCCGCCTTCGAGGTCAGTCAGATGACCATCCACCGGGACCTGGACGAGCTGGAACGCCAGGGGTGGCTGCGCAAGGTGCGCGGCGGCGCGACCGCCGCGCCCAGCGCGGTGTTCGAGCCCAACGCCCGGTGGCGCGGCTCCACCATGCTGCAGGAGAAGCAGGAGATCTGCGATGCGGCCCTGGCCACGCTCGAACCGGGCCAGGCCGTCATCGTGGACGATTCCAGCACGGTGCTGCCCCTGGTCCTGGGCCTGCCGGGCCGCGGCGCCTTCACGGTGATCACCAACTCCCTGCAGGTGATCAACAAACTGTCCGACGAGCCCGAGATCCAGGTGATCGGTCTCGGAGGCGTCTACAACGCGTCGTACAACGCCTTCGTGGGGATGGTCACGGCGGACATGGCGCGGGGACTGCGTGCCGACGTGGCCTACATCTCCGCCTCCTCGGTCGACAACGGCCAGTGCTACCACCAGTCCCAGGAACAAGTCCTGGTCAAGCGCGCCCTGTTGCAGGCGGCCCGCAAGCGGGTCCTGCTGGTCGACCACTCCAAATTCCGCCGCCAGGCCCTCTACCAGCTCGGCCCGCTCACCGACTTCGACCTGGTGATCTCGGATCACCAGCTCCCGCAGGAGCAGCAGAGGGAACTGCGAGCGCTCGGGGTCCGGCTCGAGCTGGCGCCGACGGAGTCGCAGAGCCAGGGCTGAACGAGCCGGGCTGAGCGAAAACGGAGCGGCTGCTCCTGCAGGCTGTTACATAACGGTCATGACCTGACAGTGAACGCAATTTTGGTGATCTGACTCTCTCGGGACGTATCAATACCTTCCGGAGAAGAGCCACCGTCATGATGCGTGCCCGGTCCACCACCGCCGATCCGTTCGCCCATGCCGAACGCCGCCGACTGCGCACGGTCCGGCTGTCCGCCGTCGCGGGCGCCGGCCTGCTCCTGCTCACGGCCTGCGGCGGCGGGAGCGGAGACGACAAGGCCGCGGGGAAGACCGAGGCGGTACAGCAGCAAGCGGCGGCCGCGCCGAAGAAGGTCACCGCCGGCCCCCTGCTGGACTTCGACCTGACTCCGGGAGCGGGAAAGAAGGTGGGCACCGGGCAGCCGGTGTCGCTGGAGTTCTACGAGCCGGTGAAGAACAAGGCGGCCGTGGAGAAGGCACTGACCGTCACCACGTCGAACGCCACCGAAGGCTCCTGGGGCTGGGTGACCACCACGACGGGACGGGACCGGCTGGACTGGCGGCCGAAGGACCCCTGGAAGCCGAACACCGATGTCACGGTCAAGGGCACGCTGACCACGGTCGACCCGGGCGGCGCGCACTTCGAACGCGACGTCGACCGGACGTTCACGGTGGGACGGGACCAGCAGCTGACCGCCGACCTGGACACCCACCGGCTGATCGTCAAGCAGGACGGCAAGCAGGTGAAGTCCATACCCATGTCCGGCGGCGAACCCGTCCAGGGACGCGCGTCACGACGTGGCACGTTCGCCATCAAATCCCAGGAACGCACCGTCCACATGACGTCCGCGTCCGTCGGCGGCCCGAAGAAGTACGACGTGACGGTGAACTGGGGCATGCGCTTCAGCGATTCCGGCGGCTTCCTCCACCAGGCCACGGACGACGCACAGCAGTACGTCGGCAACACCAACCACAGCGCGGGCTGCATCGGCATGACCCCCGAGGACGCCCAGTGGCTCTTCGAGAACACGCTCCTCGGAGACCTGGTCACGGTCACGGGCGAGGAGGCCACCGGCGAACTGGGCGGGCCCGGCAACGGCTTCGCCGACTGGAGCATCTCCTACGACCAGTGGAAGGCGAAGAGCGCAGCCAAGTGAGACAAGAGCCGCCGACGCGCCCCGGCAGGCCCGTGGATCAGGAGACAGGCCGACCGGGCGCCGCGCCGCCCGGCCCGGTCGGCTGCTGAGGGGCTCGCAGTGCCCGATGGGTGCGGGCCAGGTGGTCCTGGAGGCGGGCGTGGCGGAACTGGTAGACCGCGCCGGCCTGGCGGAGCACGCCCCGCCGGTAGGCGTCTTCGAGGAAGGCGACGACCGGCCAGGGCAGCCGGCCGGTCAGCGGCAGCCAGATCCGGGAGAAGACCAACCACTGGCCGAAAGCCGTGAAGGTGAACGCATAGCTGAGGACGCCGCCGAGACCGGTGGTGACACCGACCTGGACCGAGGACAGGAGGTTCCAGTTGATCGGCCCCAGGAGTGCGGACAGAGGACGCATCATCACCGCGGCCCCGGAGCCGACCAGGAGCCCGAGGGCGGGGACCCAGAGGAGGAACTGGGAGGTGATCGTCCGGCGGTTCGTGCGCAGCAGGCCCAGCGGATTGACGGCCGACTCGATGTCGAGCGGTGATTCGAGGAGGGCCTGGAGAGCGAAGGCGGGGCCGGATCCCAGGGCGAAGACGACCCCGAAGAGGACACCGTCCTTGAAGCTGATGGTCAGGGACTCGGGGGAGCCGGTGCGCAGGAGGACGCAGTTGAGCATTCCCCAGACGAAGCCGTAGCCCAACCCGTAGGAGACCCCGCAAGCCAGTCCGATCACGAGCCGGGAGGAGACGCTTCGCCCGGCCTTCCGGACCCCGCCGAACACCTTCAAGCGCGTGCCGGAGGGCGGCACGGCGCTGTCCTTGGCCGCGAACATGAACCAGTACGTGGCCCCCAGGGCGAGCCCGGTGAAGAGCCCCGCGGCCGCTGCGTTCACGAGCTGGATCACGATGTCGTGCCAGGAGCCGGCAATGCCGCCGGCCGTCCAGGTGAGGAGCACCATGGCCAGACAGACCGCCGTCGCGGCCACCAGTGCGGTCACCAGCGCGCGCGTGCGGCGCCGCAGCCCCGAACCGAGGCGCCACCACTCCAGGTTGGGGGTGCCGAGCCGGGTCAGGTGATCGGCGAGGTAGCCGAGCCAGTACCGGGCGCGTTCCGCGTCGGCGTCCGGACGCGGCCCGCTGCGCGGCAGGTGCCCCGGCCGGGCACGGTAGGCGGCGGTGACGAAGTTGTCGAGGAAGTGCTCCTCCAACTGCTCGGGGCCGTCGAACCGCCGGGTGTCCAGGAGCGAGGCCGGGTCGTGGCCGGGGGTGTCGCTGTAGACGGCGCGGGCGAGCGTCACCATCAGCGGGGTGGTCAGCACGGTGGCGAGGTCGGCGCAGGCCCGGCTGTCCGGCCGGTCGCGCAGTGCGGCCAGGACGGGATCCCAGGCGGTTCCCGCGAGGTCCGTGCCGCGGGCCTTGCGCGTGGTGCGCGGCAGGTAGTCGGCCAGGTCGTCCAGGGTGAGGTCCGTCAGCTCCACCGCGGCGGCGGAGGTGAGCACATCGGTCTCCGCCACGGCGGCGGCGTACTCCGCGGGCCGGCTCGTGAGCAGCAGGGGCAGGGTGGTGGAGTTGAGCGCCTCCAGCGCGGGGCGGCGCAGCCCGTCGGCGATCTCGTCGAAACCGTCCAGCACGGGGAGCACCCATCCGGACTCCACCAGCGCGGCGGCCAGTGGGGACCCGCCGGGTCCCGGGGCGGTGAGACCCGGGTGATCGCGCGTCAGTTGCGCGGCGAGCCAGTCCCGGAAGGCGACGGCGGTGGGGTCCCACGCGCCGATGCTGAAGATCACCGGGACGGTCTCGGTACGGGCCCTCGACTTCAGACGGTCGAGGACGAACCGCACGGTGAGGATGGTCTTCCCCGAGCCGGCCCGGCCCAGCACCGCCAGTCGCCCGGACGGGATCCGCCGGTACACACTCACGACCTCGTCCAACTGTCCGCTCAGGTCCAGCGGGCCGCGCGTGCTCCCTGCAGGCAGGCGGCGGATGTTGGCCCAGTGGTCGATCAGCTCCTCGGGCGCCGGCCGCCAGCGCACCGGCAGCGGATACGGATCGTGGACCTGCCGCTGCTCCTCCTCGCGCTGCCAGCGGGCCGCCACCGACTGCGCAAGCAGCTCGGCGACCTCGGCCAGGGGCTCGCGCAGCGCCGAACCCGGCTGCCCGGTACCGGGCTCGACGCGGTCGGCCGGGTCGTCGGGCTGGTTCCCGTGCCTGGTCCGGCGCACGGCAGCCGCCAGCAACTCCTCGCGTTCCGCCGGCTGCAGTCCGAGCGCATCGGCAAGCAGCCGCACCGTGGTCACCCTGGGATCGGCACGCTCTCCCGTCTCCAGCCCCCGGATGGTACGCACGCCCACTCCCGCGCGCTCTCCCAGGGTCTCCTGAGTCATTCCCGCGTTGTGCCGCAATTGCCGTAACAGTGTGCTGAATTCAATGGCCACAGGTCACGCCCTCCCCCTCGGACATGCGTTTGCCCAGGCGGGACTCTAGCGCGGCACCGCAACCTCGTGAGGGTGCGGGCGCTGGAGACCGGGCGGGAGGACGCGCTGTTCCGCGACCCGCTGGTGCAGGCCTTCGCCACCGCCGGCGGCCTGTGGCCCTTCTCTGCCCGAGGATGCGGTGAGTTGCTGCTGGCGCGGATCGGTGCGCAGTCGGCGGCGGGCAGTCGGATGGGGCTGACGTTGGGCTCGCGCGGTGTGATCGAGCGTTCGGTGCGGATGCCGTGCCGGGATCGGCGGCGTCCCTGTGGGTCTCGGAGATGCCCGACGACCCGGTGGGCTGGCCGGCCGGGCACGGCTGGGAGGCCGACAGTCACACCCTGCGCGAGCGCGCTGCCGCCTACGGCCGCCCGATCAGCATTCCGCCGCAGGGCGGGGAGCGGCCCGGCGGACTGATCTCGGCGGTCCGCCGGTAGCGCGCCTCCCGGTCCCCTGGCGGACCAGAGCCCTGACAGAGCCCCGGGCCTGACGACTGATTGCCGACAGCGGATGGTCGCCGCCCGATGCGGACAGGGTGGAGGGCCGACGGATCCTACGGTTCCGGAGAAATCAGTGCTCTGGAGGCGTACATGGACGGCTATCGCGGTGTGCGGACAGCCCTGATCGTGGGTGCGGGTGCCGCCGGTCTGACGGCGGCCACTGCCCTCGCACGCACGGGGTGGCGGGTCGAGATCGTCGAGGCCGGCCCGTCAAGAACGACTTCCGGCTGGGGGCTGTGCCTGACCGGACCTTCGCTGCGCGCGCTGGCGGAGTTGGGGCTTGCGGACGCATGTCTGGCCGAGG
Organism: Streptomyces sp. AM25; assembly: GCF_058146165.1. Taxonomy (NCBI): domain Bacteria; kingdom Bacillati; phylum Actinomycetota; class Actinomycetes; order Kitasatosporales; family Streptomycetaceae; genus Streptomyces; species Streptomyces sp. AM25. The sequence goes on along the minus strand of NZ_JBKIWN010000001.1, from coordinate 54,373 downwards.
GGCACGGCATGAGCGTGATGATGCATGTGGACGTGCACGGCGAACCCGCGTACCAGGTCCAGCTGCCGCGTCTGATCGGTGCGCGGCGGCCGGCGATGGCCGGCATCGCACGCCCCGTACTGCACCGCATCCTGCACACGGAAGCCGAGCGGCGCGGCGTGGTGGTGCACCACGGACTGACCGTCGTGGCGGTGGACCAGAAGGCGGAGCCGGTCCGCGCGCGGCTGTCGGACGGAACCGAGAGACAGGCCGCGCTCGTCGTCGGAGCGGACGGGATCCGTTCCTCGGCACGGGAATTGCTGGGCCTTCGGACCTCGCTCGGCTATCACGGGCAGATGGTGTGGCGGGCGCTGGTGCAGCGCCCGTCGTGGGGCACCGGAATCCATCAGTTCGCCGGCAAGGTCAATACGGCGGGACTCGTACCCCTCTCGGACAATCACGCGTACGTCTTCCTGACGGAGAACGGGGTGAGGCAGAGCATCCTCCCGGACACCGAACTCGCCCCGCGCCTGGGACAGTTGCTGGAGCCCTTCCCCGGCCGGGCGGCGGAGCTCGCCCCGCTGGTGTCCGCGTGCGAGTCAGTGGTGCGCCGCCCGGTGCAGACGCACTTCCTCCAGGGCGACGGGAGCCGCGGCAGCGGCGTGGTCATCGGCGACGCCGCCCACGCCCCCGCACCACAGATGGCCAGTGGCGCGGCCCTGGCCATCGAGGACGGCCTCGTGCTGGCCGAAGAGCTGGGGCGGCACGCGTCGGTCGGCACGGGGCTCAAGGCGTTCGTGAGCCGACGCGCACAACGGTGCCGAACGCTGGTGGAGGCCTCGGTGGCCATCGCCGCTCTGGAACAGGCCCAGCGGCACGACGAAGCGCATCTGCTGGTCGACGCCTGTCACCGCCTCATGGCCGAGCCCGCGTAGCCGGCCGCGGCGGCTGTTCGTATGCGACCGAGCCGGACCAGGCACCCGACCGAGTTGAACGCACGTCCAAGGGAGTGCACTCACCATGAGCAACAGCAGCCTGATCACCCACCTGCGGCACATCGATGTCGCCATGCCCAACTTCGCCGAGCAGCGCCGCTTCTACACCGAGCTGTGGGGCCTGACGGAGACCGCAGCCGACACGGGTGTCTCATTCTTGGCGGCCGAAGGCTCCCCGGAGCAGTACGTGGTGCGACTGCGCGAGGACGCCCACAAACGCACCGACCTCATCGCCTTCGGTGCCGGTGATACCGACGACGTCGACACCCTGGCCTTACAACTGATCGCCCAGGGCGTGCGATTGGTGCACGAGCCGAAACCGCTGGACACTCCCGGGGCGGCTACGCGGTCCGCTTCTTCGACAACGAGGGCCGCGTGGTCGAGGTCTCCGCCGGCGTCGCCACACGCCGGCACCGCAAGATCGAGGCCCGCGGGCCGATCCCCGTGCGCACACCGACAAGCTCCGAGACGACCCTCAACCCGGCCACCCGCGCTCCTTGCGCGCAGCCCTGGCGTTCATCGAAGCCAACATCGCCGGGCGCATCGCCCTCGGCGACATCGCCAAGGCGGCCGACTGCGCCCCGCGGACCATCACCTCCGCATTCCGCGACCGGCTCGGCCTGTCGCCCATGTCGCACGTACGCAACCTGCGGCTGGACCGGATCCGTCAGGACATCCTCACCACTACTGACAGTCATAGTGATACGCGGGTCCCCGGTGGTCGTGACTCAATCACTGACTGACAACGTCGGCGCCATCGCCTATCGATGGGGCATCTCCCACCTGGGCCGCTTCGCCGGCGACCACCGCGGCTGTTTCCACGAGCTGCCCTCCGACACCGCGGCCCGCCGGTAGCACCAACCATGTTTGTGTCGTCTGCCCGGTCCGCGCAGTGGGCGTCTCAAGGTCACGCCCCACGTAACCTCTTCCTGTGCCAGCCTCCCGCCTGTATCGCGTCGCCGTCCTCGTGCTCGAAGGTGCGAAGCCGCTCGATGTCGGCATTCCCGCGCAGGTGTTCACGACCCGCGCGAGCATGCCGTACGAGGTGCGGGTGTGCGGGGCGGCACCCGGTCTCGTGACCGGCGGCGACGGCCTGTCGTACTCCGTCGCCCACGGTCTCGACGCGCTGGCGTGGGCCGACATCGTCTTCGTTCCCGGCTACCGGCATCCGGACCGCGACGACCCGCCGCAGGCCGTCGTCGACGCACTGATCGCCGCCCACGACCGGGGCGCGCGGCTCGCCGCCATCTCGACGGGTGCCTTCGCGCTCGCCGCCACGGGCCTGCTCGACGGCAGGCGCGCCACGACGCACTGGCACTACACACGAGCCCTCGCGGCCAGGCATCCGCTCGTCCAGGTCGACGAGAACGTGCTGTTCGTCGACGAGGGCGGCGTGCTCACCTCGGCCGGCGCCGCCTCCGGCATCGACCTGTGCCTGCACATCCTGCGCGGTGACCTCGGTGTGGCCGCGTCCAACCACGCGGCCCGCCGCCTGGTCGCCGCCCCCTACCGCAGCGGCGGCCAGGCCCAGTACGTGCCGCACAGCGTTCCCGAGCCGCTCGGCGAGCGCTTCGGCGCCACCCGCGAGTGGGCGCTGCACCGGCTCGGCGAGCCCCTCACCCTCGACATACTGGCGCGGCAGGCCGGCGTCTCGCCGCGCACGTTCTCCCGGCGCTTCGTCGAGGAGACCGGCTACACGCCGATGCAGTGGGTGATGCGCGCCCGCATCGACCTGGCCCGCGAACTGCTCGAACGCTCGCAGCGCAGCGTCGAGCAGATCGCCGCCGACGTCGGCCTCGGCACCGGCGCGAACCTGCGCCTGCACTTCCAGCGCATCCTCGGCACCACCCCGAGCGAGTACCGGCGCACCTTCACCCGGGGCGAATGACCCGCCCGGCGCCGCGTGGCGCGATCGTGGCGCGATCCTTTCGAACCGTGGCGATCCCGCCACTGTCCGCGGCGCGAGCCGCGGGCGAGCCTGGTGGCGAAGGGAAGGGACAACACACACATGACTCGCATCGCCATCAACGGATTCGGCCGCATCGGACGCAATGTGCTGCGCGCACTGCTGGAGCGCGACAGCGCCCTCGAGATCGTCGCCGTCAACGACCTGACGGAGCCCGCCACGCTCGCCCGGCTGCTCGCCTACGACAGCACGGCCGGCCGGCTCGGGCGCCCGGTGACCGTCGACGGGGACGCCCTCGTCGTCGACGGCCGTCGGATCACGGTGCTGGCCGAGCGCGAGCCGGCGCAGCTGCCGTGGGCCGAACTCGGCGTCGACATCGTCCTGGAGGCCACCGGCCGCTTCACCTCGGCCAAGGCGGCCCGTGCCCACCTCGACGCGGGTGCGAAGAAGGTGCTCGTCAGTGCGCCGTCGGACGGGGCCGACGTCACGCTCGCGTTCGGGGTCAACACCGACGCCTACGACCCGGCCGTGCACACGGTCGTCTCGAACGCCTCCTGCACCACCAACGCAATCGCGCCGCTGGCCGCGGTCCTCGACGAACTCGCCGGTATCGAGCACGGGTTCATGACGACGGTGCATGCCTACACGCAGGAGCAGAACCTGCAGGACGGTCCGCACCGCGACGCCCGCCGCGCCCGGGCCGCCGGCGTCAACATCGTGCCGACCACGACCGGCGCCGCCAAGGCGATCGGCCTGGTGCTGCCGAACCTCGACGGCAAGCTGTCGGGCGACTCGATCCGCGTACCGGTGCCGGTGGGCTCGATCGTCGAACTCAACACGACCGTCGCCCGCGACGTGACACGCGACGACGTCCTGGCGGCGTACCGCACCGCAGCGGAGGGGCCGCTCGCCGGCATCCTCGAGTACTCGGACGACCCGCTCGTGTCGTCCGACATCACGGGCAATCCCGCCTCGTCGATCTTCGACTCGGCCCTCACCCGCGTCGACGGCCGCCACGTCAAGGTGGTCGCGTGGTACGACAACGAGTGGGGCTTCTCGAACCGCGTGATCGACACACTCGAACTCCTCGCCACCCGCTGACCGGAAGCCGGGGGCGGTACGCCGCCTCCGGCCGTTGCGCCCGTGGTGCGCGGCGCCGACTCCAGCGCCGGCAATGGGCAGCCCACCTGCTGAACGGTCCAGCATACAGTCGCCGGGCAGACCCCGAACAGCACGGCCGGCAAAGGAGCACACCATGAAATCCGTCCGAGAAGTCGAGGCCCTGGCGCACGACGCGCACACCGGACAGGTCGACAAGATCGGTGTGCCGTACATCGAGCACGTACGTGCGGTTGCCGCGGGCCTCGCGCCCTTCGGTGACGAACTCGTCATGGCCGGGCTGCTGCACGACGTCATCGAGGACACCGACTGGACCGCCGAGCGTCTGCGTGCCGCCGGTGTCCCGCCCCGGGTCGTCCGGATCGTCGAAGCGGTCACCAACGAGGCGGGCCTGACGTACGCCGAGAAGATCCGGCGGATCACCGGCGACGGGCAGGCGACACTCGTGAAGATCGCCGACAACGCGCACAACTCCCGCCCCGAACGGGCCGCCCGGCTGCCGCAGGAGAAGCGCGAGCGCCTCGCGACGAAGTACCGCGCCGCGCGTGCCGTGTTGTGGCCGGCCGCGGACCGGGACGACATCGAGGCCATCGTGCACGTCGTCAATCCCTCGCTGCTCACGGAGCTGGACGAGCACTGTTGATCTGAGGCGGCCGCGTCCCGGCGCGCGCCCCTCGGCGGCCGTGTCGAGGGGAGTCCGCCTCCTGGCCCCGCGTCCGCCGCGATGTCTGTTTGAGTCCACCCGACACCCGTTTGTGTTTACTTTGCGGATGTCCTGGCGTAGTGTGTCCGCGAAACCACAGGTTCGGGCATGGAACGGACACAAACCTGATGTACGCACCGGAGCGCCAACAGGAGATCCTGCGGCTCGCCCGTGAGAGCGGGCGGGTGGATGTGCTGTCCCTCGCGGAGACGTTCCAGGTCACCGCCGAGACGGTACGGCGCGATCTGAAGGCTCTGGACCGCGCCGGTCTGGTGCGCAGGGTGCACGGCGGCGCCATCCCGGCCGGCCGGCTGGACTTCGAGCCGGATCTCGCCGAGCGGGACGCCGTCGCCGCCGACGAGAAGCAGCGCATCGCCCGCGCCGCGCTGGCCGAACTGCCCGGCGACAGGGGCAGCGTGATCCTGGACGCCGGCACGACGTGTGCCAGGCTCGCCGCCGGGATTCCGCCGGAGGCCGAGCTGACCGTCGTCACGCACGGCCTGCCGGTCGCCGCCCGGCTGGCCGACTGCCCCGGGCTCACCCTGCACCTCGTCGGCGGCCGGATCCGGCACCGTACGCGCGCCGCCGTCGACGACTGGGCGTTGCGCGCCTACCGGGAGATCAACGCCGACGTGGTGTTCCTCGCCACCAACGGCTTCTCCCTCGAAGGCGGCCTGACCACCCCGGACCTCGCGGAGGCCGCGGTCAAGCGGGCGCTGATCGCCGCCGCCCGCCGGGTCGTCCTCCTCGCCGACTCCGCCAAGTCCGGGCAGCAGCACTTCGCCCGCTTCGGCGAGCTGTCGGACGTGGACCTGCTCATCACCGACACCGGACTGAGCCCCGACGACGCCCTCGCCATCGAGCGCGCGGGCACGGAAGTAGTGCGCGCATGATCCTCACCGTCACCCCGAACCCGAGCCTGGACCGCACGTACGAGATCCCGGCGCTGGACCGCGGGGCCGTGCTCCGGGCCACCGCCGACCGCATCGACCCGGGCGGCAAGGGCGTCAACGTCTCGCGGGCCGTTGCCGCGGCCGGACACCACACCCTCGCGGTGATGCCGCTGGGCGGCCCCGCGGGCGCCGCGCTGGCCGGACTGCTGGGCGCCGAAGGTATCGAGGTGGCGGGCGTGCCGGTGACCGGCCAGACCCGTTCCAACATCTCGGTCGTCGAGCCCGGCGGCACTCTCACGAAGATCAACGCCACCGGGCCGGAGCTGACCGCCGCCGAGTCGGAGGCACTGCTGGCGACGGTCGGCGAACGTTCCGAAGGCGCCGACTGGGTCGCCTGCTGCGGCAGCCTGCCGCCCGGCCTGCCGCCCGAGTGGTACGCGGAGCTCGTCGCACGGGCACACCGGGCGGGCGCCCGTATCGCCCTGGACACCTCCGGCCCGTCGCTGACCGCGGCGCTGCGCGAACGCCCGGACGTCGTCAAGCCGAACGCCGAGGAACTGGCACAGGCCGTCGGACGCCCGCTCGCGACCCTGGGCGATGCCGTCAAGGCCGCCGAGGAGCTGCGCGCGTCGGGCGCCCGCGCCGTACTGGCCTCGCTGGGCGCCGACGGACAGCTGCTGGTCGACGACGACGGCGCACACTTCGCCAGCGCCCCCGTCGCCACCGTCCGCAGCAACGTCGGTGCAGGCGACGCCTCGCTGGCCGGATTCCTCGTGGCCGGCGGCACAGGCGTACGGGCACTGGCCGCCGCGGTCGCCTACGGTGCGGCTGCCGTCCAACTGCCCGGCAGCCTCATGCCGGCCCCGGCCGACCTGACGCCGACGGCGGTCAGTACGACGGACGACGTCCCCCTCGCCCGCCCGCTGACCGAGCCGGTCCCGTGACCGCGCGAGGCCGCGCCGGCCCGGGAGGACCGGCCGACCGGACGCCGCCGAGCCGGAGCCGGAAACCCCGCCGCCCGCAGCCGGACCCACCGCCGGCCGGACCCGCCGTCCCGCACACCGGGCCCACCTGACCCGGCCGGCCCCGGCCCCCGATCCCCTGCCACCCTCCGTCCCACCCCCACCGCCCACAGCGGTCCGCGTGCAAGGGAGCCCGCGATGAGTGAGTTGATCACCGCGGAACTGGTCGACCTCGGCCTGTCCGCAGAAACCAAGGAAGCCGCCGCCCGGTCCCTGGCCGAGCGCATGGCCGCGCTCGGCCGCGTCACCGACCTGGAGGGCTTCCTCGCGGACGTGGCCGCACGCGAGGCCCAGATGCCGACCGGCCTGGACGGCGGCATCGGCATCCCGCACTGCCGCAGTGCGCACGTCACGGAGCCGACGCTGGCCTTCGGACGCAGCACCACCGGCATCGACTTCGGAGCGCCGGACGGCCCGGCCGACCTGATCTTCCTGATCGCGGCCCCCACGGGCGGCGACGCGGACCACCTGACGATCCTCGCGTCGCTCGCCCGCCACCTGATGGACGAGGCATTCACCGGCGCGCTGCGCTCGGCGACCGACCCGGCGCGCGCCGCCGCCCTGATCCGCGGCGACGAACCGGCGGCGGAAGCGGCCGACAGTGCGGAGCCGGACGAGGTACCGGCCGCCGAAGACCAGACTGAAGCGGCGCCGCTCGAACTCATCGCCGAGGTAGGGGAGAAGGCCGGTCGCGGCGACGCGAGTGCCCCGGCGCGCGCCACCACCGCGCCGATGGACAAGGGCAGCGACGAGGCCGACGGCTTCGGCACCCGACTGCGCAAGTGGCTGATGAGTGGCGTCAGTTATGGGACCTATGCAGGAAACCCTGGCGTTCGCGTCGGGGATGAATGCGTCTCAAGACTGCTCTGACGTGCGCTTAAAGGCGGACGATGTTGCTGCTCGATGTACTGGGTGGATGATCGCTAACGGTGCTCCGTCACGGGATGCCTCGAAATACGAGGGCGACCACAGGTGCATGGTGGCACGGTTGACGCATCCGGTGAACCCCTGGCGCAGTCGGCGAGTGGAGACGCCCTTGAGGCTGTTGACCAGCTTGGAGACGGCGCCCTTGGGTGGGTAGTTGATCAGGAGGTGGACGTGGTCGCGTTCGCTGTTGAAGTTCTTCGGTTTCGCTTTGAGTTCTCGCGCACATTGCGCGTGATCTCTTCGCAGTGCATCAGCATTTCGTCGTTGAACACCCCGCTCCGGTGCTTCGTCACGAGGACCAAGTGCACAGCATGGCCGGAACTACGTGTCTTCCCCGTATGTGGTCGTTCTGCTCGTCCGTGAGGCCAATCGCAGTAGGATCCCGGTCATGCAGCTCCGCTACAACTACCGGGTCTACCCGGACGCCGCTCAGTGCCGTGCGTTGGCAAGGGCGTTCGGGTGTGCCCGTGTGGTGTGGAACGACTGCCTGCGTGACCGGAAGGAAGCGCATGCGGCGGGGCTGGCATATGTGACGTCGGCCGAGCTGTCCCGGGTCCGCATCACTCAGGCCAAGCGCACCGAGGAACGCGCCTGGCTCGCCGAGGTATCGGCGGTCGTCCTGCAGCAGTCGTTGCGGGATCTGGACACCGCGTACAAGAACTTCTTCGACAGTCTCAAGGGCAGGCGGGAGGGCCGCAAGGTCGGCCCTCCCCGCTACAAGTCGAAGAAGGACCCCCGGCAGTCGATCCGGCTCACCATCAGCGCCTTCTCCCTTCAGGGCGACGGTACAGTGTACGTGGCGAAGGTCGGCCGTCTCAAGCTCAGGTGGTCTCGGCGGCTTCCGGCCGCGCCCACGTCCCTGACCGTCACCAAGGACAGCTGCGGCCGGTACTTCCTCAGCTTCGTCGTGGACACCGAACCGGACATCCTCCCCGAGTCGGGCATCGATGCCGGTATCGACCTCGGCTTGTCCGCCTTCGCCGTCTTGTCCGACGGCAGCAGGATCGACAGCCCCCGCTTCCTGCGCCGGGCTGAGAAGAAGCTCCGGCGTCTGCAGCGGGAGCTGTCCCGCAAGGCCAACGGATCGAAGAACCGGGCCAAGGCCCGCATCAAAGTCGCACGCCAGCACGCCAAGGTGGCGGACCGGCGCCGGGACTTCCACCACAAGGCATCCACACAGATCATCCGCGACAGCCAAGCGGTGTATGTGGAGGACCTCGCGGTGTCCGGCCTCGCCCGCACCCGGCTCGCCAAGTCGGTGCACGACGCGGGATGGTCCGCGTTCATCAGCATGCTGGAGTACAAGGCAGTCAAACATGGCCGTACTTTCGCCAGGGTGGACCGTGCTTTCCCGTCCTCCCAGGTCTGCTCGGCCTGCGGATTCCGGGACGGCCCCAAACCCCTGCACGTCCGGGAGTGGATGTGCGGCGCGTGCGGCACCAGGCACGACCGCGACTGTAACGCAGCCCGCAACGTCCTCTTCGAAGGACGCCGTATCGTCGCCGCCGGACGGGCGGAGACACCAAACGCCTGTGGAGCGCCGGTAAGACGGGCACACGTGCCTGCGCAGCGCGGTGAAGCAGGAAGCCCCCGGAAGGGTCACACGACCCAGGCCGGAACCCCTGGACTGTAGACCAGGGAGCACGTCAAATGGTGCCGTTCGTCGCCGCCGGAGGTCTGCTCATCGCCCTCGCCTTCGCGATCGGCGGGTACACGATCGACAAGGCGCCGTCCGTCGCCGAACACTTCGTCTGGACGGAATCCACGAGCTGGGCGGCCCTGTTGTTCCAGGTCGGCGGCGTGGCGTTCGGCTTCCTCGTCCCGGTCCTGGCCGGGTTCATCGCGTACGGCATGGCCGACCGGCCCGGCCTGGTCCCGGGCTTCGTCGGCAGCGCCATCGCGCTCACCATCAACGCGGGCTTCCTCGGCGGCCTGATCGCCGGTCTCCTGGCGGGTGGTGATGGCGATCCAGCAGGTCCGCATCCCCCCGGTGCTGCGCGGCATCATGCCGGTCGTCGTGATCCCGCTGGTCTCCTCGGCGGTCGTCGGCTTCCTGATGTTCCTCGTGATCGGCAAGCCGGTCGCCGCGCTCCAGGAGGCCCTGACCGACTGGCTGTCCGGCCTCTCCGGCGCCAACGCGATCATCCTGGGCGTCGTCCTCGGCCTGATGATGTGCTTCGACCTCGGCGGCCCTTTGAACAAGGTTGCCTGCGCCTTCGCCGTCGGAGGCCTCGCCCACCCCAACGAGGGCAGCCTGAAGGCGATGGCCGCGGTGATGGCGGCTGGCATGGTTCCGCCGCTGGCGATGGCGCTGGCTACGACCGTGTGCGGCCGGCTCTTCACCAGGGCCGAGCGGGCAGGGCCGAGAGGGAGAACGGCAAGGCGGCCTGGGTGCTTGGCGCCTCCTTCATCACCGAAGGCGCGATCCCCTTCGCCGCCGCAGATCCCCTGCGGGTCATCCCCTCCGCGATGGCGGGCGGTGCGGTCACGGCACGTGTCGATGGCCCTCGGCTGCAGTCTGCGGGCCCCGCACGGCGGCATCTTCGTGGTCCCGCTGATCGGCCAGCCGCTGCTCTACCTGCTGGCCATCGCGACTGGTACGGCCGTCACGGCAGCCTCGGTGATCCTTCTCAAGAGCCTCCGAAAGGCCCCTGCCACCCAGTAGCCCGGCGAGGTGAAGGTGACCGTCCCGGCCTGACGCCGGCTGATGCGCGGGGCCCCTCCTGGTTGGTGGGGCCCCGCGCGCAGGGCTCCGGCCCTGTAGAGCAGGCATCACGCGACCCTTTTCAGCGCCCGCAGCCGGGGCCGGCGGGAACCGCGTGAACCGGCAAGCGCACCTCGGGGTCGTCCAGGCACGCGCCGGTGCGCAGGTCGAACTCCTGCTTGTACATGGGCGAGGCGACCACCGGCACCCCGTCCCGGCTGCCCGTGATGCCGTCGGCGATCACGTCCGCACCGGAGAACGGGTCACGGTTGCCGACCGCGTACACCTTTCCGGCCCGGTCCTTGAACAGCGCGGCCTCGGTGCCGTCCGGCAGCACCGCAGGGCGGCCGCGGCCGGGCTCCAGGAACTGCGGGCCGGCGCCGGTCCGCTGGAATCGTGCCAGTGCCGCGGGGTCTTCCAGCACGGCCCGCCACTCGTCGAGGTACGCCGCCGCATGCCGGTCCATCTGGGCCTCCAACTCGGCGCAGATGCCCAGCGCATCGTCGATCAGGACGGACTTGAGGCGGTCCACGCCGCCGATGCGCTCGCACCACGCAGCGGTACGCTCCAGCCGCTCGGCCGTGCGCAGGTAGTACATCAGGAAGCGGTCGACGAGCCGGAACAGCTCTCCGGCGGTCAGGTCGGACGCAAGCAGGTCGGCGTGGCGCGGAGTGGTCCCGCCGTTGCCGCAGACGTACAGGTTCCACCCGCCGGCCGTGGCGATGACGCCGATGTCCTTGCCCCGGGCCTCCGCGCACTCGCGCAGGCACCCGGAGACCCCGCCCTTGATCTTGTGGGGGGTGCGCAGCCCGCGGTAGCGCAGCTCCAGGTCGATCGCGAGCTGGACCGAGTCGCCCTGCCCGAAGCGGCAGAACTTCGCGCCCACGCAGGACTTGACGGTGCGCAGCGACTTGCCGTAGGCATGCCCGGACTCGAACCCGGCATCGACCAACCTCCGCCAGATGAGCGGCAGTTGCTGCTTGCGGGCGCCGAACAGATCGATGCGCTGCCCGCCGGTGATCTTCGTATAGAGGCCGAAGTCGCGGGCCACCTCGGCGATCACCATCAGCTTCTCCGGGGTGATCTCGCCGCCGGGGATGCGCGGCACGACCGAATACGTCCCGTCCTTCTGCAGGTTGGCGAGGAAGAGGTCGTTGGAGTCCTGCAACGAGGCCTGCTCACCGTCGAGCACGTGCCCCAGACCCAGCTCGGGCGCCAGCGAGCCCAGCGCATTGGCCACGACCGGCTTGCACACGGCGCAGCCCTCGCCCGTGCCGTACTTCTCCAGCAGTTCGGTGAAGGAACGGATGCGCTCGGTGCGGATCCGCTCGAAGATCTCGGCGCGGCTCAGCTCGAAGTGCTCGCACAGGCCCCGGCGGACCTGCACCCCGGCAGCCTCCAGTTCCGTGTCGAGCAGGGCCTGCAGGGAGGTGATGCAGCCGCCGCATCCGGTGCCCGCCTTGGTGCAGCGCTTGATACCGCCGACGTCGGTGAGCGCGTTGCCGGCGATGGCGGTGCGTACCGCGCCCTTGGTGACGTTGTGGCAGGAACAGATCACGGCGTCGTCGGGCAGTGCGTCCGTACCCGGCAGCTGCGTGCCGGAGCTTGCGGCCGGTACGACGTAGGCTTCCGGCGGTGCCGGCAGGACGCGGTCCACCTGCGGCTTGAGGGAGCCGTACGCCTCGGTGTCGCCGACCAGGACGCCGCCCAGCAGCTGCCCCTGCGGGCCGAGCAGCAGCTTCTTGTAGACGCCCTCGCGCGAGTCGGAGAAGACCACGCAGACGGCGTCGCCGTCCTTGTCGGCGAACGGGGCACCGAACGAGGCCACATCGGCCCCCAGCAACTTGAGCTTGGTGGACGTGTCCGCGCCGGTGAAGACGGACCCGCCGGTGCCCGCCAGGGCGTCCGCTGCGACCTCGGCCATCTGGTATCCGGGAGCCACCAGGCCGTACACCTGGCCGTCCACGGTCCGGGCGCACTCACCGATCGCGTAGACGCACGGGTCGCCGGTACGGCAGTGCTCGTCGACGACGACACCGCCACGGTCCCCGACGGCCAGCCCCGCCTCACGGGCGAGTTTGTCCCGGGGCCGCACACCGGCGGAGAACACCACGACATCGGCACCGAGGATCCGGCCGTCGCCCAGCCGCAGCCCCCGCGTCACCCCGTCGTCGTCGGTCTCGATGCCGCTCGCGCCGACACCCGTGTGCACGGTCACACCCATCGACTCGATCGTGGCACGCAGCACGGCCGCGCCCCCGTCGTCCACCTGCAAGGGCATCAGCCGGGGCGCGAACTCCACGACGTGCGTGTCCAGTCCGAGGCTGCGCAGCGCACCGGCGGCCTCCAGACCGAGCAGCCCGCCGCCGACGACGACACCGGTGCCGGCGCCGTGCGCACGCGCGTACGTGGTCAGGTTCTCGACGTCGTCGAGGGTGCGGTAGGTGAAGCAACCGGGGGCGTCGGCATCCCCGACCGGGGGGACGAAGGGGGAGGACCCGGTGGCGAGGACCAGTGCGTCGTACGCGACGGTGGCCCCCGAGGCCGTGGTCACGGTGCGCCGCTCGCGGTCGATGCGCTCGGCCGGATCGCCCAGGCGCAGGTCGATGCCGTGCCGGGTGAGGAAGTCGGCGTCACAGAGGGAGAGTTCGTCCGCGGCCGTGCCGGCGAAGACCGACGACAGGTGCACGCGGTCGTAGGCGGGACGCAACTCCTCCGCAAGGACGACGACTTCCCAGGCTCCTGCCGCCGCGGCGGGGCCCGTGATCGCCCCGCGTTCGGCGAGCGCCTCCAGGAAGCGCTGGCCCACCATGCCGTGGCCGATGAGCAGCAGAGTGCGGGCCATGCGGTCACGCTCCGTCGATTCGAGTAGGTCGGGTACGTCCCTTCCGACGCTAGGCCGCACGCCGCGGCCCGAAGGCCGCAGAACGGTCCCAAGAGGGTGGGCCGGGAGGTCCCTGCCTACGGGCCGACCGGCCCCGTCCGGAGCCGCGGGGAAGCCGCAGGGGGCCGAAAGTCCTGCCGGAACGGGGCCGTGCGGCCCTCCGGCGGAGCCTCCCGGCGGCCCCGGCCCCGGGCCCGGGGAACGTAGCCTCGTGGCACGGGACGGTCACGGCGCGACGCTCGCGCACATCCGGCCGGAACGATCCCCGCCGAGGAGGAAGCCGCGTGCGCCCACCGCTGGTTCTGGCCGTGCACGGCAGCGCGGTGCCCGCCGCGGCAGCGACGAACGAACGGCTCCGTGACGCGGTGCACCGCCTCAGCGGGATACGCCCCGTGATCGGGCACCTCGACCACCGGGCCCCGTCCCTGCCGCAGGCCCTGGACGCAGCGGGTCCGGGCGCCGTGCTCGTTCCCCTCCTCCTCGGCGACGGCTACCACCGGACCGTCGACATCCCGGCCGTGGCCGCCGGCCGGGACTGCGTGCTCACAGCGGGGCTGAGCGGCGAGGAGGAGATCGCCCTCGCCCTGTACGACCGCCTGCGCGAGGCGGAGCACAGAGCGGGCGGCCGCGCCGACGCGGTGGTGCTGGCCTCCGCGGGTTCACGGCAACCCCACGGCAACGACGCCGCGTTGACCGCGGCCCGGCAGCTGCGCGCTCTGCTCGACGGGGAACACGGACGCATACCGGTGCTGCCCGCCTACTGCGCGACATCCGAACCTGCCGTGCCCGTGGCCGTGGACCGTCTGCACGCGGCCGGACACCAGCGGGTCGCCGTGGTCGCCCACCTGCTGGCGCCGGGCAGGTTCACCCGCGCCCTCCCGCACACCGGGGCGTGGACGGTCACGGCTCCGCTCGCCGACCACCCGCGCCTCGCCCGGCTCGTCTGCCGTTGCTACGAGCAGGCCACGACATGTGCGAACACGGGGTCCGTCAAAGAGGGACTGCACGGCCCAAGTGGAAAGATCGGCTCCCCGCATACGGTCCGCAGGGAAGGACCGTATCGACGGCGAACGGTGACGGATCCCGTGGACACAGGTACGGACGGTCTGCAGAACCCGACAAGGGTCTGATCCCCAAGGAGAGTGAGGATGTGCGAATACTGCGGCTGCCAGTCCCTGGCCGCCATCGCCGAACTGACTCGTGAACACGAGACGGTCGTCAATCTCATCGGCGTGGTACGCACGGCCCACCGCGACGGGAACACCTCCGGCATGGCGGAGGGTGCGCGGCGGATAGCCGCAGTCCTGGCCCCGCATACGGAAGTGGAGGAGCACGGTCTCTTCCCGGCCATGGCCGGAGAGTTCCCGGACCACATCGCCGGGCTGGAGGCGGAGCACCGCCGCATCGAGGCCGTCCTGGGCGAGGCCGCAGTCGGGGTCCCGGACGACCCCGACTGGCCGGACGAGCTGCTGGACGCCCTGGCCCTGCTGCGCGAACACATCCTCAAGGAACAGGACGGACTCTTCCCCGCCGCCCTGGCGAGCCTGGGACCGGAGCAGTGGGAGGCCGTGGAGGCGGTACGCGCCCGCGTCGGCGGTGCCCGGTAGGACGGCACCCGGCACCGAAGACGTTCTCCGCCGCGGGCGGCAGGGTCTGACGTCGCCCCGTGTCATCCAGGCCAACTGCACGTCGTACGGTGCCCTGTGACCTGCAGGCCCCCGTCCCGGCTTCCGCTGGTGGAACGGGGTCGACGTACTGGCCGTCACCGCCTCCAACCCGCCTGTGCCGCCCCGACGGTGAGGCGGTCGACGACACGCGTGACACCGGCCGGTCCGGTGGGCCGGCGGGGGAGCGTCACACGTCGGCAGGCACCCCGCGCGGGGTGCCGAGGAGTTCGCCGAGGTCGTGGACGACGAGGTCGGCGCCTTGGTGGAACAGCCTGGTGAGGCCGTTCAGGTCTTCAGGGGCGGCGATGCCGATGATCCGGCCGAACCCGCCTCGCCGGGCGGCGGCGATACCGCTCGGCGAGGCGTCCACGGCGGCGGTCTCGCCGGGCCGGGCACGGAGCATCCGCGCCGCCCTCAGCAGCAGCGCGGGGTCCGGCCTCGGCGGCAGACGCAGCCGGTTGCGGTCGTCGCCGTCGAGCACCACGTCGACCAGGCGCACCAGTTGACGCGTGTCCAGCAGCCTCCGGGCCCGTGCGGTCGCCGAGACGGCGGCCACGGCGATGCCCTCGGCGCGCAGGCCGCGCAGCAGGTCGGCGGCGCCATGGCGGATGCCCACGCCGTAACGCTGCAACAGGAGGTCGACCAGGGCCTGTTGCTGTCGTGCGAGTGCCCTCGCGGTCCGCTGTGCGGTGCGGGCGTCGGGGAATTCGACCCTGTGCGACTCGAGGAAGGCGCCCACTGCGCGCGCGGCAGGAAGCCCGGCGACGAGCCGGTCGAGTTCCGTCTCCGGGCCGGACAACCCCATCTGCAGATCATGCCGGCGGCCCGCCAGGTAGCCGTCGAGGACCGAGACCCAGGCAGCGGCCTGGAGTCTGGACAGGCTGGTGAGGACGGAGTCGATGTCGAGCGTCACAGCGCGGATCCGGTCGGGCAGCGCGGGACACCGGCCGGCGGGGCGAGCCGGGTCCGGGGCGGGCTGGCGCATGAGACCTCCTCGATGGCTGACGGGCCGACTGTCATCACACCGCCGGATGGGCGGGCAGCCCATGGGCCGAGAGTCCCTGCCGTGCCGCCCCCGGGCCTGGCGAAGGGGCCGGGGAAAGGGACCCAAGGGGTAGTGCACGTGCCCGTTCGGGCCCTTCCCCGCAGCGGGTGGCCGAACGGAGGCTGAGGGAGCACCGAGGAGGACATCGATGAGCACCATGCAGATCCGGCCCGGAACGGACATCGAAGTGGAACTGCGCGGGGACGTCCCCGCTGCGGCGGCCGCCCGAGCCCGCGACAAGATCATGCCCCTGGTCCGCTACCGGCAACAGCCTGTGCTGGGGGTGCGGGTGAGACTGACCCGGCGCCGGGACACCTCGGCCGCCTGCCCTGCACTGGCGGAGGCGACGGTCGATCTCGACGGGCGGTTGGTACGGGTGCAGGCCGCTGCGGCCTCCGTTCCGGAGGCGATCGACCTGCTCAAGGACCGCCTCGCCGGACGGCTGGCCCGGCTGCCCGGCCGGGACGAGGCATTCCGCCGGCGCGGGACCGCCCCGGTCCACCACCCCGAACCGCAGTCCTCCACCACCGCTTCGACGGTTTGATGACTCCGACAGCCCGACCGGTGACCTACCGCCGCTACCCCGGCGCACCTCCGAGCGGTCCGGAGGCACATGGACACCGGCGCCGTAGGCGCAGGTCAGCCTGTGGCGTCGGCGTCCTGGAAGTAGGAGTCCAGCACGGTGTCCAGGTCCGCAGTCCACTGCTTGGGCAGGTTCCGCCGGGGTGCCTCGATGTCGATGTTGTAGCTGCGGCGGCCGGTGGTGTGCACGGTGACGGTGAGGCGGCGGCCGAACCGGGGGGTGTTCATTTCCACCGCTCCGATCTCCGGCCAGCCGAACTCGGCGGTCTCGTCGTCGAGCCGGAAGGTGACGCCGGTGCCGTCGACGGTGATCGATCCGCGCCGGTCGGACACCTCGAAGACCGGGCCGTCGGCCACCGGCTGCGGTTCCTCCTCGGCGGCAGCTTCCGCTTCCGCTTCCGCTTCCGCTTGCGGTTCTGATTCGGCGCAGGCGTCCGGCAGGGCGTCCGCCGGCACCGGCGGTTGCTCCTCCGCCTCAGCAGGGCATGGCGGGGTCAGGCCGGGGACGAAGGACGGATCGGTTCCGGCGGCGTGCACGGGCGGGCTGTTGTGACCTATGCGGTGCTCCACGGCGGGCAGTATGACCGATAAAGCTGTGCGGGCGGTAGCGGGTCCGGTCGACCTCACGGGTGGTGGCCGGCATCTTGCCCCACTGTTGTCGACCGGCGGGGTCAGGGGCCGGGGTCCGGTTAGGGCGGCCGGTTGCCGGGAGTCCGGGCAGCGGGCGCCACGGCAACACCTGGGCGGCCTGTTCGGAGAGAACAGGTCGCCCACGGCTGGTCGGCGTCAGCTGCAGTGCGAATACATGCCGTCGGTGTCGTAGTGGCCAATGGAGAAGTTCCAAGTAGGGGTCTGTCCGGAGCACGAGTGGCCACCGGCGACGAAGTTCCAGTTGCCGTGGTAGAGACGGCTGTTGTGCACGCCGGTCACCGGAATGTACCCGGAGTCCCACCACCACGTACCGACATTCGGCTGCGGCGGCCCCGAGTTCGAATTGTGGTCCGAGCTGGACTTCACGTCGATCTGGCCGGAATGCCAGTTGCGGTTGACATAGTTGGTGTTCCACAGGTTGACCTCGGTGTACGCCTGCTTGCTGCAGGAATTCCACGCAAGGTAGAACTGCCCGATCGTCCGCGAGCCTGCCTTGATGCTCTGGATGGGCCCGAGTACCTGGCCACAGTCGGCTACGGAAGCGGCAGCGGTTCCGGTCCCGGCCGCGGCGAACGTGAGGCTCCCCGCAACAACAGCGAGCGCAGCCGCGGCCGCGCGAACACGGGTGCTGACGCGCATAATCCCCCCCCGCGAAGTTACAGAGGTGGTCGAAGGCCACCTGCTGGCGCGCTCATAGTTCCATCGAACTTGCGCACGGTCCAGCCTCGGCGGTGAACATCCCCGGACGGATATGCGCACCGGAGTTTCATGTGGCGAGAGCGATCCTGTGAGACGACGCCGTCCGCTATTCGAGCAGATCGGGCTCGGCCGGGTTTTGTTTCTCCGGTCATGATCGGAGAAACAAAACCTAGATCGGCCGGCTGTCCGGCGCCGCCCGGTGCGCGCCGTTCCGCGCCGTGCAGAGGGCGGCCAGCGGCAGGAGCGGCCGGCCGCCGCGGCCGGGCCCCGGCCCGAGGAGGAAGGGGGCGACGGTGTGGGCGATGTGCCAGCCGATCCGCAGCAGACCGGCCCGGGCCAGCATGAGATCGACCTCCCGGTGCGTGTGCATGCGGTCGCGTTTCCGGGCCGCCGCGAAGAACGGGCGCAGCCAGCCGGTGGCGAAGTGGTCGGCAATGACGACGTGCCCGTCGGCGGTCAGGACGCGTGCGATCTCCGCGAGGCCGCGCCGCTGATCCGCCCAGTGGTGGAAGGAGAGCGTACTGAGGACGAGGTCGAAGGAGGCGTCGGAAAAGGGGAGTTGCTCGACACGGCCCTGGACGAACCGCTCCCGGACGCCCTCGGCCGCGGCGTCACGGGCACCGCGGACCATCGCCTGCGCCGGATCGACCCCGGTCAGCACGGCGGCCGGAAAGCGGAGCCGGGCCTGCCGCAGCAGGGAGGCCGTGCCGCAGCCGATGTCCAGGATGCTGCCCGGGCGCGGGGCCACCAGCTCGGCGTGATGCAGCACCTCCCGCTGGACGGGCCGGAAGTAGCGCGCCTGGAGCCTGCTCCGGTCGTAGGTACGGGCCCAGGATTCGAAAGGGTCGATGTCGCGGTCCACTTCTAGGCACTCCCATGCCGGGCGAGGACGCGGGCGCGTACCGCAGGGTCGATGTTGGCGCGGCGCACGTCGCCGCCGTAATGGGCGACGACCCTGGGGTCCATCACCCGCCGCCACAGCGGCGGGATCCAGGCGAGCGGGATCAGGGTGAGGTAGCCGCGAGGGAGTCGTGGCGCGTCCTCGACGTGGCGCAGGGTCTGGTAGGGGCGCAGGGGGTGGACGTGGTGGTCGGAGTGGCGCTGCGCCTGGCAGAGCAGGATGTTGCCGACCATGGCATCGGTGTTCCAGCTGTGGTGCAGGGCGGGAGGCGCGTAGCGGCCCACGGCGGTCCGCTCGCGCAGCAGGCCGTAGTGCTGGAAGTAGCTGACGCTTTCGAAGACGACGACCGCCACGGTGGCCTGCGCGGCCAGGTACGGCGCCACCCGGATACCGAAGAGGGCGAGGAGGCAGGCGTAGAGGCAGACTGTCAACGCCCATGGACGCAGCAGGGCGTTGTGCCGGCTCCAGGGCGGGTGACCATGGCGGACGAGCCGTTCCGTCTCACTGCGCCAGGCATGGCGTGCCCGGCCGGTCACCACGCGGGGCAGGTACCGCCAGAAGCTCTCGCCGAGGCGGGCGCTGGACGGGTCCTCCGGCGTCGCGACCCGGGCATGGTGGCCCCGGCCGTGCTCGATCCGGTAGTGCCCATAGCCGAACGGTGCGCACAGCAACTCGCTGAGCAGGCGCTCCGGGCGTGCCCGGCCATGGCCGAGTTCATGAGCGGCGTTGAGCGCCACGGCTCCGGAGACGCCCGCGGCCCAGGCCAGCCCGGCCCCGTCCAGGGCGGACAGGGCGGACGGACCGGTGCGGGTCCACTGGGAGCAGGACCAGAGCAGCCCGGCGACGTACACGGGCACGAGCGCGTACAGGCAGGCCCGGTGATAGCTGCTGAATCGGTGCGGCTCCGGGGACGGTTGTCCGGCAGCAGGCTTTTCCCCGCCCAGCAGCCGCTCCAAGGCCGCGGCCAGGACGATGCCCGCCGTCGGCGCCCACCAACTGTAGGGGCCGAGCCCTGCGGCAATCCCCAGGGCAGAGAGAAACGGCAGGGCCGGGCCCAGCAGCATGAGAGGCCAGAGGCATTCCTTGGCTCTCATGGTGAGGACCTCGTCTCCGGCCGGGCGGCGAGGAGCCGGGGCAGCAGGATCTCGGCGAGGCCGCGGGCAGAGCCGTCGCCGTGGAGCAGTCCCAGGGCGGGCATCTCGCACTGGAACTGCTTGCGCAGGGTGGTCATCGCTTCGATGGTCATCAGTGAGTCCATGCCGTACTCCCGGAGGTTCCGTGTGGGGTCCAGTCGGTCGGCGGGGAGCTGCAGGATGCCGGCGACGAGTGCGGTGATGGCCTCCTCGAGTACGGCGGGAAGTGGTCAGCGCTGCCGGGTCGAATCCGAGACCGATTCCATGACGGCACCTCCCCGGCCTTGAATGCTCAACTGCAGTACTCACACAGGGTGGTTGATGCCCATATATCCTTCTAAGTATCCGCCAATCAGGTCGCCTGCTCAGGGAATCTTGAGGTCCTGAGGCAGTACGAGCGAGCCGCCTGCACCGGAGTGAGCATCGGCGCCTTGGACGGCCTGGCGCGGCTGTGCAATCAGCTTCTCGACCGGATTCCGACGGCCGAGGCGGCAGCCCAGCGCGATCAAAATGCATGGCAGCCGACATGGCCAGGCCGTTAACCTCCCCCTGGAGCCGAGGAGGTGCAGTGGCGCTAGGAAAGAAGGGGAGTCGGTGCATCGTCGTGGACGGGGTGACCTACTGGTGGCGGCTTCGTCGGAGGCCGACCTACAGCCAGGCACTGTGCTGGTCGCCTTGCACCTACGCTGCCGAGCGTGCTGAGCAACACGGGGCAACCCTGGTGATCACCACTGATCAACCACACCCCGGTAATTGGCTGGGCGGGCAAGCCGCCCCGGTGCGCCCCGCTGACGTCGCGCACCACATCCGCATCGCACTGGCCCGGGGGTGGAGACCGACGCACCCCGGCTCGCCCTTCGAGCTCGACCTCTCCGCCGGCTTCGTACCCAGCCCCTGAGCAGAGGCACGGCACGCGCCTGCCATCATCTCGACATGGCCCCAACCCTTCCCCGCACCGTCCGCGCCGTCAACACCGACCAACTGCTCGACCTGGCACAGGAGGCAGCCGACTGTGGCTTCAGCCAGCGGCTCCCGGTCGACTGGCTCCAAGAGCACCTCACCGCGGAGGCGACGCACTACCTGTTCCCCACACTCGTGCAACGGCTCACCCACCGCTCTGACGTGCCGCTGCAGTGGAGGTGCCAACAGCTGCTGACCGTCAGGACCGGCGAACAGATCTGGGGGCTGCTCGACATCCTTCCCGACACCTTCGACAAGATTCCGGAGACCTTGGACGCGGCGTCCAAGAAGGACATCGCCAGCCGCATGGAGCGGGCAGTAACCCACCGTGAGTGGGTGGAGACGAACTCCACCACGTGCTCACCCAGTTCAACGGGATCCTCGACGGCTCCGCGCTGATCGACCCGGCGCGACGCGTGAATTTCCGCCGACGGGTGACGTCGGCCCGCATCACGGGTGAGCGCGCTCAGGCGGAGGGAGCCGATGTTCCTCCCCGCGTACCCGCCACGATCGCGGCGAGGGGTATGGCCTCTCCTGGTAGTCGTACACCGTGACAGCCACCCCTCGGCCGGCCAGCCGGGCCCGGACCAGCGGCTTGATCTGCTCCCACCGGCCGCCCGCCAGGCCGCAGCCGATCCGCGGCATGTGCACGGACGCCCCGAGCCGCAGCGCGGCGTCACCCAGCCGCTGCAGCGCCTGGTCGATCGCTTCGTAGCGCACGGGTATCCCACACGAGCGGCGGGTGCGGATGCCGTGCCGGCCCACCAGGTTCGCCACCCACAGCTCGGGCTCGACCTGGACCAGTTGCATGGCGCCCAGAGCGAAGTCGTTTCCGTCCCGTTCCCGATGCCAGCGTCGGTACTCGGCCTCCGACTGCGGCCAGCGGCTGGAGAGGGCCACCATGAATCCCTTGCCCCAGCCGCCCGCGTTGTTGCATGCGTGGGCGATCACCCGTGGGCCTTCGCTTGCCGGGGCTTTCGCATCTCCCTTTGCGTACTGCACCGTGTTGATCACCGGCCCACGGTAGAGGCGGCCACTGACATGCGTACTGCTGCCAGTGATCCACCGCTGACCGTTGATCCGCACGCTGCGCCTGTGCGCGGGATGAGCGGAGGACGACCTCGCCCGTGCCCTTGTCTGCCCTGGGGTGACCAGGTGCTCAATGGTCTTGAGCAGCGCCGGGAAGCGGGCATCAGGCAGGAAGGCCTCCCGTGGCGGCCCCTCGGGTGGTGGTCAGCCGGCCCAGCGTCCGGACAGGAAGGTCAGGGCGAGGACGGTCATGCAGGGCGCCGCGACACAGAGATAGGTGGTCAACAGCCGGGGATTTCGCAGGGTCCAGGCGGCCAGGAGGACCCACAGAGGCCACCACAGGAGCGTGGCACGGGGGATGGAGGTGTACCAGTAGGACGTTCCCAGGGCCCACAGCGTCAGGCCTGTGTAGACGGCCTCGGGCCAGCGCCGCTGACGGATCAGCAGGGCGCACAGGGCGATGCCGACGAGCATGGCGAGCAACTCGGCCTGGCTCATCACGGCGTATCCGGTGCCCAGGGTGTGGCCGAAGGCGGCGTTCCAGGTGTTGTGCCAGGCTTCCCAGGGGGCGTGGAAGTCGCGGTACCAGCCACGGACTTCCGCGCTGTGCCAGGCCATCCAGTCGCCGGTGTGGGCGTACAGATAGCAGCTGTACAGGAGCGCGGGCAGCGCGGGCAGGGCCAGCCATGGCAGGGCCCGCCAGTGGGTGCCGGTGCGGGCGGAGAGCACGAAGTGGACGGCGAGAGCCGCGGCGAGGAACAGGCCACTGACGCGGACGGCGGTGGCCAGGCAGGTCAGCAGTGCCGCGAGCGGCCAGTTGAGCCGCCGGGCGGCCAGCCAGGCGGGGAGCGCCAGGGCCAGAAACAGCGCTTCGGTGTACCCGGCCGCCAGGAACACCGCACACGGCGAGAGCAGGAAGATCAGAGCGGTGCGTCGGCCCGCGTTCTCGTCGGGCAGGTGCAGCCTGGCAATGCGTGCCAGGGCCAGCACAGCGATGCCCCCGGCAAGGAAGGAGATCAGGGCGCCCGCGGCGGCCCAGTCGGGGATGACGGTGTGCACGGCGCGCAGCGTGAGCGGGAAGCCGGGGAAGAAGGCTTCCCTGTTGTCCCAGGTACTCAGCCAGGGGCCGGCCTGGCCGGGGAAGTATCCGTCCCGGGCTATGTGCAGATAGTGCTCCCAGTCCCACCGCTGCCACACCGCCAGCGGGGAGGCGGCATGTTGGGCGCGGGGATCATCGGGGAACAGCCAGGCGGCGCAGTAGGCGGTGGCCCAGACACCCACCCGGGTGAGCAGATACAGCCGGAACACCTCGCGGTCGTCGGAGCTCAAGGACAGCACCCGACGGCCGGTACGGATCCGCCGCCACCAGCCGCGCGGGGGCCGTACCGCCGTCGTGGGCGGCGACGGTGTACGGCGCGGTGCCGCAAGGCCCGCGTCCGCGAGGGCGGGTGGCTGATCCCTGCGGCGACGTGAGGGCGAGAGCTGCGGGGGCGACGGGGGCATTGGGGACCTCCTGGAGGGGATCGGGGCATGCGGAACCGCCCGGTGGCGGCAACCGGGAGCGTGGCGGCGGAAGTCAGCGCGGCGGGGGGCTGAACGACGGCGAGGGGTTGATCGACGGCGGGGCCGTCGACGGGGGAGGGCCCGGCGGGGACGTGGTGGGTGGCGGTGTGGTGGATCCGCCTGGGGAGGCATGGCCGGTTGGGGGAGGGGCGGGCTCCGTCACGGTGCCGCGCGGCACCGTCGGCAGGGGGGACGGCGCGGGCGACGGGGAGACCGGCGGTGAGGGGGAGTCGGCCGGGATGATGGTGCCGGTCTTCGTGGGAAGGAGCGCGGCGACGGCAGCGCCGGTACCGCCGAAGGCCAGACATCCGGCGATGGCCAGAACCGCCGTCCGGCGTCGGCGGCGCCGCCGTCCGCGCTCGGCGATCCGCGCGAGGGGGGCGGGGCACGCGCGGGACTGGCCGTCGGCGGCCGCTTCCTGGAACAAGGACCGCAGCGGGTCGTGGGGCTCAGGCACCGTGGGTCTCCTCCATGCGCGGGTCCTGCAGACGATGGGCGAGCGCGGCCCGGCCCCGGACCAGATGCGTCTTGATGGTGCTGGTGGACAGACCGGTCTCACCGGCGATCTGCTCGACGGTCAGATCGCACACGTAGTGCAGCGTCAGCGTCCGGCGCTGCTTGGCGGGCAGCTCGCGCAATGCCGCCACCAGCGCCACCGTCTCCGGCCCCGGCCCCTCGGCGTGGGGCGGGGCACCGCTGCGCTGCCAGGCGTCTGCGGTCCGACGCCGCCTGCGCCAGCGGCTCACCGCCAGCCGCCAGGCGACCGTACGGATCCACGCCTCGGGCCGGCCGTCCCGGTCCAGCTGACGCAGCCGCGCCCAACCTCTGACGAACGCCTCCTGCACGACGTCCTGTGCTTCATGCTGATCGCCGAGCATCACATACAGCTGCCCGGTCAGCCGTGCGACCGTCTGCGCGTAAAACTCTTCGAACTCCTCGACGGTCAACAGTCACTCCTGGATCTTTTCGGTCTCACCCGGCATACGCCGGGCGGGCCACATCCGGTCGACACCGGACACCCGGAAATCAGCGTGACGATCGTCACGCCGCGCACACGGCTGACACGCGTCCCCACAGCTCTGCTCCACCCCCCGGCCGATCGACGGCCATATCAGCACCACCGGTCTCGCCTGGTGGCTGCGCCGCAAGGGCGCCCGCCCGGCGACGCCCCCGCCCCGGACTGGGCCACAGCCGGCACCGCCGAGGACATCGGATGCTGCACCGGCCGCCACCTGGAACACCTGACCGCCCGCGGCATCGACACCTGCCGACCCGCCGTCAGCCTCGCCCGCGGTGCGGGCACCAGCGCCGATGTCGCCGCGGTGCTGCTCGGCTTCGTAGGCGCGAGGCACACCCACCGCTACCGCCTGACCACCTGGCCGTCCGCGTCTTTGCCCTCGGCCCCGTCACTCAGTCCGCCACGACCGCCACTGACGACCGGCTCCCCGCCCTCCTCGCCCTCGTGCCCCACGGCACTTACGCCGACCTCGACGGGACCGCGGCCGCTATCGCCGCCTTCGGCAGCCCTGCCTGCGACGTCGCCGCCGGGCACACCCTGCTCTCGGCCGTGTCGGCACGATGCTGCACCGGGCCCACGCCGCGCTCCACGCCACGGACGCCGTCCAGGGGACGGGCAGTGACAGGGCGAACGCGGCGGCGGGTGACGGGCTCGGCGAGGCGCGCGAGTTGGTCGGGCAGGCCCGCGACCACGTCCTGGTCGTCTGCGCCCTCACGCAGTTGCAGATCGACCTGCCGCAGGAGCGGCCGACGTGTACACGGCGCTGGCCAGCGCGGCGGACGCACTCGGGGCGACCGCCGGCGCCTGGCCGCCCGGCCCCACGGCAAGGCTCGGGGACGCGTGCCGGGACCTGAGCAGGGCCGTGATGCTCCTGGCACCGTTCCTCGGCCCGAAGTCCACGGCCGGGGCGGATGCATCAGGTGGCTTCCCCGGCCGTGATGAAGTCCCTGCCGTAGGTGACGATCCGTCCGTGCCCGGCCCGGAAGACGAGCTGGATCTGGTGGGCGGTGGTGCGTACGCCCAGTGTGGCGGCTCGGTGACTGTGAAGGGCTGGGCTGTTCTGGTCCCGTGTGCCCTCCCCCGGTGGGGAGTTGGGGCTGCCGCACACTTCGGAACACCCCCTTGCCGACCGCCCCGGATACGGCCGAACCGGATCCTGGCCTCCGGTCCGGTTCGGCCATGTTCGTAGGCTTCCACGTGTGAAGGCATTCCAGCAGTTCCGATACACGACTCCACCGTTGTTCGGGGACGAGATCATGGCCCGTCCCCACCGTGTCTACGCCGAACTCCGTGAAGCGGGCCCGGTCCACCGCACGATGACGCCGGGCGGCGCCCCGGTCTGGCTCGTCACCCGCTATGAGGACGTGCGTGCGGCTCTGACGGACCCGCGGCTGTCCCTCGACAAGGCCAACGCGATGACCGACGGCAGCTACACGTCCTCGATGCCGTCGGAGCTCGATGCCCATCTGCTGAACATGGATCCGCCCGACCACACCCGCCTTCGCCGGCTGGTGTCCAAGGCGTTCACGCCGCGCCGTATCGAGGGCCTGCGTGAGCGCATCCAGGCCCACACCGACGAACTCCTGGATGCCGCCACCGGCTCACCGGTCGACCTGATGACGGCGCTGGCCTATCCGCTCCCGATGGCTGTCATCTGCGACCTGCTCGGCATTCCCGCCGAGACCCGTCGCGACTTCCGGGCCTGGACCAACACGCTGGTCGCGCCGGAAGCGGACGCCGCGACGGCCTCCAGAGCGGCACTGAAGCAGATGCACCGGCTTCTCGCCCGCATCATCGCGGCCAAGCGGGCCGAGCCGGGCGACGACTTCCTCTCCGCAATGATCGAGGCCCGCGACGCGCACGACCGGCTCACCGAGCCGGAGCTGATCGCTATGGCCTTCCTCACCCTCTACGCGGGCTACGACAATGCAGTACACCTCATCGGGACCGCCATCCTCGCCCTGCTCACCCATCCCGAACAGATGACAGCAGTCCGCGACGGCCGGATCCCGCTTCGCGCCGTGCTGGAAGAGACTATGCGCTGGAACGCCCCCTTCCCGCTGGCCGCACGCCGCTTCGCCCTGGAAGAGCTCACCATCGCCGGAGTCCGTATCCCTGCCGGCGCACGTGTCTGGCTCTCCCTCCTCTCAGCGAACCGCGACGCCGAACAGTTCACGAGCCCGGACACCTTCGACAGCACCCGCACGCCTGCACACCTCGGCTACGGTCACGGCATCCACTACTGCCTCGGCGCACCCCTCGCACGGCTCGAAGGTGAAATCGCCCTGTCCACCCTGCTGCACCGCTTCCCCCACTTCACCTTGGCCGTGTCTGCCGACGAACTGACGTGGGTCTCCTCGTTCCACAAGCGCGGCCTGCAGTCGCTGCCCGTCACCTGGTGAACGCCGTCGTTCCCGGCCACAGGACAGCTCGCCCTCCCGGCATAGGAGAGCCACGGGAGGGCGGCTGCACGGCCAACGGCCTCAGCTGGCTGCGTCGGAGCTGTAACTGCCTGCCGAGCAAGGCCGACGAACACAGGGGTCCAAGCCCGGACGCCGATCCTGCGATCCGGACAGCTCAAGCACGTCCTAGGGCTTCACCTCAAGGCGAAGGCTGACATTCGACCATGCCCGTTGTCCTCCGCTAGCCAGCCGGCCACGCCCCGTGCACGGACTCAGAGCGTGGCCGCACGCTCGCCGTCCCCTCCGAGTCCGGGTGCGGGGCGCTGACATGGGCGACAGCTGGTTCCCCGCGCGGCCTGGAGCCAGGGATCCACAGCGTGGCGGAGCCTGAACCCTCGGTCCGACGGAAACCACCTTGGTGGGCAGCCGCTGAGCTGCGATGATGCCCCTGTTTCCTAAGCGGAGGACATTTGTTCATTTTCGTATGTGCGGGGTGCGGCGCCGAGCTGACCACCCCGCTGTCCCAAGTCGCGCTGCCGGCCCACGCCCATCAGAAGTACGGGAACGGGATCCAGCTTCCGGTGCTCATGGAGTCGGGCACCTTCGCCGTGGACCCAGAGCCCTGGGGGCCGCCCTGGCGGCCGTGGGAGGAGACCGACCCGGACCAGGCGGCGGCCCGCGGCATTTACGCCCCGGTCCACGCCCTGTCCGACGGCGCGCCCGGAGCGATCGTCATCGCCCCCGGAGACACCCGCGGCACCCTGCTGCTCCCGGAGAGAGCCGGCGGGTACTGCTGCGGCCTCGACGGGGCCGACGGCCCCAACATGGCCTGCGCGGCGTGCGCCCTGCCCGTGGCGACCCGGATCGACGACTGCTCACTCTGGCAGGCAGTGTGGCTCGCGCCAAACGCCGTGCGCGGCCTGCCTGTCGACGCCGGGGACGCCGCACCGCACTCCTGGGCGAAGTTGATGACGGAGAGGAAGGGCGCGCCCCCGTTCGAGCCGATCGCCACGTGGGGATCGCAGCTGGGGACGAACCACTACTGGTCGTGGAGCCCACAGTGGGAGGCGGCAGTTGGCCGGGCACTCGCCCACCTGCTGGCAGCCTCGCAAGGCAGGCCGGTAACCGTCCCGGACGGCCTGAGCGAGGACGTGTTCCAACGCACCCTCGACGCCCTGCTGCCCGCGGGTCCACCCGCGCGCCGCGCCGTCCTGGCCGGACCCGGACGGCCCATCCCCGATGCGCTTGCGGACATCCTCCTCGTGCCAACCCACCCGCAGACGGGGGAAGTCTGGGCCCCGGCCGGGCCGGCCGCCTCGGCGTACTTGGTGCCGCTGCCCTTCGGAGTGTGGTTGTGGCTGGCCTTCCCCGCACCGCACTTGCCCATCCCCGCAACGGGCGGCATGCCCGACGGCACCCTTCGCGACGACCCACCCCCGCCGCGCCCCCTTCAGCTGTTCCGGGCGGACCCGGAAGCGTTCCAGCACACCCTGGTTCGGCTACCGGCCGCTCGCAGCCCGTGGATTCGTACCATCCTCGAGAACCTCACGCAGGACAGATCAGCCGGCATCTTCTAAGCGGATCCGGTGAAGTTGGTTGGGGTGCGGCTCTCCTGGAGGGACTGGCTGATATGTGCTGCTGCCGCTCCTCGTAAAGTGGATCGTGTGTTCGGGTGCGGCTCTTCCTGAGTGAAGTTGCAGTCTGCGCTGTGTCGCCTTGACTGATTGCCGCTGAAGATTGATCGCCCGCGTCAGGTAGGCTCCCGGCCCCATGGAACAGTTGCCTGAGAGCGTGGATCGCGACATTCTGCAGGAACGGATCATGTTCGCGCTCAAGACGATCCGCGAAACACGAGGGTGCACGCTGCACCAGGCACTCGACGTCTTTACGCAGCGATATGAGGAGCTCCGAAGTGACCGCCCGGACGACTTCCACCTGAGCCGTGAAGACTACGGCCGAGGGTTCTACTCCTGATCCCCATCACGGAGTGGGCCGCTGACCAGCGCGGCCAATGTTCCGTGGCACGAACCGTCGCCGGTCAGGGTTCGCCGTCAATCGGTGAGCGTGTATCTGTCCTGGTCACAGGGTGGGTAGAGGCGTTGGTGTTCCCGGGCGAGAGGATGTTGCCAGTAGGTGTCAAGGTCACCATTGGACCTGACGGCGCGGAGTTTGAGTAATCCGGGCCATTGCTGCCAACGGCGATCTCGATGCCTACTGGCGATATAGCGTCGCCGCCGAGCATCAGCGCCTCTACCCGGTCCATGGCCAAGGGGAATACAGCCTTACCGCATGACCACATGGTGCTGCTCCGCCGGGACTCAACGCTCACCCAAGTTCGCCCATCGAATGCAGTTGTGCGAATTCGTCGGCGAGCATGCCCATTACGACGAGATCGCGGTGTTGACCTGCGCAGAACACGTGATCGCGGAGGTGGCCCTCCTCGACGAAACCGAGTTGGCGGTGAAGCGCCAACGACGCCTTGTTGTGCGCGAAGATCCTTGTTTCGCACTTGTGGTAACGCCGCTCGGCGAACATGAAGCGCAGCAGCATCACTACGGCTTCTGTCGCGTAGCCCTTGCGCTGATGATCAACGCTGATCGTGATGCCGTTCTCGAACCGGCCCGCGCGGGGGTCAGCGTGAAAGGAGCCGACAGACCCCACTATCTCCCCCGTATCCACGGCTTCGACTGCCAATCCAAAGCTGTCGCCATCGGACTTGGAGAGAGTTTGCTCCCTTGCCCAGGTGCGGAACCCCTCGGCGGAGCGGGGTGGATTCAGGAGGTCACCGAACCGCTCCTCCTCCACCGCGAAGCGCATGAACGCTGTCCAGTCGTCGGGCTCAATACCCCGCAGGCGCACCCGTTTACCAGTCCAGAACGATGTCATCCCCTATTTGATCACGCCACCGTTTGCGATGCATAGACCCTCCGCAGCCCTGATCTGGCTCCACCGGTCATACCGGTGGAGCCAGGAAACGCGCTTGATCCTGACCATCACTTCAGAGGAACCGCACCCCCAGCAGCCACAGCCAGAACGGCGGCCAGTGCCTCCAGATGCCCGTCGAGCAGGTCCCTGCCGTCATGCCGGTCGGGACTCCAAGGCCCCTGAACGCACGCCGCTGAGCTTCCCGCATGCGGTATGGCAGCACTTCGTCACCACCCTGGCCGTCACGGAAGGCGACCTCTGCGCCTGAACCACCGCAACACCGCCGGCGCTGGTGGCCTGTCGTCGCCTGCGCCGCCCTGAGAGAGCTGGGAATAGCACTCCCCAAGGCTTGACGCAGACCACGGGAAGGGGCCCGGGCGCTGATGGGCACTCGGGTGTCAATGATCTGCGGGGCGGGAGACGAAGGTTGTGATGGGCTCCGCCCTCGTGTGCTTCCTCCGGACGGCAGCACGGCGCCGACCTGCGCGGCGACTCAGGCTGCTTCGGCGCGTACCAGGAGCGTGCCGAGCGGTTCGCCGTTCGGCGGGGGGACGATGCGGGCATCAACGCTGCCGAAGCCGTTGCGTTTGAGCAGGTCGGCCCACATCTCGGGGGTGTACTGCCAACGCAGCACGGTCAGTTCCCGTTCGCGGCCTTCCAGCCATCTGCCGCGCATCTGCTGCGGACCGTAGGTGTCCGGGCCGGGTTCGGCGTGGCTGAAGACGAAGCAGCCCCCGGGGGCGAGGCGCTTGGCGACGAGCGGGAAGAGTTGCTCGGGGTCGGTGAACCACACGGCCCCCCACATCGAGTACACCGCGTCGTACACGGCCGTGTCGCCCGTCAGGAAGTCGAGCACGTCGGCGTGGACGAAGCACACACCCGCAACGTGGGCCCACCAGCGGCGGGCACGCTCGACCTGGAAGGCCGAGAAGTCCACACCGGTCACCTCGATACCGCGGCACGCCAGGTGTACGGCGTCGGTGCCTTCGCCCGGACCGAGTTCCAGCACGCGCCGGGGATTGCCGAGGACTTCCGGACCGGGGCCATGGCCGGGGAACTGCGTCCACTCGAACGGGCCGACCGGCGGCGCCGACTGCTTGCCCTCTCCCCGGTGCGGCTTGTACAGGTCCCAGTATTCGGCCGGTGTGAGGGGCGGGCGGGGCATGGGGCTCCTCGGGGTGACGGTGTGCCACGTGAGCTCGTCACCGTACCGCCGGCCGCATGCCGCTCGGGGCCCCTTGTCGCAACTCGCCCCGCTCCGGCCCGTGTGTGGGCCCGAAGGCGCTCACGGCGCCCCCGGGCCTGACCGTTTCGTTTCACTCAGTGACAGTTCGTCCCCGGAGCGCACGGCCCGCACTTGGCGTAGTCGGCCTCCCAGAGTTTCCAGTCCACCTCGAACCCGTTGCCGTCGATGACCTTCGCGGTGCGCTCGACCGAGCCGTCGTACTTGAAAGCGATCTCGGGGATGTGTTCCAGGAAGCGGCCCTGGAAGTGCTCGGCACAGAACTCACGGTAGTTCCGGGTGTCCAGGATGAAGACGTGCACCGCGATGTCCACGGTGCGGCCGCAGCACATCTCCAGCTGCTGCCCCCACTTCTCCATCGCCGTGATCAGGTACGACACGGCCGCGTGGAACAGCCTGTTCGCGTAGACCTCGTCAAAGGGGTAGTCCCGCATCAGCAGCTGGATCTCACGGTCCCACACCTCCGGCCTGACGAAGTCCCGGGGGTCGCGCACCTTCGGCCTGGCCTCCACTGCTGTCGCCATGCTGCCCTCCCTGAGGTTGACGATGCACTGCGCCCGATCTGCACTTGCGGGCGCACTTTCAGTGCAGCCCCCCGCGGCCCCGCGCGGTGATCCATTGCCGCAGACCGCACGCGGTGTGCAGATGCTGCACACGCGCTCGACGCCCCGCAGAGCCGCGCGTACCGTGGGCGGGCCAGGGCCGCGCGCCCCGTGGAGGTGTGATGCACACCGAGCCACTGTGGAGAACCCGCCAGGCCACCGAGCTGATCACCCATCACCAGCCCGGCGCCCTCATCCGACTCGGCCGCACGCACCAGGGATGGCGCCAGGCCGACCTGGGCCACCGAGTCGGCTGCTCAGCCTCCACCATCTCCCGTCTGGAGCAGCACGGCACCGCCAACCTGAGCCTGCTGCGCCGCGCCGCGCGCGAAGTCGGGCTGCCCACGGACGTGCTGGCCGCCGCTGTCGGCCTCGGCGTGACGGGAGCCACTACAGTGGCGTCACCCGGTCCACGTTCCGCCGAGGAGGACCCGTTGCGCCGCCGCACACTGCTCGCCGCCGCCGGAATCGCCGGTCCTCTCCAGCTCCTTGCCGGTATCGACGACGCACTCGCCACCATCCCAGGCCCGCGCTCAGCTACGGCCCCCGTCGGCGGCCGGCTGGCCCGGGCCCAGGCCCTGTTCGACACCGGCCGCCACACCCAGCTGCTCGAAGCGCTTCCTGCTCTCCTGGCCGACGCGCACGCCGCAGCCCGCACCCGGCAGGACAGCAGCTACGCGACCTTGTCGGCCTGCTACACCCTGGCCTCCTCCGTCCTGACGAAGGTGGGCCACTACGAACGGTCGCGGCTGACCGCGGACCGGGCCCTCACCTACGCCGACCTCTCCGACAACCCCATCGCCACCGCCGCGGCCTCACGCGAACTGAGCATCGTGCTCCGCCACCAGGGCCAGCCCCAGGCCGCCCAGCACCTGGTCGACAACGCCCTGGTCACCGTCGAGCAGACCGGCCTGGCCACGCAGGCCCAGGCGATGGCGTACGCGCAGATGCTGTGCACCACCGCCTACACCGCCGCCCGGGCTGGCCACCGCGACCAGGCTCTCACCTTCATGCACGAAGCCGCTCGGGCAGCCAAAAGGCTGCCCGAACACCCGCCAGCGGGCGCCCCGTTCTCCATCAGCCCCTCCGCCGTCACCCTCTACGCAGTCGGCGTGCACTGGGCCCTCGGAGACGCCGGAGCTGCTCTCCACGCCGGCCGCACGCTCCACCCCGGACAGTTCCCCACCGCCGAACGCCGCGCCCGCATGCACACCGACCTCGCCCGCGCCTGGTGGCAATGGGGCAAACCCCAGCAGACCACCAATGCCCTCCTCGAAGCCCTCCGCGCCTCACCCTCCGAAGTCCGCGACCGGCCCGCCATCCGGCAAGTCGCCACCGACCTCGTCCAGCGACACCCCCGCACCCCCGGCACACGAGAGCTGTCCCACGCGATCGGTCTGGCTCATCACTGACCTGCCATCCGGCGTTCCGCCGGCTACTACTGCTTGTGGGAGCGCTATCGTGCCCACCGTGGCCAGCGCTTCCGCCGATGGATGCGCTCGCCTGCCCCGCCGCCCTCGACCCGGTGGTCTGAGGAACCGAGGCGTCCCCGCTACGGACCGCCCCCGTCCGGCGGGATACTAGTACTGCAACGACACTCCGTGACGTTGTGGGCAGCGCATCGTTGATCGCTGCGTGCGGTCAGAGATAACTGACGGATGGTCAGGGGCATTTGACGACTTCGTGGCCCGGTTCGCGGGCCGGTTCGGGCGGGTGGAGTCCCGGCGGCGGATGGTGTCCTACCTGCGGGGACTGCTCAGCGAGAACGAGCGGAAGAACGGCTGGACGCTGGCCGAGGCCGCCGGTGACACCGGTCCTCAGGGCATGCAGCGGCTGCTGAACCACTACTTGTGGGATGCCGACGCTGTGCGTGACGACGTCCGTGACGCGGTGGTGGAGCATCTCGGGGATCCCGAGCGGGGAATTCTCATTCTCGACGAAACGGGATTTCTGAAGAAGGGCGTCCGGTCCGCGGGCGTGGGCAGGCAGTATTCCGGGACGGCCGGCCGGATCGAGAATTCCCAGGTCGGGGTCTTCCTGGCCTACGGATCGGGCAGGGGCCGGGCGCTGATCGACTGCGAACTGTATCTGCCGAAAGACTGGACATCGGATCGTGAGCGTTGCCGGGCGGCCGGTATTGGTGACGATGTCGAGTTCGCCACCAAACCGGACCTGGGCCTGCGCATGCTCAAGCGCGCGGTGGCCTCCGGGATGCCGTTCGGCTGGGTGACCGCCGATGAGCTCTACGGCCAGGTGAGCCGCATCCGGTTGTGGCTGGAGGAACACGACATCCCGCATGTCCTCGCGGTCCCGAAATCACAGATGGTCATGACCATGGAATTCTTCGGGCAGGCCCGGGCCCATGAACTGGTCAGTCAACTGCCTGATGACGCCTGGACACGTCTGAGCTGTGGTGACGGTGCTCACGGCCCGCGCGAGTACGACTGGGCCACAGCCGCGATCCGCCCCTGGCGGCGCGAGGGCTGGGACCACTGGCTCCTCGCGCGGCGCAGCCTCACCGACGACACGGACATCGCTTACTACATCTGCTTCTGCCCGGCCGGGACTTTCCTTGATGAACTCGTGTCCGTCGCAGGGTCCCGGTGGATGGTCGAGGAATGCTTCCAAACTGCGAAGAACGAGACGGGACTTGACCACTACCAAGTCCGCGGCTACACAGCTTGGTACCGGCACATAACTCTCTCCATGGCCGCCCTCGCCTTCCTCGCAGTCCTGCGAGCGGAGGCAAAAAAGGGGATCCCGACACCGGCAGCGAGCAGTCCCTCATACCCGTGACCATGAACGAGGCCCGGCGGCTCTTCAACCGCATTTCCTCTCCCATCCGCCATGCCGTCCAGCATGTCATTGCCTGGTCGCTATGGCGCAGAAGAAGCCAAGCCCGAGCCCGCATCAGCCACTACAAACGCAGAGGGCATCACGGAGTGTCGTTGCAGTACTAGCTGTGCTCAATCCCCTGATCAGTGACGCTCAGTGGCGTCTGCCTCGAGGGTGCTTCTCGTGGCCACAGTCCAGGGCAGGTCATGGTCATGGGGGATGGCCTGTCAGTGCGCTGACGGGCCATCGCAGAGGTTTCGATCAGCTGGCCTCCGGTGCGGGGCAGCTGACGGGCTTCGACGGCAGGGTTCCGCTCATCAGGTATGCGGTTACTGGTTCGTCGACGCATGTGTTGCTTCTCGATGCGTACAATCCGTGATTGTGGTCGTCGACGGATATCAGTACGTTCCCGAGCCGCTCGGCCATCGCCGCGCCGCCTTCGTATGGGGTCTGGGTATCCCTCTTGGCCTGTACCACGATCCCGCGGGGGTAGCCGTCGCGGCTGATGTCGGTCGGGGCTTCGGGGAGAGTGAAGGAGCGGAAGGCAGGGGGCAGGGGCAGGGAGCCCATGGGGCCGAATCCATAGGAGAGACGGTCACGGTTTTCCCTGACCTGCTCACGGTAGGTTTCGATGTCCTGAGGCCACTCGCCCTCGGCCAGGATGGTGTATTTGGCGTCTTCGATCACGTCGCGCCCCGTCGTTTTCTTCGGCACGGGCGGAACCTTGCCGGACCGCTGACCGTCACTGGCCGATTTCAGCGCGGCTACACGCTCCGCCAGCTCCTGCCGCTTGGCGATGTCTGCAGCGTCAAAGCCCGTGAACATGTCGAAAATCGTCTGGTTCCAGCCGTCGATGGGCTTCTCGGCGAGCCGTGCCGAGACAGCCTCCACCGTCTCCATGACCTCGGAGGCCGATGATCCCAGCCCGAAGGTCTCGTCGCGCTCCGCCGCCCAGCCGGCCCACTCCTCGACATGGCGCCGCGATTCCTCCGCCTTCGACGTCATGTACGCATAACCGGTCTTGTCGGGATGGAGCGAGGAGTCGAGAACGCTCCGGTCGAGCCGGGAGGCGAACATGCTGCCGTACACGGCCCCGAGGCAGGTGCCGTAGGAGTACCCGACATAGCTGATCCGCCACTCGCCCAGAGCCGCACGGATCACATCCATGTCCCGGGCTGTGTTCCGGGTGTTGAAGTGCTTGCGCCGCTGCCCGTCCAGCCTGTCACAGGACGCTTCGAATTCTTTCGCCCAGGCCGCGAAGTCATCGAAGTCCGCATCGGACGGCCGCGATTTAATGTCGGGCAGGTCCAGGTCATCGCACCGCAGAGGCGCCGACTGCCCGACACCTCTGGGATCGAATCCGATGAGGTCATAGGCGGTATTCAGCGGAGTGTCCTTAAACTGCTCCTTCGGCGCCGACTTCCCGTCCGGCCTCATGACCCCTGCCCCTCCCGGACCGCCCGGGTTGTAGAACAGAGCACCCCGCCGCGCCTTGCTATCGGTGGCTTTCTGGCGGCTGATGGCCACCGATATGCGTTCGCCGTCCGGCTGGGAGTAGTCCAGGGGGACTTCAACGGACGCGCACTCGACCTCCACGTCGAATGAGCAAGGGCTCCAGTTGATCTTCTGCTCGTAGAACGAACGAAGATCCCCGGGGATATCGGGTTCCCCGGCGGCTGCCGGAAGAACAGAACTGACTGCCGCGCCCAGAGTGCTGACGCCGACTGTGATGGCTCTCCTGAAACGGGAGATCCCTGAATGCTCCATGATCCGTATCACCTCAATGTGATCTTCCTTCTCCTTTTCTCCTGGGATGCTATGCACGGTCATGCCGACATATATGACGAGCCGGTGACCATCCTGTGCTCGCTCAAGGACTTGCAGCTCGCGGTGTCAGCGCAGAGCGGTGGGGGCGAGGCGGATGGTGTGCGGCTGTTGCTGGACAGACCGGATGCGGATCGGCCTGGGCTGGGCGGCGGCATCGGGCCGTTCGACGGGGTGGGGCTCAGTGCGGGGCGGCCTCGGAGATGAGCCGCTCGTAATCTCTGACATTTCTGCGGGCTCGCATGACCCATGAGATCGCGCGTTCGATGGTCCAGTGCCGTGGGATCACGGTGAATCCTCGGGTTCCCGGGGGCCGTTGGACGGGATGGACGTCGATGCCCAGGCGGGCGCCGTGATCGATGGCGGTGGTGCGGTAGCCGGCATCCACCCACGCTTTGCGGACTCGTGGGTGGGCTGCGGCGATGGGGGAGAGCAGGTGGGCGCCGGCCGCGGTGTCGGACACGCTGGCGGCAGTGACCAGGACGGTCAGCAGCAGACCGAGGGTGTCCGTCCCCAGGTGGCGCTTGCGGCCGATGATGCGTTTGCCTGCGTCGGTGCCCTGCTCCGACAGCGGCACGTTGGCGGAGGTCTTGACCGTCTGGGAGTCCAGCACGCACGCGGAGGGTTCCGTGTCGCGGCCCTCGCGCTCACGGACCAGGCGCCGCAGGAGTCTGCTGAGCTGCTCGAATACTCCGTCCTCCTGCCAGCAGGCAAAGTAGTGATAGGTCGTCGGCCAGGGCGGGAAGTCGTGCGGGAGGTAGCGCCAGGGGATGCCGGTGCGGTCCACGAACAGGATGGCGTTCATCAGGGTGCGCAGGTCGTGCTCGGGCGGGCGGCCGATGTTCAGGGCCCGTTCGTGGCGCTCGGCCCGCCAGGCGGTCAGCACCGGCTCGATCAGCTCCCACTGCTCGCCGGAAAGGTCGCTCGGGTAGCGGCCGCGTGCCGTCATCTTTCCGAAGTACTGCGCCCAGGCCGCGGAGTCCAGCTGGTAAACGGCTTCAGCACGGGGTGATTTGGGATCAGACAGGAGCACCAGGGCCGAAACATCTCCCTGGCGCCACATGGCCTGACGGCTGACTCGCGAAGCCCTTCAGCCCCAGCATGCCGAGCCGGAGAAACCAGTGCCTATGGCACTGAGGCAGGGCGAAACGCTCAGTCAGTGGGGGTTTCATCCTTAGAGTCCGCGAATGGCCGCTCTATGCGCCCCGGTCAATGGGACTGCGGTGCCAGGAGATGCTGGTCCGACGGAGGAGACCTGCTGCCCCGCCCTTTCCTCCCGCTCAACGCCCATCGCCCTGTCTCATCCCAAGAAGCCCGGACCGCGGCCGCCATCCCGGCCCGAGCAGCAGCCACTGGCCCCCGCCGAACCGGAGCAGTACGCCAGAGACATGACGAACCGCCAGGCCTACCAGAGGAGCGCATGGGCGACCAGGTTGTGCGGTCGGTCCGCGTGCTGGCACCTGCCCCCGCGCGGCCGCCCCGTCCCGCGGCCGGTCACGTCCGCTGGAGTGGTGTAATGACGGCCACTCGGCGATCTCTTGCTGAGGTTATGCGGTGAGTTGGGCGGTGACTTCGGATTCGTCGGTTTCCGACTCGATCGGGTGGAGGCGGGCTTTGGCGAGGAGTTCGCGGCCCATGTAGCGGCGGGCTTCGGTCCATTCGTCGTTCTGCTCGGCGAGGACGGCGCCGACGAGGCGGATGACGGCGGTGCGGTCGGGGAAGATCCCGACGACGTCGGTGCGGCGTCGGATTTCCTTGTTCAGCCGCTCCTGGGGGTTGTTCGACCAGATCTGCCGCCAGACCTCGTGCGGGTAGGCGGTGAAGGCCAGCAGATCGTGCCGGGCGGCATCCAAGTGGGCTGCCGCTTGGGGGAACTTGGCCTCCAGGGCGTCCAGGACGTGCGTCATCTGGGCGTGAACGGCTTCGGCGTCGGGCTGTTCGAACACCGTCCTGAGCAAGGTCGCCACCCATGGCTGGACTGACTTCGGTGCCTGCGAGAGCAGGTTTCTCGCGCAGTGGGTGCGGCATCTTTGCCAGCCGGCGCCGGGCAGGGCGGCTCCGATGGCGTCGACGAGGCCCGCGTGAGCGTCGGAGATGACGAGCTGGACGCCGCCCAGGCCGCGGGCGACGAGCGACCGCAGGAAGGCCAGCCACCCGGCCCGGTCCTCGGCGGTGGCAACATCGATGCCCAGGATCTCGCGGTAGCCGTCGGTGTTCACCCCGGTCGCGACCAGGGCGTGGACGTTGACGATGCGGCCCCCTTCGCGGACCTTCTGGGTCAGGGCGTCCAGCCAGACGAAGGTGTAGGGGCCGGCGTCCAGCGGGCGGTTGCGGAACGCGGCCACCTGCTCGTCCAGGTGCTTGGCCATAGTACTGACCTGGGACTTCGACGGCTGGGTCACTCCGAGGGACTCGGCGAGCTTCTCGACCCGGCGGGTACTGACCCCGAGCAGGTAGGCGGTGGCGACCACGCTGACGAGGGCCTGCTCGGCCCGGCGGCGCCGTTCGAGGAGCCAGGACGGGAAGTAACTGCCCTGCCGCAGCTTGGGGATGGCCAGTTCCACCGTTCCGGCACGGGTGTCCCACTCGCGAGGGCGGTAGCCGTTGCGGTGGTTGACCCGTTCGTCGCTGACCAGCCCGTATCCGGCGCCGCACAGAGTGTCGGCTTCGGCGGACATCATCGACTCCGCGAAGGCCTTGATCATCGCGCGGAGCAGGTCGGGACTCGCCGAGGCAAGGTTCTCCTCGGCCAGGGCGTGCAGAGGCAGACTGTCAGGTGCGGTCATCGTGCTGATCTCCTTCGAAGACTTGGCGTCTTGAAGATCAGCCGGTGGCCGTCCATCTATGCGGGCCCTTACTCCGTTACCGGATCAAACCCCCGGAACGGGCGGGAACCCGTACACCACTTCCGTGGACGCAACCCCGCGGGCCGAGGTCCTGCCTGACGGCATAGCCCGCCCGCCGGCCCTCCGGCCCGCCTCACGGACTGCCGGACCGCCGCCGGTCGATACGGCAGTTGTGGCAGCCGTCGAGCGTCAGGCCCGCACTCTTCCTCGCGAACCCGCCGACCGCTTCATCGGATCCGCATCCGACCCGCTCACGGATCATGCTCCACGCCGCGGTCGCCGGGCCGCGCTCGACGCAGTACTTGTCCGTGCCCGACTGCGAGCCCGTGCCGAACAGCCCCAAAAATGGAGGGCAACCGGAATACGGCAGCAAGAGGCAACAGGGCCGGGCCGCCGGCGGTTGGGCTGATCTGTCGGTCCGTGGGTTCGTAGGCGAGGGGTAGCGGGAACCGGGGTCGTCCTCTGGCGGCGGTCGGCACCAGCCGTGAACCCGCGTGCGGCCCGCCCCCTGAGGTCCCAGGCGGGGTACGGGCCGACACGGGTGCAGTCGCGGCAGCCAAGGCCGCGTCCCTGCGGCACAGGGCGCTACACCCCAGCAGAGGCCCCCGCCCGCCGTACCGGCCGGGACCTTGATCGGTACAACGAGCAACCGGCGGCAAGGGTCACCGGTTCCGGCCGGCTCGTCAGGCCACGTACTCCTGAGTGGCCGCGCCGGTTCTGGGTACTGAACGCCCCCTTCCTGAAGGGGTCTGGCATGCCGTGACCGGGCTCAGCGGTTCTAGAGTTTGGTCATTTTGGTGTATGGGCTCAGGATTCGCATTTGCGTCGAGCCGAAGTCCACGAGTGCCGCGATTCCGTCCTCGATGGCGATTATCCGGCCGAGGCCGTAGACGTCGTGTGTGACCTGGTCGCCCACGGCGAAGTGCTTGGGGACCGGTGTGGCCGGGGCCTTGAAGGGGCTGGTGGGCAAATGGCGCTTCGGTGCAACAGGCTTTGTCATTGCCCCCAGTATGCGCCCTGCGAAGGGTGCTGGCGGCTGTCTGGCAGGGGCAGGAGTGGTTGATTGCTGGACTTCGCTCCGGCAGGCCCTGGTGCCGGCCGACCCGTGGACACCACGAAGGGTACGGGCGGTTCAGCCTCGTTGGAGGCTGAACCGCCCGTACCCTTCGTGGTGTCCACGGCGTCATATAGCGGGCGCCAAACACTGGAGGCAATACCTCGTGCTGATCGCTCAGCGTCCGTCACTGACTGAAGAGGCCGTCGATGAGTTCCGCTCCCGGTTCGTGATCGAGCCGCTGGAGCCGGGCTTCGGCTACACCCTCGGCAACTCCCTGCGCCGCACCCTGCTGTCGTCGATCCCCGGCGCTGCTGTTACCAGCATCCGGATCGGCGGCGTGCTGCACGAGTTCACCACCGTGCCGGGCGTCAAGGAGGATGTCACCGACCTGGTCCTCAGCATCAAGCAGCTGGTCGTCTCCTCGGAGCACGACGAGCCGGTCGTGATGTACCTGCACCAGCAGGGCCCGGGTCTGGTCA
The DNA here is from genome assembly GCF_058146165.1 of Streptomyces sp. AM25. Lineage (NCBI taxonomy): Bacteria > Bacillati > Actinomycetota > Actinomycetes > Kitasatosporales > Streptomycetaceae > Streptomyces > Streptomyces sp. AM25. Next base: position 13,780 of record NZ_JBKIWN010000001.1, on the reverse strand, counting down.
CCGCCGCGGACATCGCCCCGCCGGCCGGCGTCGAGGTGCACAACCCCGACCTGGTCCTCGCCACGCTCAACAGCAGGGGCACGCTGGAGATGGAGCTGACCGTCGAGCGCGGTCGCGGCTACGTCTCCGCCGCGCAGAACAAGCATGAGGGCCAGGAGATCGGCCGGATCCCGGTCGACTCCGTCTACTCGCCGGTTCTCAAGGTCACCTACAAGGTGGAGGCGACCCGTGTCGAGCAGCGCACCGACTTCGACAGGCTGATCGTCGACGTCGAGACCAAGCAGGCGATGCGTGCGCGTGACGCCGTGGCGTCCGCCGGCAAGACCCTGGTCGAGCTGTTCGGTCTGGCCCGCGAGCTGAACATCAACGCCGAGGGCATCGACATGGGCCAGTCCCCGACGGACACCGCCCTGGCCGCCGACCTGGCATTGCCGATCGAGCAGCTGGAGCTCACGGTCCGCTCCTACAACTGCCTCAAGCGCGAGGGCGTCTACTCGGTGGGTGAACTCCTGGCGCGCTCCGAGGCCGACCTGCTGGACATCCGCAACTTCGGTGCGAAGTCGATCGACGAGGTCAAGGCGAAGCTGGCCGACATGGGCCTGGGACTCAAAGACAGCCCGCCCGGATTCGACCCGGCCGCCGCTGCCTTCGACGCGGACGATGACACGAGCACGGGTTTCGCGGAGACCGGGCAGTACTGAGGAAGATCCATCGTGATGTGTGCACCAAGGCAGAACTGCCACGTACAGCGGTAACGTTCCGTTCCCCGGGCGGCACGATGCGCCCCCAAACCCGTGGAGGTTCTGTGATCCCGCTGCCGCCGCACCGCACCAAGGGCGCCGTCCTGCTCGGGGCAGAGCCGGGAGGGGCCGGCCCGTTCGGCCCGTACGGCGACGACAGTGCAGAAGCCGAGGAGGGCGGGGATGAGCCGGGCCGGGGCCCCTCACAGGGGTAGCCGGATCATCGGCCACGAAACAACGTCTTGAGCCGGACGTCGCCTGTCCCTGCCGTACTCTGGCTGCCCTCCGACTTCGTCATCGCCTTGCCCATGAGTTCGGGGGCCCAGCCGAACCAGGATTGGGCGGCGTCGCCGTTGCAGAACCGGAAGAGGGCCTCCAAGACCACCTCGGCCTTGATGAGGAAAGGGGGCGGGCACGGAGCTCCGCGGAAACACAAACCGGGGTCCGCACCATGACAGTGCGGACCCCGGTGAGCGGATAACATCCGGCGATCAGGCAGGGACGATGTTCTCCGCCTGCGGGCCCTTCTGGCCCTGCGTGACATCGAAGGAGACTCGCTGGCCTTCCTGGAGCTCGCGGAAGCCCTGGGCCGCAATGTTCGAGTAGTGGGCGAAGACGTCGGGACCGCCGCCGTCCTGCTCGATGAAGCCGAAGCCCTTCTCGGCGTTGAACCACTTCACAGTTCCCTGTGCCATGACCTTCTCCTTACGTAGGCAGAGGCCCCACCCGGAGATGCCGGAAAACAAATAATGCGCCTGGGGGAGAAACATTCCCGTCAGGCGCACACAGGTTCATGGGTACCGTAACTGCAACATCGAAACCGTAGCACGGCCTCTCGGCGGCCCAGGCCAGATCCCCGAACCACAGGGCCTTCACTTCACGCGATCGGTTACACGCCGCCTCCCGGGCCGCCGACGAGATCGTCCTCGCGCCCGGCCTGCTCGCACACACCCGTCCACAACTCCCGTTCCGTCTCGCCGTCGTCGTCCATGACCCACGCGGCGGCGTCCGCAAGCATTGCGGCCCGCCCGCCTGTTCAACGAGGCAAGGGGGCGGGAATCGTCGTACCAGGGGCCCCCGGCCGCCGGACAGGCCGGAGCAGGTGGAGGACCCGGCACAGGACAGAGCACCGGAGGAGCCATGCGGCAAGGTCTGCCGACGGTGCCCGCAGGAAGCTCCCTTGCGGGTCTCACCTGCCATGACGACGGCACCGGCCGGCTCCGCGGTCATCACGAGGAGCTGGACACCGACCGCCTCCCGCAGTTCGAAGCGTGGTTCCGCCGCGAAGCCGGCGCCCGCGGCTACACCCCACGCGTCCTCGACGAGGTCTGGGAGACCGTCGAGGCCTTCGGCGCGTACGGCTTCTGCCGCGCCCACGCCGTCGCCTTCGCCGTGCCCGCCCTGCAGTCGGCCTACCTCAAAGCCCACCACCCCGCCGCCTTCTACGCAGGCCTGCTGGAACACGACCCCGGGATCTGGCCCGCCTTGTTTCCGCAGTCGCTGTGTCCCGCGCTGGTCATGTCCCATTGGGCTGGTTCGGGACGAGGCATCGTGTCGGATCAGAGCCGGCGGTTGTGTCGCTCTGCCGACCCGTCGGATGTCCCTCTGGAGAGTGTCGGGCCGGGCAGGGGGCGTCGTCAGTTGCAGCCGCAGCCGGACGCGGTCTTGGCCTCGGCGACCGTGGCAGTCGGGTCGGTGGCCTGCTCGGCCGGTGTGCAGCAGGCGGTGACGCCGCAGCAGTTGTCCGCCTCTGCGGCTGTGTTGTCGGCCGTGATGGGCTTGGTGGCGCGGACGATGGCGGAGTGCATGCCGTCGGCGACCGCGTGGGTGGGGATGACCTCGATGTCGGTGAACCCGGCGGCTTCGAGGCCCTGGCGGTATTCGGTGAAGGAGAGGGCGCCGGCGATGCAGCCGACGTAGTCGCCGCGCTCGGCCCGCTGCTCGGGGGTGAGGGTGTCGTCGGCGACGACGTCGGAGACGCCGACGCGGCCGCCGGGCCTCAGAACGCGGAAGGTCTCGGCGAACACGGCCGCCTTGTCGGTGGACAGGTTGATCACGCAGTTGGAGATCACCACGTCGATCGTCGCGGCAGGCAGAGGGACTGCCTCAATGGCGCCCTTGAGGAACTCGACGTTGGTGGCCCCGGCCTTCTTCTGGTTGGCGAGGGCGAGGGCGAGCATCTCCTCGGTCATGTCCAGGCCGTAGGCCTTCCCGGTGGGGCCGACGCGGCGGGCGGAGAGCAGGACGTCGATGCCGCCGCCGGAGCCGAGGTCCAGGACTCGATCGCCTTCGTGCAGGTCGGCGACGGCGGTGGGGTTGCCGCAGCCGAGCGAGGCGGCGACGGCTTCGGCGGGCAGTTCGTCGCGGTCGGTGGCGGCGTAGAGGGGGGAGCCGAAGTTGTCGTCGACCTCGATGGCCTGCGGTCCGCAGCAGGCGGTGCCGCCTTCGGTGACCTGGACGGCGGCCGCGGCATAGCGCTGGCGGACGGTCTCGCGCAGGTCGGTGTTCTGCTCGCTCATGACGATGGCTCCTCGATGACAGGGTCTGGCGGGACCCGGACCGGGCTGCATTGACGTTCCTCGATGCGACCTTGCACCCTGGATCGAAAAACGTCAACATAGAAGCATGTCGAAACAAGAGCTTGTGGTACTCGGCCAGGACGACACTGAGGCGTGCTGCCCGACGCTGCTGAGTGCGCCGATGGACCAGGACCAGGCCGTCGAGCTGGCGAAGGTGTTCAAGGCCCTGGGCGACCCGGTGCGGATCAGGCTGCTGTCGATGATCGCCTCGCGGGAGGGCGGGGAGATCTGCGTCTGTGATCTGACCCCGGCTTTTGACCTGTCCCAGCCGACGATCTCCCATCACCTGAAGCTGCTGAAGCAGGCCGGTCTGATCGCCTCCGAACGGCGTGGAACGTGGGTGTATTACCGGCTGCTGCCGCAGCAGACGGACAAGCTCGCCGCGATCCTGACGCGTCCAGGCAACCCGGATGTCCAGCCCCTTCAGCCCCTCGGCGAGCCCGCAGGGGCCGCGTCGTGAACGAGACGATCACCGCTCCGTCCGGCTCGGTAGCCGGACGGCTGTCGCTGGTGGACCGGTTTCTCGCGGTGTGGATCCTCACCGCGATGGCCGCAGGCCTCGGCCTGGGCCGCCTGGTCCCCGGCCTCGGGGACGCGCTCGCGAAGGTCACCGTCACCGGAGTCTCGCTGCCGATCGCGCTCGGCCTGCTCGTGATGATGTATCCGGTCCTGGCCAAGGTCCGCTATGACCGCCTGGACACCGTCACCCGCGACCAGCGCCTGCTGATCCCGTCCCTGGCCATCAACTGGGTCATCGGCCCGGCGCTGATGTTCGCGCTGGCCTGGCTGTTCCTGCCCGACCTGCCGGAATACCGGACCGGCCTGATCATCGTCGGGCTGGCCCGCTGCATCGCCATGGTCATCATCTGGAACGACCTGGCCTGCGGCGACCGCGAAGCCGCCGCCGTCCTGGTCGCCCTGAACTCCGTGTTCCAGGTCGCCGCGTTCAGCCTGCTGAGCTGGTTCTATCTGTCCGTGCTGCCGGGCTGGCTCGGACTGGAGACGACCGGGCTGGACGTGTCGGTGTGGGAGATCGCCCGCAGCGTGCTGATCTTCCTCGGCATCCCCCTCGCCGCCGGATTCCTGACCCGCAAGCTCGGCGAGCAGGCCAAGGGCCGCGCCTGGTATGAGACGAAGCTGATCCCCCGCATCGGCCCGTTCGCCCTGTACGGACTGCTGTTCACGATCGTCGTGCTGTTCGCCCTGCAGGGCGACGCGATCACTTCCCAGCCGCTCGACGTGGTGCGGATCGCACTGCCGCTGCTGGTGTACTTCGCCGTGATGTGGGCCGGATCCATGGCCCTGGGCAAGGCCGTCGGCCTGGACTATCCCAAGGCGACCACGCTGGCGTTCACCGCCGCGGGCAACAACTTCGAACTCGCCATCGCGGTAGCCATCGCGACGTTCGGCGCGACCTCCGGACAGGCTCTCGCGGGGGTTGTCGGCCCGCTCATCGAGGTGCCCGTGCTGATCAGCCTGGTCTATGTCGCGCTCGCCGCCCGCCGGTACTTTCCCAGCTCTCAGCCCCTTTCGGCCCCTGCGGGCGTCGCCGAGGAAGGCTCCGCCCGTGTCTGAACCTGTCTCCGCCCGGCCGTCGGTGCTGTTCGTGTGTGTGCATAACGCCGGACGTTCGCCGATGGCTGCCGCCTTCCTTGCTCACCTCGGCGACGACCGGGTCGAAGTCCGGTCCGCCGGATCGGCCCCTGCCGGCTCGGTGAACCGGGCCGTCGTCGAGGCCATGGCTGAGGTCGGCGTCGACATCTCCGCCGAGGTCCCCAAGGTGCTGACCGGTGAGGCCCGCCCAGCGTGAGCGCGACCTGCTTCGCCCGCATCCCGCCGGCAGCCTCCGGCGCAACCAGGGCCGACAGGATCCGCTGATATTCCGGCACGAGTGCCTCCACGCCGACCCCCTCGACGCGATACGGCACCACCGACCCCGTCACCGCGGCCACCCGAACCTGCCCCGCCATCCCGGCGACCGGCTTGGCCAGCACCTCGGCGACGGTCTCCCGGGCCTGACCGAGCCGCTCCAGCTGCTGTTCTGTGGCATCGAGTGCCGCCTGGAGCCGTCCGGCCTCCTGCCGCAACCGGGCGATTTCTTCGCGGACTCTCTTCTCCCGGGCCTCCAGTAGACCGAGCACCGACGGCATCAGTCACCTCCACGAACGTGACACGAGCAGACGAACACCCGAACTCTGCCGTCGCCAACTGGAGTTCATGCCCGACCAGCAGAAACTCAACGACCACATTCGGAAAGCGGATGGCTTCTTAAAAATATCCGAGGGTTCTTCGGGCAAGTTCGGTACGTAAGACACGAGTTCGGCCCTAACCTCGTCGTGATCACGACGAGGTTAGGGCCGAACTCGTGTCTTACGTACCGAACTTGCCAGCCTTCGGGCAGAGGACGCTGACAGCCGAGCTCCCTAGCAGCCAGAGCTCTCAGGCTGACGCCGTTCCGGGCCTGTAGGTGCCGAACGACCACACGTTGCCCTCGACATCACGAGCCGTGTATTGCCGCGAGCCGTAGTCCTGGTCAGTCGGCTCCATGAGAATCTCCGCGCCTGCCTGCCGGGCCCGTTCGCAGTGCGCGTCGGTGTCCTCGACAAGCACGTACACGCCAGCCGGGCCCGCATCCGTCAACGCTTCGCGGAACGCGCCGCCGAGGCCCTTTGTGTAGAGCAGGAGCATGCCGTTCCCGTGGGCGAGCTCGGCATGCACCACCGTGCCGTCCTCGTCCTCGTGCACCGCGCTCCTGATGAAGCCGAAGGCTGTCGTGAGCTGGTCGATGGCCGCTTTCGCGTCCCTGTACCCCAGCGCCGGGCAGACCATGGGCGTGGGTGTCATGACCATCACCGTTCCTCTCCGTAGAGGCTCCGTCGAGACCCGGATCACATTCTTGCAACTTGCCCTGACGGTCAAACCCTTCGAAGCCCTCTTCGAACTTGCCGTACATGCCTTACTGTCACAGCGACAACCTGCTCACCCAGCTCACCGCACTGACCGTGTGGCAGACCACCTCGGCCTGGTGGACCGGCTACGGCCACGCACGCGCCTTCCGCACCGAACACGGCCACCCCAACATCCCCTCCGCCCACCACACCGAAGACGGGTTCGCCCTGGGACAGTGGATCCTCAACGCCCGCCAGCACCGGCGCAAAGGCTGGCTGCGGCCCGAGCGCACCGAAGCCCTCGACAAGATCGGCATGATCTGGGGCACCACCGACGTTCAGGCCAGTTCCTGCGCTGGCTGCGGGGAGAGGCGCTTGGGCGGGGAGAGGTCGATGAGCGCCCACACGGTCGGCCCCTCGGCGCTGGTGTCTGTGCCGCACTCGGTCACGACAGGGTGTGCGGCGACCTGCCGGACCGTCTCCGGCGCTGCCGACGCCTGACCGGGCAGGTGCGTGAGTACAGCGACGAGGACCTGTGCATCCTTCGGGGCCATGTGGATGCTGATCCGGCCCTCGCCGCCGGTGACGGCCTCGGCGACGAGCACCGTGACGACGTTCTCCACCGCGCTCTCGTCGGCGCGGTAGCCCCAGTCGCGCAACTGCTCCAGGATCCGCATGGAGGCCTTCTTCGGCGTCCACCGTGCCGCCTCCATGGGCCAGTTGACGCCACGCCGGTTGGCCATCGTCATCCGGCTGCGGTAGGCGGCCGGCGGGGGAGGGACGGCAGCCGGATCCCGCTCGGGCGGCCACGGCGACGGCGGTGACTTCGGCGGTGGCGGCGTCTTGGGCGGGTAGCTCGGGGGCACCTTCGGTCTGCCGGCCTCTGCGCGAGCGGCAGAGCGCTGTGGCTGCTCGGTCACCGTTCCTCCCCGGCTGTAGGCCTCGGCCCAGCACCGTACCGCCGCCGGAGAGAATCCGGCCAGGGGAACCAGGACATCCCGGCTCAAGGACGGCGGATCATCCCGTGCGGCGCTGCCTCGGCGCGCTCGTGGTGGCCGCGCAGGTGCTCTTCATCGCGGGCTTCTTCCGTTTGGCCGGGCCGGTGCGGCTGGCCGTGTCGGCCTGGTAGCCGGTAGTTGGCGCGGGGACCCCCGAACCCAGGTCTCGCCAAGCCGGTAGGCTCACCGCCTCATGGAACAGCTGCCCGAGAGCGTAGACCGCGACATTCTGGAGCACCGGATCATCTTCGCCCAGGTCCCAGGCGGCCCGAAGTCGCCCGGCCCCGGCCTTCTTCCTATCGGAACGAGGCCGCAATACGGACATGCGCTCTTGGTACGACGGGATGGACCTCGGGCCAACTGAAGCTGGCAACAGCGCACACTGCTGCGTCGGCTGTCTCAGCAGTGTGCGTCATAGCGGATGCAGCCGGGCACCCTGTGGTTGTCGTCCCACTGGTGCTGTGCGGCCACCAGCACCCCGCCAGCCAGGAGGGCCACGAGCAGGTGTGCGGTCACCGTCCAGCGGGCACGGAAGATTCCCGCGAGAAGCGCGATGATCAGTACGGCGGCCAGCAGCACCTGCACCCGCCCGATGTGCGTGAGGCCGGCCGCGTCGATCCGGCTTCGGTCGCCTTGCGCCGCCCACACCTCCATGCCGAGGCCGAACATCCAGTCCAGCACGAGCCACGCGGTCTCCAGCAGGCACAGGAGGATTGCGAAGGCGAGGTCCGCGCTCAGGGGGGTCCGGTGCGACCAGGGGCGCCAGCGTTTCGGTCCCATAAGGATGTTCGTCATAACCGCAGAGTGCCAAGCCCCGGCGCCGGTGCACATGAGCATCCGTACTCTGTTTCTGTGTCTCGCCGGGCCGGAGGGCCGCGGCTATTAGACGATGAGGCCGCCGCCGCGGCGGATGAGTGGCTCGGGCTCGTACAGGGCGAGCAGGATCGCCTCGGCCCGGTCCGGGGACTTCATGCCGCGGGCTTTCATGGCCTTCTTCGGCTCGACGACGACGTGGCCGCCGGAGTTGTAGCCGAGCTTGGGGGTGGTGAGCTGGATCGCGGCGTCCCGGTCGACGCGCAGGCGCAGCCGGCCAACACCGGTCTGGGGGCCGGGCTGCAGCAGGGCGCGGGTGGCGAGCCACATCTCGTCCCGCTTCCTGAATGGGCGTATGATGGCGCCGGGATCGTCATGGCCGGGGGACTCGGAGACCATGACGCTGGCGATCTGCGCGTGGTGGCGGCGGGAGGCGGCCCAGGTCTCCAGCATGCCGACCGCGCCGTGGCCGAGGCCGTTCTCGTCGACCTTCACGTGCACGGGGGCGGTGGAGTCGAGCGCGTCCGCCAGGCGCTGCGCCTGCTCGATCTCTTCCAGGATGCGGGTGGCGACCTTGACCTGGTTGTCGTTCTCCATGCCGGAGGAGTGGTGGCGGCGTTCGACAACGTCGCCGATCACGCGGTAGATGGTGAACTCGTCGCCGCCGTCGGCTGCGACGTCGACGCCGAGGCGGACCCAGGATCCGTGCCGCACGGTGTGGGTCGCGCTCTCGTCGTCGAGGCCGAGGTCGCACAGGCGCACCCAGCCCGGGCCGGCGGGGTCGTCGGCTTGTTCGGCGTACTCGACCCAGGCCGGGGGATCACCAAGCCGCCGCCCTTGGGGAACTTGGCGTGGACCTTGGCGATGACGTAGGGGTGGTCGAGGCCGTACTCGCGCAGGGTGCGGTCGACCCAGTCCTGGTCGGGCAGGTGGATGGCGAGGGAGTGCTTGGGCACGCCGTCGGGGAAGTCCCGGCAGTACGGGACGTGTTCGCCGGTGATGGCGGGGCTGTCGAAGGTGGCGATGGGGATGGTGACGGTGGTCGGCTCCTTGGGGTCCTCGCCTTCCTCGCAGAGGGTTTCGAACCAGGAACGCGGGTCGTCCATCGCGGGGTTGCCGATCGCCAGCATCTTCGCGTCGCCGGTGAGGCGGCGAGGGTGAGCACGACCACGGTGGTCAGGTTCTCGCGCAGGCCGGCGGCGATGTCGGGGTCGGTGAACACGGTGGCCAGGACGCGGGTGGTGGCTGCGAGCGCGGTTGTGGTGAGGGCAGCGGCGCCGGGTACGTTCGCGCGCCGGGTGGTCCATCTGCACGCCGTCCTGATCCGGGAGTGAAGGCCGCGACCCCTGTGAAGACTGTGAGGGCGAACGACCGAGGTCCCGTCCCGAAAGGATCACCACGGTATGCGTCAGCGCGCCTTCCTCCCGGTCACCGCCGCCATCCTCCCGCTCCTCCTGGTGCTCGGCCTGCCCGCGCCCGCCTCCGCCGGTGGTGAGGAGCAGACGGGCCCGGTGACCGGAACCTGCGTCGGGCGGATCCACTACACCTTCGACCCGCCCCTCGGCATCACCAACCGTGAGACGACCACCAGTTGGCGGGGCGACTACTCCTGTTCGGAGCTGCCGCTGCTCCAGGGCCGGACCTGGCACGGCACTTTCAAGGGCTCCGTCAAGTCCGTCACCGGATGCCTGCAGGCGAACCCCGGGCAGGCCGTCACGCCCTCGATCACCGAGATCGATCACTGGACCGACCCGCACGACGGACACCGGGTCGGCAAGAGCACCCTGACCGGCACCGTCTCCACGCTGCCGCGCGAGGACGGCACACGCGTGGCCGAGTGGACCGGCACCGTCACCGACGGGACGTGGTTCAAGGGCCACCACTTCAACGGCAACAATGTCTACAGCTCGTTGACCGGCGGAAAGCTCTGTCTGGCCGGTGGCGAGACCGACCACAACGACGGCACGGCCCTGGTCACCTTCCTCCCTCTCTGACGAACCCGGATGAACTCTGACGAGCCCAGGCGAGCTTCACGACCGTCGGACCGGCGTGAGCTCACGGGCGGTTCGAGCCTCGTAGAAGGCGGGCTGGAGCCTGCCCGTCAGGACCCGCGCCGCCAGCCGGGAGAGGCTTCTTCACGGGCAGTGGCAAAACCGCACCAGCAAGTTCGACCCGTACCATCCCCACCTGGACCAACGCATCGCCGAGGGCTGCACGAACCTGCTGCAGCTCCACCGTGAACTCCGAGCAAGTGGGGCCCGCTGCAGCTACAGCGTCCTGCGTGACTACGCCCACCTCCTCTGCCCCAGGAAGATGCCGCTGGCGCTGCGTGGAATCCGCTGCGGCGTGGATCCGGAAGAGCCGGTGCTTCCTGCTGCGCTGACCGGTGATCAGGCGCAGCGGTAGTGTGGGCTTCGTCCGTAATGGCGGGGTCGAAGCCGTCGAGCCGCTGCCCGTAGAGGCGGTCTCCGCGACCACGGCCCGGTACCGATGCAGGTGGCCGGGTATGTACGGCGGCTCGTAGCTCAGCTCGTCCCAGCGGCGCCGTTCCAGCGCAAAGTCGAATTACCTGCAGCACGAAGTCCTTGGTCCGCGCACGCTCGGCCGGGGTGCCGCCCCAGTCGACGTCCGTCAGGTTGAATCCGACGGCCCCCGTCCCATGACGTTCTGGTCCTGCAGGGCAGAAGTACGGTGAATCGGAAGTCCCATGGCTGGCGGGCGAGGTCCGGGACGGCCAGCCACAGGACGTCGAGGAGGTGGCTGTCCCGCCGTTGGACAGGTGCAGCTCGTCTCCCGTATCGCCACTGGCGAAGACGTTCCCCATTGCGCCGGCCTCGGGACTTCCCTTGTGCCGCCCCGCCTCGGGCGCATCAGGGGCCCCGGGGATCAGCCATCGTACCTGGGCTGCAGCGTCACATGTCGAGGGTGTCGAAAGTGACCAGGACGCTGTCCCGGTCCTCGTAGCGCACGGAGACCGTTGCCGCGTCGACCTGCGGGTAACGCGCTTTGCCGATGCTGAGTTCGAGGCCGTCGTCGCTCACCAGCACGCCGTCGGACCCGGCTGCGGGAATGTGGTTCCGCTCCCCGGGCAGGGAGACGAGCCATGCGTGGGCGTCCTCGCGGGGCATACGGAAGCTGCCGTACATGTGGCTGGCGAACGTGCTGGGCTCCTTCGTGCACTGGTGGTCACGGGATTGCGCGGGGAGCTCCCAGCCGATGTAGGACAGTGCTTCGCCGCACGCGATGGCGCGGGGCTGCTCCGTGACGGAGAGCAGGGCCGCGCTGCCGTAGCTGAACGCGATGCACAAGCCGGCTGTGCAGGCGATGACCGTTGCCAGGGGGAGCCACCGCCGCGCCTTCCCGTGGCGTGGCAGGCTCAGGGCCCGCAACTGCGCAGGAGGGGTTGCCGGATGGGCAGGGAGCGGCTCCGTGTTGTTCAGGTCTTGCATGCATTTGCCGTTCTTGGGGTGATCACAGACTAGTTATGACGATCAGTCCTGCTGTGCCGGTTCCAGAAAACTGGAACGGTGCTGCAGCGGGGCAGAGCATCGGGTAGCCAGCCACACCGATGGGCAGCTGGCCCGGCATGGCCCTGTGCTCGTTGCCTGGTTGCGGATCCCCACCCCGTGAAGCGGGCGCCGGCTGCCGCGCGAGCCGGAAGGTCAGTGAGGCGAGAGAGGATGCGTGCATGCCTCACACGCTTCCCCTGCCGATACTGTCCTGGCTCGTCGACCACCACCAGCTGGACCTGACCGCCCTGTACTCCAGCGGGTGGGGCATGGAACGCGACGCCGCAGCGCTGGCCCCGAACGGCGACCTGTACGCGCTTTGTTCTTGCAGGCTGTCACCCGGTGTGGGGGAGTGGTCGTGTTTTTTGGTGGCTGGATGTGTTTGGGGGGTCTTGTCGGGTGGTGGGTTGGCACAGTGGAATGTGCTGGTGGTTGCGGCGGTGACACCCTGGCGCGGTGGCCGGACTCGGGTGGGGACAGGCGGTACCGGCCGCGCCGCTTGCCGCGCCGTCCCGGCCCAGGTGCCGTGGAGCACCGGGACGTGGATTCGGAAGGGGAGAAGGCCTGTGCGAAGGACGGATTTCGGGTTCAAGGTGCCTGCATTCCCGCACTTGCTCCGGCGCCGTGGGGTGTATCCCGCTGTCGCTGCCCTGGTGGGTGCGGCCTTGGTCGGAGCCGCGCCATCGGCTGCAGCCGCCGCGCACCCGGCCGTGACGGCCTCGCAGCCGGGCATCTCGATACTGGCCGCAGCTGTGAACTACCGCACTCAGGGCCTGACGAGCAGGCCCACCTCCGACATGGGGACCTCCAAGGTGGTGCGTGGGATCTACCTGTCGGACGGCCACTACGACTGGGAGTTCCGCGTGGGTGCCGAGGGTGGGTCCATGGGTACGGAGGTGGCCCGCAACCTTCATCTCGTCGACGCCACGTATGACTGGCGTTGCTATCTCACGCCCGGCGACGGTACGTACACGGGTAAGTGTGTTCTGCAGCGTGATACCGGCGGTCCGGCCGTCCTGCAGACGGGCAGCTTCCACATTCCGCGCGATGGGAGATGGACCTGGGGCGGCCTCCTCAACCGCACCGGCAGTTGACCGCCCCTCGCCGCGCCCGTAGCCGCTCTGTGCGGCTGCGGGCGCCGCGTCGCGATTTCGACGGCTTTGCTGCCACGCGCACTATCAGCCGATGAGCATCCCGTCAGGTAGTGGCCGCATGGCGGCCTGCTCCGTCAGGAGCTGTGTCACTTCCTGTTTCTGCTGGTCGCTGTGGTCGCGGTCGGCTGAGTGGTGTGGTCGGCGCGTAGTGCGGTGAGTGTCCCGAGGGCGGAGACGGCTGCGAAGCCGAGCAGGAGGCAGCGCGCGGAGGTGAGCGTTGAAGGGCCGCCGAGGTTGACCAGGAGGCCGGCGACCGCCGCGGCGAACGCTGTCGACATGGTGAGCACGGTTGCGATCGCCGCGGCGGTTTTTTCTCCCTCCTCCTTGTCGGGCGTGCTGGCCATCGCGGCGACGGTCAGGTGGGGCATGGCCAGGCCGATTCCCGTGCCGGCGAGGAGAAGAACGGGCAGCCATGCGATGACCAGGAGCAGTGGTGCGTCGCGGTGCTGCATCAGGGCGAGCGTGGCGAGTCCGGCTGTGAGGAGAGCGGGGCCGGTCACCCGGAGCCGTCGGACCGTCTGCTGCCGGCGTGCTGAGGAGCTGAGGACTTGGCTTGTTGACCAGCCGAGGGATAGTGCCGCTCCGAAGAAGCCGGCAGCAACTGGCGGCAGTGCGCCCAGGCGTTGTCCGAACAAGGGCAGGAACGTCTCTACGGCGACGCCGGCGGCGAGGAACGCAATGGTCAGGTAGACCCACCGCAGAGCAGAGCCCCTCTGGTAGGCCGAGCGCGGCAGGACTGAGGGGCCTCGCGTTCTCCGGACAGTCGTCTGACGGTCTATGTCACGCGGCGATTCGCAACTGCTCGTACTCGGCATGAACTTCGCGCGGAGGGCGGTAACCCACTGCCGAGTGGAGGCGCTTGCGATTGTACCAGAATTCGATGTAGCGAGTGATGTCCTGCCGCGCGGTCTCGCGGGTCAAGTACGTTACGCGGGATACGCGTTCATTCTTCAGGACTCCGAAGAATGATTCGGCCATCGCGTTGTCGAAGCGGATTCCGGTGCGTCCGGCGGATCTGCGCAGCCCGAGCTGCTGCAGTGTCTTTGCGAACTCGGCCGACATGTAGTTGCTGCAATGCCACTTAGATAAGGGGTAGTTG